>NZ_BAABFD010000003.1:0-461292 GCF_039540635.1 Nonomuraea ferruginea | reverse complement strand
CACAGACGCCTGACCAGCCACGACGCTGGCACCTAGTGACACGCCGCATCAGCATGCCTGCAAGCATTTCCGCAGCTCAGGCCACAGATCTATGTGCTTTTCTCGCTACACATCTGCGGAACGCGGGGAGACCTGGCCACATCCGCGGAGTTGCGAGAGTTCGGCGGCATGCCGGAGGGTGTTCCAGTATTCGAGGTCGTACCGGGGCCTCGGAAGCACCGCAAGGTCCTACGCGGGGATCACGTAGAGCTGATCTTCGAAGATGCGCCGTCTGGTAATTGATCTTCAACGGGCAGCATTCTGCGGAATACTGCGATAATCTGCAGCCCAGCAAGATCATTGCACGGTCGCGGTTACCAAGCCACTTGACCTGCGAAGATTCCTTCGACGTATCCAAATTGCGGATTGTGCGGATAACCTCTGCTCTAGATGCTTGCCCGAGATTCCGCATCTCTCGGACAGCAAGGTCATACCTGCTCTGCGGGGTGGAGAGGCGCGAGGCGGCGTAAACTCCCAACCTCCGCACCGGCGCATGCGCAGAGTCCCGGACAACTACAAGTCCGGGACTACCACATTGCCAACTCTGACCTACGAGCGACGTTCGTGCCCTGGCACGAGGTTCCAGTTGGTCGAGTCTTATCGAGACTGGAAACCTGAGCAACGTAGGCTAGCTCGCATCAGTTACCGTGGATCGAAAACTTCGAAACTAATCAACCGGCTTCGCTCGACGACCATCTCTTATGCGGTTTAGCTCGGCCAACGCAAAAGTCCTCCGCCCCTCAGGCGACGGCTCTAGCCCAGAATAGCGAGTAGCAGTCATATCGGCCGCGTCTATCTCGTTTTCGAGTCGATGCAGAACAAATTCGATTCCGAGGGCGTTATCGACACTGGCAGGGTCAAGACTGTCCATGCGATGGCGAGGCTTTGTGGAGCCACCGTAGGACACAGTAACAAGGCTGCCTACGGCATCCTGTAGTGACACCTTCTCGAGTTCTACTTGCTGGAGTAGCCACGCACGAGCTTGTTCAGGAGCGAGAATACGCCATGCCGCGTGTAGACTGAAAAAGAGTTCCAAGCGATCTCTATCATGAGGCTCGCCGTAGCTTGCCAAGCGCTCCACAATGAGGCCGCGGACCACATCGCGCGCCTGCGAAAGCCAAGCTAGTTGTCGCTCTTGACCATCCTGCGAAGTATTGCCATCACTCACAGCCGCAGGAAATCGCGTGATTGCAATGGCTGTGAAAAGCAACCCCGAGTCTTTGATGGACATCGCCCTGATAACAAGCTCACCTTGATCTGCATTCAGATCGCGGAAGAGGTTCATGGCAAGGTAGATGAACATCCGCCTCGGATCTTCGAAGAGCCTGTGATCATCTGGTAGATCACCGTATTTGTCGGCTAGAAGTTGCAGCACACCTGCGCTCGGCAGGCCGCCTTGCTCCCTCAAAGAGTCGAGCTTCCTGATCACCCTTCCAGTATCCGTCACAAGCCGGTCGATGAGCATTCCCAGTTCAGAACCTGCCCGCTCGGATACTAGTTGCTGCAGGGCTACCAGAACTGTTCGATCCGCAATATCTTCTTCCGGAACGCCAAACGTGAAGTAGCGATCGAAGTAGTCCACGTGTCCCACGCCCCGCTGTTTACCCAGTTCTCCAAAATCTCGCCCGCCGAAGGAAAGGTTGTCATGTGCAGACTGAATCGGAACGAAAAGCGCACTGAGAAGCGACATGACACCTGACATGTTGTCTCTAGCAACCCCCGCCACCTCCAGCCTCTCTTGCCATATAGCGAGTCGTTGAGCAGGTGTTTGAGATGCACCTCCACCCAGCAATGCCCTGTTATTGTTGTTGAGAAGATCGTCCTTATACCGTTGCAACATGGCGTATACGCCGGACTCGAAAGTGCGCAAGAAGGTGATCACAAAAAAGTCAAAAAAACTTACCTCTTCGCCAGCTGGCCCATATAGGGCATCGAGTTGTGCCATGAAACGGTTAACTGCTCGCGGAGTCGACAGGCGATATCCTATATGGTCATAATATGCCCGCCCAAGAAGATACTGCTCCTCCTCGGTCAGAGTTTTTCCATGGCGACCAAGAATAGCATCTAGCATGTCGTCAACAAGTTCGCCCTTCTGCTTCTCACGGAAGGCAGGAAGGTCCAGGCGAACTTGTGCAATCTTCTCCAAGTAATCACGCGCGCGCGAAATCTGATCACTCACCAAGTCGGTCCGCATCAGCACATCTAGCAGCGTCTGCTCGTCATAACTCAACAGGTAGTAGAGGTTCGGCAGCCTTCCTACAAGCCGCACGAGCTTGAAGACCAACAAGAGCTCTTTCGGCTCCAATCGATCCAGATCGTCCAGGATCACTAGAATGGGCCGATTCAGTTCTTTCAAAGCATGCGCAACTGCATCTCTTTTTTTGGCCATACTGGCGTTCCCTGCGATAGTATTAGCTGCCGCCTCAACAGCCTCTCCATTGACGCCAGGGATAAGACCCGCGTACGGCTTTATAGACTTGCCAAATTCCCTAATCTTGTCACGAGTCTCACTCCATCGCCCATCTTCTGGAAGCGCGTCGCGAATTTCGGCAAAAAAGCCTGCGATAAGCGTATCGACGTCCGTATAAGACCACGGATTATACTCGGCCATCAGCCATTCTCTGGGCGCTTGGCGCTCAATCAAACTTCTTCGCGTCATCGCAATAAGGGACGACTTCCCCGAACCCCATGGACCGATCAGTGCGAGAACGCTAGAGCTCTCATGACGGCTGACGCGATCAAGCACTGCCGCAAGGTCCTTGGCATATGCGGACCGGCCGAGCAGGTCAGGCAGGTCATCCGATCCGTCGACAGGATCGTCATTGAAAAGTCGATCACTATGCATAAGCACTCATACTGCTCGGACCGGACCCCATCCGCCAGTAGGTAACATGATCTGTCATCAAGTGTAAAAACCGGCATCTGCCTGCCTAGACGTGGACAGGTGATCCGTGTATTGAGCGCTTGTGTGGGTCGTGGCGGTACCGTGGACTCTGTCCTACCGCCGTCCAGGGAAGGTGAGCGACTTGACCGAGCGTCCCCAACGCGATGCAAGTGCTTCGCGGCTAGAGCACACGGCGATTGACCCCGAGAGCCTGGAGTTCCGCGAAGGGCGACCGGTTCCTGTTGCCTGGCCTGCCCCTGACCAAGGGAACGCCTCTATCTCTCAGGCAGTGGACACTTCACCCGCCGGCGCTGCCGATTCAGGGGTTACAGCCGACTCTGGCGGAACCTCCTCAGCTGGTGAGGCGGAAGCGTCAACGACATAGCGTATGAGGATGGTGCGTATCTGCCGTGCGGGCACGCATGCCGCATGGCTGATCAACTGCTGGCGGCGTCCATCCGGCATTGTGTATTCCAAGGGGGCCACCAGGATTAGGTCTCGATCAGCGATGTCTTGAGTCACCGGATTGAACCATGCCAACGTGCCCTCTATCTGTGCACCATCATCGAGAATGCAGCACGTCTTGATGATTGGTCGCTGACCACTATCACGCTCGACTTCGGATGGCCGGGCATCGAACAAGCGCCACCACGCTGATTGCGACGACGGATGTGGGGCCAGAGTAGTGCGGAGGGCGCTCAAAGCGGAGAGAACGACTGCCGTGGCCAGCATGCCGATGCCCCAGAGCGTAAGGGAGGCATAGTGTGTAGCGACGTACTTGTCGCCTTCACGAATCAGGCGTGTCACGTCTGGAGTAAGGCCAGGCAGGAGAGCGTGTAGGAGAGCGAAAAGCGCCAGGACTGTCAGATCAGCGAGAACGCTGCAGAAAATGACTGCCGATGTCTCCCGAAACGCCGACACGTGCCGATTCGGTGCACGTCGTTCCCAGACCGTCACATACGTGAGGCCGGGCAGCAACAACACAACCAACAGCAGTAGCCCACTTAGTGTGGTCGGCATACCGTATCCTTCCGCGAACCGGCGACGGCGGAGGATACATTACTGGCGGCGTTGCCACCTTCGGGGGCCGTATGGCTACGCCAAAATCATGATCACGTACGGGAGGCGTACAGGAAGAGACGCGTACGACACGTTTCCGCAGGTCAACGACACAGATTCGTCCGGCCTCCGGAGCCGGGTGCGTAGGTTCGAATCCTACAGGGGGCACTCACGATCAGCCGGGCCGGACATTGTCTGACCTGGCTTTTTGCTTTGTTTCCGTATCCATGTGACCTTGCCATCCTGCGACACCGGTAGACGAGATGCGCGAGTCATGGCGCGATTCCTTGATCATCGGTCGTCCTCTCGGGCGCGGTCCATCCGCTCGATCGACACTTCGTCGTAGGCGGCCATGCAACGGTGGTAGAGCCGCTGCAGCACCTCCACGCTGTGCCGGCCATTGGGCTACCTGAGCCGCGGGCACACCGACAGGAGTCGGCGCAGGTCGTGCCGACCATCGTTGAGCTTGTGGACCGCTGGCGGCGAGTTGGAGGCGACGTTGGCTTGCCCTGATTCGCCAGGTTGCCAGATAACCGGGAAACGAAGCTCCACCCGTCGGCGACGCCGGATTGTGAGGCCGGCGCCGCCGCGGGTGGCCAGGTTTCAGTCGCGTGTGGAGCCGCCTGTGGCAGACGTATTCAGCTGCGCGCTCGTCCAGCCGGTGAGCTCCTCGAGGGAGACGCTGTGCCGTGACCCGTCCTGAAGGATTGCCGTGACGCTCTTGACACCGCCACGAGGTGAAACTCTCTCGCGCTGCTCCGTCGTCGGCGCGTCCGGCCACCAGGCCGCGAAGTAGCCGCCGGTGACGGTCGCGGTCACGCTGCCTTTCGCCTCCGTGGAGAGCTCCAGACCCACCACGTCCTCGCCGACCCTGCCGGTCACGGTACGCACGCTCTCCTCACTCGTGCTCATGACCGCGCCGAGGGCGGCCCGCGCCGACTCCGCGGGAACCGGCGGAAGCGGTTGTGCGTCGGGCCCCGGTGTGCTGCCGTGCGAGCCGACGAGGTCGCCATCGTGGAGCAGGCAAGTGATCTCGGCCAGGTAACTGCTGTCGTCGTTGACGTAGACGAGCGTCCACGGCCCCCGGCCCTCGGTCACCACGGGCCGGAAGCCGAGCTCGCGCCCGGTTGTGCGCTTGGCGGTGTCTCGGGCGTTGTCGAGGCACTTCTCCTGGGCGTCGGCGGCCCGGTCACCGCTCACCGTGTGCGGCGTCGCGGTCCACGCTGCCATCGCCGAGCCGCCGCCGAACACGCCGGGCAGCAGCAGCGCTGCCGTGATGCCGACGGCCACCCCTGCGCCGACAGCGGTGAGGCGCCTGGTGGTGAGCAGGCGCGGGCTGCTGGTCGTCGGTACGGGTGCCTCCATCGGGTCGGTGGCCACCACCCGGGCCAGCAGGGCCCGAGCCTTGGGGTCGATGTTGGTATCCAGGTCAGCGGGAGTGACGGCCGGGTCGAAGTCGCGCAGGGCGTGGTCGAGGGTGTCGTTCATCGCATGCTCCGGGAGTCCACGGTGGCGGTTGCCACGGGCTGGGTTGTAGTGGCGGGGGCCGCGTCGGCGTGGCGGCGCAGAGCACGCCGGGCCCGGGTGAGCCGAAGCCGGAACGCGACGGGAGAAATGCCGAGCACCCGCGCGGCCTGTGGGGCTGTGAGGCCGTCCCACACGGCCAAGGCGAGCGCCTCCTGGTGGAGCGGGCTGAGCCGCCGCCACGCCTGGACGAGGTCGAGCCGGCGTGCCACCGACTCGGGGTCCAGCCCGGCCGCCGCGGCGCCGGTCAGCTGGCTGTCGGCGATGCGAACGGTGAGCGCCTGCCGCCGCTGGTCGGCCCGCAGCCCATTGCGCAGAGTGAGGTGCGCCACGCCGAACAGCCAGGCCCGCGCCTCCTCCGCCGCCGGCGGCACGTCATCTAGGCGCCGCCAGGCGACGAGGAACACATCAGCGACCACGTCCTCGGCGTGGGAGGGGTGGACGCGACGCTCGACGAACCGCAGCAACGCGGCATACGTCTGCTCGTAGAGGTGGGCGAAGCGCTGGGTGCGCGGCGGCCCCGTGTCGGTGACGTTCATGTCTAGGTCATGTCCGGCAGGCTCACAGGTGTGTCATGACCCGTCACGACGAGGCGTCGGTCACGGCCTCCTCCGTGCTCTCGCCGGTGACATCGTGTGCCGCCCTGGCCGGCAGCGTCGACCACATCCGGATCGCCATGACGGCCGATAGGGCCGCAAGCACTGAGATTACTTCCTCGCGAACCACTGGCAGTTTTTCCGGGCTCAACACGGCGGCCTGGAAGGGCAGGTCCTGACGGGTCATGGCGCCGATCCCTGTCGGCTCGCCTTGATGGAGAACATCAGCGGGATGCGCGGCCGGCCCTCCGGCAGCCGGTAGACCGGGCCGTGGGCCTCCAGGTTGCCGAAGCGCCTGAAGAGCGTGTGGTCGTGCTCGTGCAGGAAGTCGATGCGCAGCCCGGCCCAGGCCAGTGCGGAGACCACCTCGCCCAAGGTGTGCTGGAACTGGACGGACGTGGTGTTGGCCAGTTCTTCGGAGCCGGTGTAGGTGTACGGCTCGTCCCAGATCTGCGGATCGCTCCTGAAGTAGTCGAACGTGACGGTCGATCCCTCGGCGTCGTCCAGCATGTCGGTGAAGGGGTGGAACTCCGACAGGTACAGGAATCCGCCCGGCTTGAGCAGGGCGGCTACCACCTCGGCCCAGCGCCGCATGTCGGGGAGCCAGACGAGCGCGCCGATCCCGGTGTAGACGATGTCGTAGGCGCCGCCCAGCGCGACGGGGGCGTCGTAGACGTCCGCGGCCACGAAGCGGGCTTCCAAGCCGCACTCCTCGGCCAGGGCGGTGGCGGTCTCGACGGCCTTTTCCGACAGGTCGAGCCCGCAGACCTGGGCGCCTCTCCTCGCCCAGGCGAGGGTGTCGAGCCCGAAGTGGCATTGCAGATGCGCCAGCGACTTGCCGGCGACGTCGCCGACCTCTTCGATCTCGAAGTCCCGCAGCGGGTCGCCGCCCGCCTTGAAACCGGGGACGTCGTAGAAGTCGCTGGCCACGTGGATGGCCACGCGTTCGTCCCAGTTGGCGCGATTGACGGCCAGGTAGTCGATCTCGCTCATGGCGGTCGAGCCTAGGGTCCCGCCCGGCGGTGACCCAACCGGATATCGCCAGCCTGAGGGCGGTGATAGGGAATGCATAGGACGCCTGGGTACCATCGCGATCATGCAGGTTCCTGGTCCGCACTATTCCCCGTTTCATCCCCACAGCCGGCCGATGCCGCCCCCTGCTCCGCCCGTCAACCGGGCGCTCGCCGGTTCCGCTCTGGTCTCCTCAGTCGTGATCGCGATCGGCGCTTTCCTGCCGTGGAGCAAGATGCTGGTGCGCGGTTCGGCGATCGAGGAGGTGACCGGGTTCGAGGATGCCGGCGTGGCGCCGCTTTTCGTCGCGTGGCTCGGTGCCATGTTCGCGGTCGCGGCACTGACCGCGGGCAAGACGACGAACGAGGCCGAGGTCGTGCCGGGGGCGGTCGGCTTGATTCTCTGCGGATCCAGTTGGCTCCTCACCGTCCGGAACTCTGACGAGGCTGTTCTCCGATGGGTCAGCGACGGGCTCTTCGTCTCCCTGGCCGGCTCGGTCGCGCTGTTCGTCATCGGCTTCATGGCGATCGTCCATGACCGCCGGTGGCGCAGGGCGGCGGTGACACGGCCGGCTTGACGGTCACGCCGCCTGCCATCGTGGGAAGGGCGCTCGTCCCTGCGAAGGCCGGATGTCGTGGTTGCCGGCGAACAGGTGGGCGGGGTCGTACTGTCGTTTGACCGCCGCGAGTCACTCGCGGACGGCCCTCGGACAGATCGCGGCGCCTCCTCCTCGGTGGCGGAAACCCGGCGGGAATGAGGATGACCGGTCGGACAGTGCTTGTGTATGGACATGTCACTGCGCGCCCGGATACGTGACGGGGATGCCGAGGCGTTCGAGGTGCTCTTCGAGGAGATGGCCCGGCCGGTGTTCAGTCACGCCTTCCGATTGACCGGGGACTGGTCGGCCGCCGAGGACGTGCTGTCGCTGACCTTTCTCGAGGCGTGGCGGCTGCGGCATCGGATCGACGCCGACGGCGGATCCCTGCGGCCATGGGTGCTGGGGATCGCGACCAACGTGGCGCGGAATCTGCGCCGGGCGGCGAGGCGGTACGACGACGCCCTGGCCAGGATGCCCAGAGGCGATCCCATCCCCGACTTCGCCGACCAGATCATCGGCCGGATCGACGCCGCCGAGCAGTTGGCCGCGATCCAGCAGGCCTACGGCTCGCTGCGCCGTCAGGAGCAGGAGGTGTTCGCGCTCTGCGTGTGGTCGGGGCTCGACCATGCCGAGGCGGCCCAGGCGCTGGGCGTCGCCGTGGGGACCGTCAGGTCCCGCCTGTCCAGGGCGCGCAAGAAGCTGGAGAAACTCGCCGCGGAACGGCAACAGGCCTCCGGGTCGCGACAGGTAAAGGGTGACCACGACAGCGTGGTCCGGTCCGTACGGGAGGAGAACCGATGAACAAGGCCGAGCGCGAGTCCCTGGCCGGGTTGCTGCCGTTCGAGGCGGAACCGCAACTCCCGAACGGCCGGCAGCGTCTACTCAAGGAGTTCGTCATGGTGGAAATCCGCAGGTCAGCGGAGCGCCCTCGGCGGCGCCTGGTCCGCCCCGCCCTCCTGGCCCCCGCGCTGGCCCTGGGTGTCGCGGTGGCAGTGGGCGTCCCGACGCTCCTCGGCGGTGGGACACCCGCGTACGCGGTGTCGAAGAACGCTGATGGGACGCTCACCATCACCATCAACCAGGCCAAGGACCCCAAGCCGCTGGAGGCCACCCTCCGAGGCATGGGAGTCAACGCGGTCGTCGACTACATCCCCGGAGGGAAGCGATGCTCGCCGCAGCCGCGTAGCACGAGTTTCCTGTCCCGGCAGGAAGCGCAGAACCCGGCCGACGGCAGGCCGTTCCACATCTGGCCGCCCAATACGGACGAACCGGGGTTCCGCATCGACCCGGCCGCGATCAAGCCCGGGCAGACGGCGGTGCTGGAGTTCAGCGTCTCCGCCGACGATAAGACCGCCGGCATCTGGGCGAACATCTCCAACGGGCCCGTCGCCGCCTGCACGCTCGTGGACAGCGACGAGGCGCCGCTCGGCCCCCCGCCCGGCTGGGACGACTGACCGGGGGCACACACGATCAGCCAGGTCAGATGCCGTCTGACCTGGCTTTTTGCTTGTTTCCTCAGTCGTGCCTCGCCATCCTGAGACGCTGCCGGATCCTCGCGGCGATCAACGCCGTGCACACCACCACCCGGGACGTCCGCGTACCAACTGGTGGGCAACAGTGCCGGTGGACAGGTCGCCCAGTACGGACACGGTCCGGCGGGCTCGGCCGGTACAAGCGCGATGTAAGGATACGGATCATGTCAGATGCCACGCAGTACCCCCTGGAACCGGGCCCGGAGCAGGTGCGCCTGATGGGCGAGGCCGTGCTGGCCTTCGTCGAGGACTTCCTGCGCGACCTGCCGGAGCTGCCCGCCTTCGACCCGGCTCGCTCCGCCGCCCTGGCGGGGGTGCTGCGGGAGCCCGCCCCTGAGCTGGGCAGCCCGCTGTCCGGCCTGCTGTCCACGCTGCACGCGGCGGCCCGCGACGGCGCCGCCAGCGCCGGGCCCGGCTATCTCGCCTACGTGCCGGGCGGTGGCCTGTACGCCGCCGCGCTCGCCGACTTCCTGACCGCGGCCATGAACAAGTACGTCACCGTCTGGCAGCTGGCCCCGGCCTGCGCGCAGATCGAGGCCACGGCCGTCCGCTGGCTCTGCGACCTGTTCGGCTACCCCGAGGAGGCGCGCGGCATCCTCACCTCAGGCGGCTCCATGGCCAACTTCTCGGCCATCGTGACCGCCCGCGTCGCCCGGCTCGGCGAAAGCTTCCTCGACGGCACCGTCTACGTCACCGACCAGACCCACGCCTCCTGTGCCAAGGCGGCCCTGCTGGCGGGCTTCCCGCGCGCGCACGTACGGGCCGTGCCGGCGGGCCCGGACCTGGGGATGGCCCCGGACGCGCTGGCCCGGATGATCGCGGACGACCGGCAGGCCGGCCTGCGGCCCTTCCTCGTGATCGGCAGCGCGGGAACGACGAACACCGGAGCGATCGACCCGCTCGCCGAGCTCGCCGCCGTCGCGAGAAAGGCCGGGGCGTGGTTCCACGTCGACGCCGCTTACGGTGGCCCGTTCCAGCTCACCGAGCGCGGACGCGCCCGGCTGCGCGGCATCGAACTGGCCGATTCGATCACCCTGGATCCGCACAAGGCCCTGTTCCTGCCGTACGGGACCGGCGCGCTGCTGGTGCGCGACGGCGCCCTGCTGCGCCAGGCCCACCACATGGACGCCGCCTACCTGCAGGATCTCGGCGACGAGGACGACATCCCCAACTTCACCGAATACTCCCCTGAGCTGACCCGCGACTTCCGCGGCCTGCGACTGTGGCTGCCGATCAAACTGCACGGCCTCGACGCCTTCCGCCAGGCTCTGGACGAGAAGCTCGACCTGGCCGAACTGGTGCACGACACGCTGCGCAAGAACGGCTTCGAGGTCCCGTGGCGACCGAGCCTGACCGCCGTCGCCTTCCGCTGGGTGCCAGGGGAAGGCGACGCCGACGCCTTCAACGCCGAGCTGCTGCGCCGCGTGACGGCCCGGGGCCGTGCGCTGCTGTCCAGTACGCGGATCGACGGCCGGTACATGATCCGGGTGTGCGTCGTCAGCCACCGCACCCACCGCGACCGGGTCGAGGAGCTCCTGGACATCGTCAGCGAGACCTGCGCCGCGCTACAGGCCGAACACCCGGCGGGTCCCCAGTGAAGCAGGCGTAAGGCTCCGGTCGTAGGTGTGGTTGTCGACGCGGGGACGATGCCCTCCGTATGGACCGATGAGGTTCCGCGGTGGAGGCGGTCTCCATACGTACGAGCCAAGCAGCCGGCAGAGGAGATTGCAGTGGACGACATCGAAAAGCAGACCGCGAACGGCAAGGTGCTCTGGCACTTCACCATGTCGCTGGACGGGTTCGTGGCCGGGCCGAACCACGAGATGGACTGGATGATGACCGGCATCTCACCCCAGCCGGGCGCGATCGAGGAGTACGTCGCGACCACCGGCGCGATCCTGGGCGGCCGGCGCGGCTGGGACGCCTTCCCGGATCCCGGCATGGTCTACGGCGGCGCCTGGACCGGACCCATCTTCGTGCTCACCCACCATCCCGAGGACGCCAAGCCCGCCGACGGCGTCACCTTCCTGGACTGTGACGTGGCCGAGGCGGTACGGATCGCGCTGGCGGCGGCCGGCGGGAAGAACGTCGAGGTGCATTCGCCGACGATCGGCGGCCAGCTTCTCGAACGCGGGCTGCTCGACGAGATCGACCTGCACATCGCGCCCGTGCTGCTCGGCGACGGCATCCGGCTGCTGGACCTCCCCGGTGGCCGGCCGCACTACCTCCACCGCCTCGGCGTCGATGACCCCACGGCCGAGCTGGGTGTACGGTACCGGCCGGTCAGGGCGTGACCGGCCCTGTATTCGATTCTCATACGCTTGAACTTTCAGAGCCTTCGCTCACGTACCATCGGCTGACGGATCCGCAGTAAGGCCATATCGGTCGTGACCGGAGAATCCAACGAGCGGCCGACCCAGGAGTACGCTGGCCCTGCCGTCAGTGTGCATCCCGCCGTTCGTGCTGGAGGCCCGCATGAGCTCTCCGGATCCACGCCCTCATCTGGGCGGGGATTACTCCGGCATCGACCCCGGCTTGATGGACCTTTTCGAGCCGGCTCTCGGCCGTACGGGCGCGACCATCGAAAGCAGTGAACCGCAGATCAGGCGTACCCTTCAGCAGTTCGACCTGGATACTTCATACCTGACCGCGTTCAGAGAAGCCGCCAACTGGATCAGCGCGAAGCGTCCTGAATTACGCCGGCGCAAGGAGACCATCTCCGCCGAAAAGGCGGACTGGGGTGCTCCCGGCCAGGCTGTCAATGGGATGGTCGCGTTCGACGAGGCCCGCTACAGCAAGGCCTTCAACGATCCCCATGTCTACGCCGCTGTCAGCCACCTTTCCGCCGACGGCAAGATCAGCGACTCCGTCCTCGCTGCGCTGGAAAAGCGAGCGCAGGACCCGGAGTTCGTCACGAAGCTCATGCATGCCCTCGGCCCGGAGACTTACCTGGCGCTCATGCGCAGGACGGTGTCTCAAAGGGATGAGAAGCGCCTTGAAGCCGCTCTGAGCAAGGCTCTCGGCGCGGCGAGTCCCCGCCTGGGCGCCGACTGGCGGAAAAGCTTGACGGCCGACCTCGATCGGGAGGAGTACTTCGCGCTCGCGCGGGCGCTCAAACATGGGACGTTCGACCACGGCTTTCTGCTGTACGTGGCCAGGAAAGTGGATTCAGCGTCGCGGGCCGAAAAGGATCCGTGGTTCGCGGGCCGGCAGGTGAGAACGCCTTTGCCCGAGGCGATGTACCAGTCCGCGATGAAGGACGTTTTCGAGGCGCTGGGCCGGCATCCGAAAGCGGCCCAGGAATTCTTTGCCTACGACCGGTCGGCGCTGAGGTTCTACGTGATGGAGAAGCCGCTGAAGGACGGTGGTGTGGCGCTGGGCCGGGCGCTGGAGGCGGCCACGATGACGTTCCGCGACCATGCGGGCACCGCCCTGGACCCGTCGCGCGGCTACCTCTCGGCCGGACTCGCCTCCGACCTCGTGCATCTCCAATTTGAACGGATCAAGGCGGACGAGCGCCCTTCCTTGGTGGCTGCCGGGTCCATCGGGCGGATTCTGGCGGCGTACATATCCGACGTGAACCGGGTTGCCTTTGTCGGCCTCGAACAACCAGGCGTGTTCATGGAGGACTATCCGAACCTCCCAGGGCGGGAGGACTGGGGAGCACGGTTCAACAAAGGCGAACTCCGCGCCGTGATGCAGGAGGCGTTCAAGGAGGACGAGAAGGCATTCGGAGTGGTGACCTCGGCTCAAACGGCATGGAGCGACAGACTCCTCAACCATGGCGCAGGTCAGGTGGCCGCAGGTCAGGGCGCCGACAGCTTGAACACCGCAGGGCTGGAGATCGGTGCGGGATTCGGCCTGATCACCGACGCGGCCGGTCTCGCCCGTATCGAGAAGGGGCACGAGCTCGACGAGACCCAGAAACGGAACATGAAGATCCTCACGGCCGTGGTCAACACCGGTCTGGCTATCCCGCAAGCAGGGTCATGGCCCATCGGGGCGAGTGTGACGGGCGCGTGGACCGGCATGATCGAAGACGCTGTTCAGGGCAACGCGCGAAAGGAAGCCGTATTCGCCGCCAACAGCACCGTCGAACAGACTCGGTTCCTCGTCCATCAACTCACTGCTCAGGCCATGTTCGACCATGGTCTTTTCGGAGCGGCCGACCCACCCGCGAAGACTCACCCATGGGCGTCACTCAGCGACGTCGAACCCGGTGACGATCCGCGCAGCGCACCGAACAACTTCCTCAAGCCAGACGGCAAGACGCTGATGTCGTTCGACGAGATGAGCGCCGGCGATGGTCGACGCTACGACGCCTACCACACCTGGCTCTATAAACGTCCTGAGGACAACCCGTGGAAAACACTCGGAGTTCAAACCGCTCTCGACGACGGTTACACCACCGGATTCGTGCGGTATCAGTGATCAAAGTCAGTCGGATGGCCATCCTGGGATGCGCCCTCATCAGTGCTTCCGCTTGCATGGGCGGAACCAGCAAGGTCGACGCCACCCCGCTGCCCACGGTTTATGCCCCACCCTACATATGCGATCATGTTCCCAAAGTGGCGGTCGAGCGGGTGACCGGAGTCGTCGATCCACTCGTTACCGGTTCTCTCCCTCTCCCGGGTGAGGACCGCCCCGTCGTGGGCGCTTGCTCTGCCTTCGAGCCGACCGGCGAGCGTCGGGCAGTACTCCGCATCATGCTTGACACCGGCGGAAGTCGTGGCCAGATAGAGAATCAGTTGCGCGACGGAGTCTCCGAGCAACTACCGGAAATCGTCCCCGACGGCTTCGGCTTCTACACAGTGGACCCGAATGAGGAAACCCGGGCGGGCGCGATGCTGGTGAAAGGCAAGGCGCGTTTGTCGATCGAACTCGTGAAGGGCGTCGAGGGCCGCGACAACGCCGCCGACGTCGTGGCCCTCATGAAGCTCATCGCCCCCAAGCTCATCCCGGCCGCCGGCACCGAGGAGAATGGCTGACCTGATGACGGACATGGTGCCCAACCCGCTCTACGAAGCATTACGCGAAGCAGAGCAGAAGATCACCCCGCTCATCGAGAACGCGACCCGGGCGATCGAGCAGTCCTACAAGGAGTTCCACTCCGGCCGAATCTGGGTGGGCCCGACGGCCAAGCTTTTTGACGCCCAGCTAGAACTCCACCGCTCCCGCGTGGTCCGCGCCGGTGCCGACATTCTGGAGGACATACGCGAGAAGATGGCCGGTCTGCCGCGCCAAGTGGACGAGAAGCAGGCGCTGGCCCTCACGCGGCAGTACGACTTACGGTAACGGCCGCGCTGACGAGTCCGCTTCGGGGCGGCTGTCGAGACGGTTTACCTGCGCTGACCTGGGAGAAGTTCCAGGTGAGCGCGGATGCCGAGGAAGTCCGCGCGATCGCCTCGGCGGACGGCCGGACCCACAGTCGCTCAAGGAGTTTCGATGACCGACTCGACGACGAACCGGTCCAGGCCGCGGGTCGGCTGGATCGGGACCGGTCGCATGGGAGTCGCCATGGCCGCGCGGCTCGCCGACGCCGGTGTGGACGTGACCGCCTGGAACCGCACCATCGCCAAGGCTGAGCCGCTCAAGGAGCACGGCGCGTCGGTCGCGGAGTCGCTCGCCGCGTTGCGCGACCGGGACGTGGTGTTCACGACGGTTTCCACGTCGTCCGTCCTCGAACAGGTGCTGTTCGGCGACGACGGGCTGCTCACGGGCGACGCGGCGCCGGGAGTAGTGGTCGACTCCTCGACCGTGTCCGTGGAGTCGTCGGCCGAGGTGCGCCGGGCCTGTGCGGCGAAGGGCGTCGCCTACCTGGCCGCGCCGGTCAGCGGCAACCCCAAGGTGGCGCGGGCCGGCGCGCTCAGCCTGGTGGTGTCCGGTCCCCGGGAGACCTATGACCAGGTCGCCCACCTGCTGCGGTCGCTTGGCAGGTCCGTCACCTACGTGGGGGAGGGCGACACCGCCCGGCTGGTGAAGATCGCGCACAACCTGATGCTGGGCGTGGTGACCCAGACGCTGGCGGAGATCACCGTACTGGCGGAGAAGGGCGGCGTCCCGCGGCACGCCTTCTTGGCGTTCCTCAACGACAGCGTCATGGGCTCGGCGTTCACCCGCTACAAGTCCCCGGCGTTCGTGCACCTCGACTACACGCCGACGTTCACGCCACCCCTGCTGCGCAAGGACTTCGACCTGGGCCTTGCCGCCGCCCGCGCCCTGGACGTGCCGATGCCGGTCACCGCCCTCACCGCCCAGCTCGTCCAGGCCAGCGTCGGCACCGGCCGGGTGGACGAGGACTTCGCCATCCTGCTCGACCTGCAGGCGGCAGCCTCGGGGCTGGATCTCAAGCCGGAGGACGTCGCGGTGGACGACGGTCTCGGAGACCGTTCATGACCGCCATGTCTGGATCACCTCAGTTCGTACGTGCTCGGCCACCCGGAACCAGACCGATCCGCCGGTCGTGTCCTGATCCGCGCCCCACGCGGTAGCGAGCAGGTCGACCAGCCAGAGGCCGCGGCCACCGTCGTCGTCGGCGTCCGGCACGCGCATCGTCCGCGAGCTGGTGGTCGATCCACTGTCGCGCACCTCCACGCGGACGCCTTCGGCCTCGCAGGACACCTGTACGGTCACCGGACCGGCCTTCGTGCTTCCCGAGTCCGAGTGTGTGACCGCATTGGTGACGAGCTCGCTCAGCAGCAGCACCACGTCGTCGAGGAGCGGGGCGGCCATGCGCCCTTCCAGCAGAGCACGTGCCCACTCCCTGGCCTCGGAGACGGACCTCTCCTCTCCGGGGAACTGCCGCAGCCCAGGACCGGTCAGCATGCCATCAGGCCGGGAAGCTCCGTGAGGCCTGATGGGGACACCTCCAGCCAGGTGACCGAATCTCTCGTACTGCTCGCCCGCTGTCATCTACCGCCTCCCTCGACGCTTCCGCCCTCCGGGGATTTCTGACAGGCCCAAAAGGTGAGGCTCGGCCTTTCCCTGAGCGGAAGGTTCGCGTCTAGACTGCCTTTTCGTTATTAGGGCGGTGAGTGGTTCGGAAGTCCGAAACAGAAAGGCTCATGACACTCTCTGGTCTGCCCTGGACTGGATAGGGCGCGAAATCCAGCGGCAGGCAATTCGTCTATTTCAGGAGGAAATTCGATGGATGTTGTGCCGTCTCTCGATCCCGGGTCCCCGAGAGTCCGCTTCGGCGCCGAGCTGCGCCGCCTGCGGGAGGCCGCGCAGCTCTCGCAGGCCGCGGTGGCTTCTCGCCTCGGCTGCACCCAGACCCAGGTGAGCCGCTTGGAGAAGGCCACCCGGAGCCCGTCGAAGTCAGACGCCGAGCGACTGGACCGGCTCTTCGGTACGCCCGACGGTGTTTCCTTCACCAGGCTCTACCAGCGCATCGTCGCCCAGCCCGGCGGCCCGGTCTGGTTTCGCAGCTGGGTCGAGGAGATCGAACCCACGGCCCGCATCCTCCGCTCCTGGGATCCCCTCCTGATCCCCGGCCTCCTCCAGACCGAGGCCTACGCTCGGCACCTCTTCAGCCAAGCTCCGCAGATCACCTCCGACGAGGTGGAAGAACGTGTCCAGGCCCGCATGCGTCGCAAGAGGATCCTCGACCGGGACAGCCCTCCGCTCATCCTCGTGCTCGTCGACTCGGGCGTACTGTTCCGCAAGGTCGGCGGAGCCGAGGTGATGCGCGACCAACTCGACTATGTGTTGCAAATCGCTCAGATGCCGACCGTTTCCATCCAGGTAGTCAGCCCGGACTGCCTAACAGGTCTGATGGGCGCCTTCACTATCGCGGAACTTCCGGACGGGCAGCCGGACGCCATTCACGCGGAGTCCTCTGCAGAAGGACAAGTCACCACAGATCTCGATTCCGTGACCGCGATGTGGAACCGCTACGAGGCGATTCGGCTCTGGGCCTATCCTGAGCACGCATCCCTCCAAATGATCCAGAAAGCGAGATCCGAATGGACCTGAGCTCTGCCGTATGGCGGAAGTCGTCCCGTTCGGGAGACAGCGGTGGCCAGTGTGTGGAGGTGGCCTCCAACCTGCCCGGAGTGGTCGCCGTGCGCGACAGTAAGAACCCGGACGGCCCCAAGCTGACCTTCACCCCCGCCGAGTGGAAGGCGTTCCTCAGCGGCGTCAGGGCCGGAGAGTTCGACTCCCTGGGCTGAACCGCCAGCCGCGATTTCCATCACCCCCTGGCAGTCACCGGTGCGACGTCTCCATGCACGCGAGGTCACCACATGAGAACGCTTCTTGGGGTCGGTGCGGCGGCGTTCGACCTGGATGGCCTGGGCGGCAAATCGGCGTCACTGCTGTCGAAGCCTCAAGAAAGATCGATGGTGAGACCGGAGGTGGCGATGCCGATCTCGCCGTCGTATTCGGCCTCAGCAGCGGCTCGCGCGGCTGTGGCGTCTGTGCCTGGCTGCAGGTGAGTCAGTAACAGGTGTCGGGCATCGGCTTCCTTGGCTTGCCGACCTGCCTGGCGGGCGCTCGACAGGTGGCGCCGCGAACCATGCGGGACCCGGTCCACGAATGTGGCCTCGGCCAGGAGCAGGTCAGCGGTGCGCGCCAGGTCAACCACATCAGGGCTCGGGCCGGTGTCCCCGGTGTACGTGAGCACTCGCTCGCCCGCTGTCAGCCGTATGCCCGCATTGGGCACCGAGTGCGGCAGTAGACGGGTCTGCGCGCGGAACGGGCCGATGGCGATCTGGTCGCCGGCGTTGAACTCGTGCAGGACATAAGCGTCGGTCAGCATCCCCGGGCGGTCCAGCGCGAGCACCGCATCCAGGGCGCTGGGCAGCGAGTACACCGGCAACGGCGCCGGTGGGTCATCACGTAACGCACGCGCACGCAACAGCGGGTTCAGGTCGGCACAGTGATCGGGATGTCCGTGACTGATGAACACCGCGTCGACCTGATCGGCGGTGATCCGTTCCAGCAGCCGCGGCACCGTCGCATATCCAGGGTCGACGAGCAGCCTGAACCCGTCGTGCTCCACGAGGTAACCGCTGCAGGCCTGGCCCGCCGCCGGCCACGCGCCGCATCCGCCAAGGATTGTCAGCAGCATCCATGAACTCTAACGGCCGGCTCACCAACCATGGCGCGCCCGCATCAGCCGTGCGCGTTCGCAGAGGGATGGTCGGCGTGCCTGAGCGCTTGCGAATCGGCCAAGCCGTAACTTTGCGCTGGTCGTACGTCATGGTCGAACCCCGAGCAAGATCCGGGAAGGCCGATGAAAGCTAATCGACAGCGTCCGGCACGCCCAGCCGGCCGCACCCTCGTCAGGCCGGACAGGTCCAGCGGGCGCATCGCACGCTGAGGGAACAGCTGCTTCCTGGCGGAACACATCGAGAATCAGTGAAAGGGACCGCATGCACACCGTTGTCTCCGGAGTGATCGCGGACGTGGTCGCTCCCTCCGCGGCCCAGGCCGACCGGACCGGGGAGTTCCCCCGCGCCGCCGTCGAGGCCCTGGCCAAGGCCGGGCTGCTCGGCCTGACCAGCAGTGCGGAGGTGGGCGGCGGCGGAGAGGGGCTGAGGGCCGCCGCCGAGGTCATCACCGAGCTCGCCTCCGCCTGCGGATCCACCGCGATGATCACTCTCATGCACTACTCGGCCACCGCGGCGATCGAGGCGCACGGCCCGGCCGAGGTGCGCCGGGCCATCGCGGAGGGCCGCTACCTGGCCATGCTGGCGTTCTCCGAGGCCGGTTCGCGCAGCCACTTCTGGGCGCCGCTGAGCACCGCCGAGGCCGACGGGGACGAGATCCGGCTCGACGCGCGCAAGAGCTTCGTCACCGCGGCGGGCGAGGCGGACGGCTACGTCTGGTCGAGCCGGCCCCTGTCTGGTGACGGCCCCATGACGCTGTGGCTGGTGCCCCGCGACGCGGCCGGGCTGAGGGTCAGCGGCTCCTACGACGGTCTCGGCCTGCGCGCCAACGCCTCCAGCCCGATGGCGGCCGAAGGGGTGCGCGTCCCCGCCGCCGCCATGCTGGGCGCGGACGGGGACGGGCTCGACATCGCGCTCACCACCGTGCTGCCCACCTTCCTGGTGCTCAACGCCGCCTTCTCCCTCGGCGTCATCGAGGCGCTGGCGGCCAAGGCCCACGAGCACCTGGCCACGACCAACCTGGCCCACCTGGGGCAGCGGCTGGCGGACCAGCTCCCGGCGAGGTCCTCCTACGCCCGCGTCCGCACCAGGGCCGACCAGACCCGGGCGTTCCTGAACGACACCCTCGCCGCGCTCGAATCCGGGCGTGAGGACGCCATGCTGCGGGTCCTGCAGGTCAAGGCCGTCGCGGCGGAGGCGTCGGTCGAGATCGGCGACGAGGTCATGCGGCTCTGCGGCGGGTCGGCGCTGCGGCGGGACCTCGGCATCGAACGGCACTTCCGCGACGCCCTCGCCGCCCGGGTCATGGCTCCCACCACGGAGGCGCTGCACGACTTCGTGGGCCGCGTCTCCTTCGGCCTGCCCCTGCTCGACGGGGACGCGTCGTGACGCTCGTCATGGGAGCGGTGGCCTACGACGCGAAGGTGGTGCCGATCTGGACCGGGTTCCGCTCCTGGCTCCTGTGCAACGGGCTGCCGTTCGACTTCGTGCTCTACTCCAACTACGAGCGTCAGGTCGAGGATCTCGTCGCGGGACGCGTCCACGCCGCCTGGAACTCGCCGCTGGCCTGGGTCCGCGCCCGGCGGCTGGCCGCCGCCGCCGGCCGCTCGGTGCGTCCCCTGGTGATGCGCGACACCGACCGCGATCTGCGCTCCGTCGTGGTCGTACGCGCCGACTCCGGCATCACCTCCCTGGACGACCTCAAGGGGCAGGTCGTGGGCACCGGAGCCGTGGACTCGCCGCAGGCCACCCTTCTGCCGCTGCATCACCTGCGCATGGCGGGGGCGCGGTTCGAGGTACGTCGCTTCGAGGTGGGGGTGGGCCTGCACGGCGACCACATCGGCGGCGAGCGTGACGCCGCCCGGGCGCTGCTGTCGGGCGAGGTGGCCGCGGCCTGCATGGTCGACGCCAGCCACCTGCTCTTCAGCCGCGAGGGCACGCTGCCTCCCGGCGCCACCCGGATCCTCGTCGGTACGGCGGCCTACGACCACTGCAACATGACCGTCGTCGACTCCGCGCCGGAGGAGCCCGTCCGGCTGTTCGGCGAGCTGCTCACCGGCATGTCCTACGCCGACCCGGAGGTGCGCCCGCTCCTCGATCTGGAGGGTCTCACCGCCTGGGTGCCGGGCCGTACGAGCGGATACGGCGAGCTGGAGGCCGCGGTGGACGCCGGCGGCTTCTACGACCTGGCCGGCCGGATCACCGCCGAGGGTTACCGGCCGTGACGGTCCGGGCCCTCGACCTGCGGGACGTGGGGTTCGACCGGGGGGCGCACCTCCTGCTGCGCCGGGAGCTGGCGCTGCTGCCCGTCGGCGGCCGGCTCGCGGTCGCCGGTACGGACGAGGCGCTCGTCGTGCACCTGGCCGCGTGGTGCCGCAGGGAGGGCCACGACCTGCTCCCTGGCGACGAGCGTGACGGCCGGGTGCGCGCGTGGGTGGTCCGCGGCCGGGCGGGGCACGACCGGTGGGCCGGCGCGGAACGGGCCGGTGGATCGTCACCCGCCGGCCTGGTCGCCCGGCCCCCCGCGCACTGGGGGCTGGCGGCCCGTGGGGCCCTGGTGGAGTCGGGCGGCCCGGCGGTCCGCTTCGACTTCGACCGCAAGGAGACCGTGTGGTCCGAGCTGGCGCCGAAACTGTATCTGCAGGCGGTGGCCCGGCAGTGGGATCCGGTGGCGGCGGTCGACTGGGACACCCCGTTCGAGCTGCCCGCCGAGATCGAGGCGGCGGTCGTCCAGGTGATGACCTATCTGGTGGAGAACGAACAGGCCGCCCTGGTCATCCCCGCACGGCTGCTGGCCCGGGTGCACCCGCACTTCCGGGAGGTGATGCAGCTGCTGGCCGTGCAGGCGGCGGACGAGGCCAGGCACGTCGAGGTGTTCACCCGCCGGGCGACGCTGAAGGGCGAGGAGCTCGGGACCTCCTCCGCCGGCGGGCGCGCCTCCCTGATGACGCTGCTGGCCGAGCCCGACTTCTCCCTCGCCTCGTTCCTGCTGTCGGTGCTCGGCGAGGGCAGCTTCCTCAACCTGCTGTCCTTCCTCGACCGGTACGCGCCCGACCCGGTCACGCGGCGGATCGTGGCCCTGGCCCACCAGGACGAGGCCCGTCACGTGGCCTTCGGCATCGCTCACCTGGAGGAGCAGGCCCGCGCCGATCCCGCCTTCCGGGGCACGCTCAGAGGAGCGATCGAGCGGCGGCACGACGCGCTGGCCGACACCGCCGGCATCAACGCGGACGTGCTCGACGCCCTGACCGTGCTGGCAGCCGGTGAGTGGAGTCCCGCCGCGATCGCCCGGGGGCACGCGGCGGTCCAGCTGCTCCAGACGGAGATGCTCGAAGGGCGCAGGAACCGCCTGGTCCGTCTCGGTTTCCCGGCTGACGAGGCCGCCGACCTGGCCGCCCTGCACACCCGCAACTTCATGTGAGAGCGGGTCAGCGGCGGCGGGAGGCGCACTTCACGCAGGTCTTGATGGCCGGGAGGATCTTCAGGCGCTCGATGGGGATGCGTTGCCCGCACCTCGCGCACGTCCCGTAGGTGCCGTCGCGTAGCCGCTCGGAAGCGAGGTCCAGCTCGGCGAGGTGGGTCAGGGCCTGATCGAGAAGGGCCTGGACGTGGGCCCGCTCGAACGCCGTGGACGTGCCCTCGGGGTCGTGCTCGTCGTCGGAGGCCGTCAGCGCCGACGAGGTGACGATCTCGTCACGGTCGCGGCCCAGCAGGGCGATGCGCTCCGTGGTTCTGCGGCGGTCGGCGTCGAGCAGGTCTCGTATGGTCGCCTGCTCGGAGGGGGAAAGCGCGGCGTCCCGATCGTGTTCGGCCATCACGGCTCCTCACCTTCCCCACCAGATTATTCGCCGCCCCTCCCTGGAGATGACCTGGGCTGGCGCCATCGCCCGCGAAGACCACGGCCGCCGGGTCACGGCCAGCGCACCTCCGGGGTGCGTTCCATGAACCGCGCGTACGGCTCGAACGCCCGCTCGACCTCCGCCCGGTCGCTCCCGCCGAGCGGTGAGAGCGGCTGAACGGCGATCCGTACCCCGCTCTTCGTGAGGGTGCGTGTCCAGGTGGCCACGACCCGGCCGGCGCGCACCACGGTGGACCGGAAGACCCCGTTGCCACCGGGGATGATGGCCGCCTTGTGCTCGTCGGCGACCATGAGGGAGCGGTCCTTGTAGCCCAGCAGGTATTCGTCGAACCCCGGCAGCACGAGCACCTCGTCGTCGCCGGCAGGGGGAGGGGCGGTGTCGAGGAGCGCGGCGTCGACGTACGTCTCCACCCCGTCGACGGTCACCCGGGCCAGCGCGTCACCGGCCACGGCGATGCCGCGCTTGGCGTCGGCCGCGGTCAGGCCGGTCCAGCCCGCGAAGTCCTGCCGGGTGGTCGGTCCGTGGCCGCGGAAGTAGCGCAGGGCCATGGTGCCCAGCGCCTCGTCGCGCTCCGGCCGGTGCGGGTCGGGGACCCACTCGTCGAGCAGCACGAAGCTCTGCTCGTTGCCGAGGTTGGGGGCGATGCACAGCAGGCCCCGCTGGCTGGCGTACCACAGCAGGTGGTAGCCGCGCTGGCCCCCGGTGTCGATGCCCTTCTCGGCCAGGACGGCCAGGCACTCCGACCGGCTCAGCCGTCCGCCGCCGGCCAGGGCCGCGCCCAGCACGTCCATGGCCTGGACGGCGGTCTCCTCCGAGAGGCCGAGTTGTTCGCGCCGCCTCGCCGCGCCGTTCAGCACCCGGACGCCCATCAGCTCGACCATCCAGCGGGCGTCGCGGGACGGGACGAAATGGATGGTGCCGCGCATCGGCCACGTGCGCAGCGCCTCCCGCCGCTCCAGCGCGGCGGTGACGTCGGCGGCGGTGTGTCCGGGCAGTCGCGCGCCGAACGACCACAGCCCGCTGGCCAGGTCCTGCGCCTGCATCGCCCCGAGCCAAGTCACCACCTCGGCCACGCCCGCCGCCCCGCCGGCGCCGCCGGACGACGCCCGGAGCAGCAGGCTGGACATCCGCAGGCCGAGCACCTGCTGGGGGGAAAGTTCCACTGGTTAACGCCTCCTCGCGCTCACCGTAGCCTTCGCCACCGACAATCAGGCCTACGATGCGCGCCCGCGTCCTCGACGGCCCGGGGGCACCTGAGGTCGCCGAACTGCGCGAGGCGTACCGCGAGCTCTGCGCCCCTGCCGCCCAGCCTTCATGACGATCGCTTGGCACGGTGAACTTGAAGATCAATTTCTCGGTTGGGCGAGAACGCTCCCACGGTTTCCCGTCACGTTCAGTTCGCCGCCGCTCCCGCGACTTCGCCGGCAGTCAGCGCCACCGAGCGCGAGCCAGAGTGAGCCCGTACACGTTCACCGCGCCGCTCGCCTTGAGCCGCATGGCCACCGCGTTGAGGCTACTACCAGCGGTGAAGACGTCGTCGTAGACCATGACGCGTCGGCCTCGCACACGAGCCGGGTCCGGCACACGTAGCGCGGCGTACAGCTCATTCGCCGCGATCTGACGCTCGATAAGGGAGGTCGTGTCTCGCATTCGGGGAGTGGCTCGCGTCTTTTCGATGAGCGGCGGGTCTAGCACGAATGGGAGATCCTCATCGTCTTCGAGGATCGCCCGTTCGATGACGTACCCAGTGTGATCATTGCCTTTGCGAGCCTGGTGTGGCTCACGATAGGCGGGCATCGGGATGATGGCGTCCACCTCGTCGACGAGCTCGGGGTGGGTGTAGAGGTGGCCTAAGATGATCCGTGCGAAGATCATCCCCCACCCGTATGCTCCGCGCTTCAGTCGGAGAACTCCCTGCTCCAGGGTGCCGGCCTTGACCCCGACGACAGCCGTCCACTCGAAAGCACGCTGTGGGTCGCTGCAGAGCCTGTTGGAGCAAGCGAGCTCGCCACCCCGCAACACCTGGTGGCAGATCCGGCAGTTGGGTTCGTTCGGCGGCCGGAAGCTCTCCGATGCGCACTCGTGGCAGATGCGGACGTGCCCTGCCTGCAGGTAGGGACATTCGCCGCAACTGCCGAACCCGGCGGGGGGTGGGCCGTCGCCATAGGCCAGCCGCCCTGGTCTGGTCACCACAGCGCCCCGGGCGATGGCGCCTCCAGTTTCAGATCTTCGAAGTCGAGGGTCATCTGAGCGCGGGACTCGTTGACCGCTTGGATCCGATCCGGGCTGGACAGGCTCTTCACGACATCGTCCACGTCCTCGACCATGAGCGCCCCGCGCTTCTTGACGTACTCCTGTGCCCACGGCTGAGCCTCGGTGAGACTACGTAGCAGGAACACCCTTTTGCCATGCTCCAGCGCCAGCCGCGCCTGCATCTTCGCCCCGGACGTGCTTGCGGCTTCGATCACCACCGTGCCTTGCGCGATGCCGGACATGGTGACATTGCGGCGGGGAAAGGTATGGGTCGCGCCGTTGGCTTCCGGCCAGAACTGGGAGACCACGGCTCCGTTCTCGGCGATCCGGTCGGCCAGGGCGCGGTTCTCGGCCGGGTAGCAGCGCAGGATGCCCGTCCCCACGACCGCGATCGTCCTGCCGCCGGTATCGAGCGCTGCAGTATGCGCCGCGGTGTCAACGCCTCGGGCGAGGCCGGACACTACGGTGACCTGACGTTCGGTGAGCAGGCCGGACATCCGGCGTGCCCGGCGTAGTCCGTCCTCGCTCGCCTGGCGGGTACCGACGACGGCCACGCTGCGTAGGTCCGCTTCGCGGAGTTCGCCCCGGACGAACAGGAACGGTGGAAGGTTGAAGATCAACCGGAGGGTGGCGGGATACTCCTTGTCCACGACAGTGACGAGTCGAGCCCCGCTGTCGGCCGCGAGTTCGGCCTGCTGAACGGCAGATTCGACGTAGCGATTGAGCTCCTGGGCGCTGTTGGTGATGAGGGCTCTGGCTTTGGTCGCCTCAGGGGAGGACTCGATGATGTTGCCCGACCATAGGCGGGCCAAGCCGTTGGGACGTTGAGCCTCTCGCGCGATGAGGTACCAGCTGACGCCTTTGACCATGCATATCGCGAGCAGTCGTGACTGCTCTTCAGTGATCCGCATCCTACTCTCCAAACACATGTTCGAATGCGTGTCTTATGGTACTGCAGATGCTTATGCCGCCCGAAGATATGTCCATATTGCCAAGTAGTACTAGATATCTGACGAGCTGCATCGATGATCGATATGGCGGCAAGCCATGATCGATATCGGCTAGCCAGTTTTGATGTAGCTCAGAGACATTGAGTTCTTACGGTGAGTATACGAACGATGTGTCTGGCGGCCCGTGCCTACCGAAAATGTCATCCGCGTGCCGCATGACGACGCTCACCAGACGTTGTCCGCCCGCCTGGCCGATCTCCCCACCGCTGCCTCGGTACTCCGTGAACCCGTGCGGTTCACGGTCTCCGCGAACTGATGGAGCTCCGTGTCAGAGCCGGGGCCGGATGCTCAGGCGAGGTGGGGCCCAGCAGCCGGACGCGGGCTATGTCTCAAGCAGAACGGTGCCTCCCGGAACCGGTCCGGGAGGCACCGTCGGGGAGGGGTCAGGCCGCCACGTGAACGCGCTCCGTGCGGCGCTCGCGGGCCGGGACCAGCCGGGCGCCCAGGGCGCGGGCGCCGATGACCATGGCGGCGGCGGCCAGGACGATGTCCTTGAAGATGTACTGCGCCTCCAGGGTGGGGGCGCCGGGGAACAGGTCGGTGAAGAACAGTGCGTACGGTGCGAAGAAGCCGGCCAGTGCGCCGGTCATCACGACCAGTCCGGTCTTCAGGAGTCTGCCGGTCACCAGGGTGAGGCCGATGAAGACCTCCATGCCGGCGATCACGAGCTGGGCGGCGTAGCCCGACAGCATGCCCAGGGACAGCTTCTCCAGCGTGGCCACCGAGAGGGCCTCGGCCGGGCTGACTCCTGGGAAGAACTTGAGCGTGCCGAAGGCGACGAAGACCAGGCCGAGGCTGACGCGCAGGATGTCGATGCTGTGCCTGGACAGCCAGGTGGTCAGCTTTGAGGTCGCGTTCTCGATCATTTCTTTCTCCCCGTCGGTGTCGTTTCCGTCTGGATCCAGACTGGCGAGACGGTCGGCGGAGAACATCCGGCGACGGGAGGCAGTCGGTCTACGCCTTCACAGGTACGGCGGGTCACGCGCCTACTGCCTCACGCCTAAGGGTCCGCCCTAGGGGGAGGTCCGGTCCGATCCCCTAGGGCGGCGGGCGTACTTCGCGATGGGACGCCCGGCGGACGCGCCGGCGCCGGGCCGAGCAGGACTCTGGGCTCACCGTCCCTTCGCAGAAACGGGAGTCATCATGGTGCGCTTGCTCATGGCAGGTGTCCTGGCCGTCGATCCGCACGTCGTCGACTGGATCGACAAGAACGCCCAGCAGCAGGTCACCAGGGAGGCGATCGGCGCGGCCACCGTCGTGGGCCTGGGGGAGTCCAGCCACGGCACCCACGAGGAGGCCACGATCAAGTTCGGCGTCCTGCGCTTCCTCGTGGAGGAGATGGGGTTCCGCTCGATCGCGTGGGAGGAGGACTGGACGACGAGCGTGCGGGTCAACCGGTACGTCCTGACCGGCGAGGGCGACCTCGACGCGCTCATGGGCGAGCTGACGACGACGTGGCGGAACCGCGAGGTGCGCGACGTGCTCGCCTGGCTGCGGGCGTACAACGCGGGCCACGACGACAAGGTGCGGTTCGTCGGCGTGGAGTACTACGCCACCCGCTCCCTCGCCTACGACGCCGTCTCCTCGTACGTGACCGAGGCCGCCCCGCAGCGGCTGGGCGAGTTGCGGAGGCACCTGCGGCCCATCCGGCCCCGCCACGAGGACGCCGGGGCCAACCTGAGGTGGTACATGGGGGTGACCGACAAGCGGCCCTACATCCGTCACGCCCACGCGGTGTACGAGCTGGTCGAAGGGCTGCCCGGGAACGACCGGCAGCGGCTGGCCCTGCACCACGCCCGTCAGATCCTCTCCTGGTACGAAGCGTTCAGCCTGCCCTTCGAGGACGTCTACGCCTACCGCGACGCCCGCGCGGCCGAGAACCTGCGCTGGTGGCAACGCCGCACCGGCGACAAGGTGGCCTACTGGGCGGCGAGCGCGCACACCGCCGCCGCGCCGGGCCTGCGGATGGTGCTCGGCGGCGAGGCGGTCGCCTTCGACAGCGCGGGCTCCTACCTGCGCCGCTGGTACGGGGACCGCTACCGCTCGATCGGCGTGCTGTTCGACCACGGGAGGCTGAGCACCGGGGACGGTTGCGGCGTGGCCCCGGCGCCGGTCCCGCGCCCCGACCCCGGCTTCGCCAACCGCGTGTTCGGCGACGTCGGCCGCGCCCGGTACGTCGTGGACCTGCGCGCGAAGGCGCCGGAGGCCGTGCGCGAGTGGCTGCGCGCGCCGGCGAAGGTACGCGGTTACTCGGACTACGTCCCGGCGGCGGCGCAGAATTCGTACATGGAAGGCGGGTCGCTGGCGCAGTGGTTCGACGTGGTCATCCACCGGCAGGTGATCACTCCCTGCACGCCCCTCTAGGGTCGGCGCCCGTGTCCATCCGGCGCCTACCCGTTCGTCGTCATGCGGTACGCACCCTTTCGTGAAAGGACCGGACCCATGACCGCCCAACACCGCCGAACCACGCTCCTGCTGAGCTGCGGCGCGCTCGCCGGGATGCTCTTCCCCGTCGTCTCGTTCGCGCAGGCCTTCACCCGCGCCGGCTTCGACCTGCCCCGGCACGCGCTGAGCTCGCTGACACTCGGCGATCTCGGCTGGCTCCAGATCGCGAACTTCGTGGTCACGGGCTTGCTGGCCGTCCTCTTCGCGGCCGGCATCCGGCGGGCGCTGCACCCCGGACGGGCGGGCACGTCCGGGCCGGCGCTGGTCCTCGTCTACGGCGTGGGCATGATCGGCGGCGGGATCTTCGCCCCCGACCCCGCCCTGGGCTGGCCGGTCGGCGCCCCCGAGGGTCTTCCCGGGCATCTCAGCGTGAACAGCCTCCTGCACACGGTCTTCGCGGCCGCGGCGTTCCTGTCCCTGATCGCAGCCGGGCTCGTGTTCGCCCGGCGGTTCGCCGGTCAGGGACGCCGCGGCCGGACGGTGTACAGCGCTGCGACGAGCGTCGCCACGTTCGTCCTCACGGTGCCGCCGTGGAGCGAGGACAGCGCGAGCCTGCGGTTCGCCGCCGCCGCGGTGATCATCTCCAGCTGGCTCGCCGTCGTCTCCTGGTGGTTGCGCGCCGGGCCTCAGGCGTTGTCGTCGCCGTACTGCGCCGCGATGTCCTCGGAGGAGGCCCAGCGGCTGTAGGTGGGCGACTGCGGCCAGCCGCCGGGCGAGTCCTGCCACTCCTCCTGCCGTCCGTACGGCAGGAGGTCGATCAGCGCGAAGGTGTGGGTGAGCTGCTCGGTGCCCCGGCCGTTGGTGTGCCAGGTGCGGTAGACGGTGTCGCCGTCGCGCAGGAACACGTTGACGGCGAAGCCTTCGCCGGGCGGCGCGCCGACGTCGGCGCCGAACGGGCTGTTCGCGGTGGAGTACCAGGTCATCTTGTTGCCGACCCGCCGCTTGTAGGCGAGTGCCTCGTCGATGGGGCCCTGGGTGACGATGACGAACCGGGCGTCGTAGTCGTCCAGGAACTCCAGCCGGGTGAACTGCGAGGTGAACCCCGTACAGCCCGGGCACTGCCACTCCTTGCCAGGGAACCACATGTGGTTGTAGACGATCAGCTGGCTCTTGCCTTCGAAGACGTCCACCAGGCGGACGGGTCCGTCCTCGCCCTCCAGCGTGTAGTCCGGCATCCGCACCATCGGCAGGCGGCGGCGCTGGGCGGCGATGGCGTCGAGCTCCCGGGTAGCGGCCTTCTCCCTGACCCGCAGCGCTTCGAGCTCACGCTGCCAGGTGGCGGCGTCGACGACGGGCGGTAGTGCTTTCGTGTCCATGTCTTCTCCCTGCTTGCCGTGTCCGAAAGAGGTAGACCTGCCCCGGCCGTCGAATTCATCGGCAGGCGTTCCTCACGTTTCGGTAGGAATGCCGCCAACCGCGATCCTTTAGGGTGCAGGCGTGGAGAGGATCTTGGCGGCGGCCGCGGCGGTCCTGGGCGAGGAGGTCAGCGGGCCGGTCGATCTCGGCGGGAGTTCGCGCAGCCACGTCCTGAGGTGTGCGACCCCCGGCGGCGGCACCGTGGTGGTCAAGGCGTACCGGGAGGTCGCGGGGTTCGCGGCCGAAGCGGCCGGGCTGCCGTTCTGCGGCGGGTCGGGGCCGCGGTTGCTGGCGGTGGACCCGTCCTTCCCGCTCGTCGTGATGTCGGATCTCGGCGTCGCGCCGAGTCTGGCCGACCTGCTGCTCGGGGAGTCGGCGGAGGCGGCGAGGGACGGGCTGCTCGCCTGGGCCAGGACGTACGGGCGGATCGCCGTGGCCGGCGCGGGGAGGCGGCGGGAGTGGGAGCGGGCGCGGGCCGTCTACTCCGGGGGCGAGGCGAGACGGCGTCTCCTGAGTGGTCTCGGAGAGGTGTTGCCCTCGGTGCCCGCGGGCCTCGACGCCGAGCTCGCGGCCCTGGAGGCGGACCAGGAGCGGTTCCCGGTCTTCTCGCCGGGTGACATCTGCCCGGACAACAACCTGCTGACAGCGGGCGGGATGCGCGTGCTCGACTTCGAGAGGGCCGGATACCACTCGGCCTTTCTCGACGCGGCCTACGTGCGCATGCCGTTCGCGACGTGCTGGTGCGTGTTCCGGCTGCCGCCCGGGCAGGCGGCGGAGATCGAGGACGCGTACCGCGAGGAGGTGGTCGTCGTCCATCCCGAGCTGGCCGACGACGGACTCTGGGCGGCGGGGGTGCGGCAGGCCGTGGCCACCTGGACCATGTTCATGACGTGGGCCATGCTGCCGGGGGCGCGTGAGCGGGACCGGCCCACGCATTCCACCCGGACGCCCGTGCCCAGCAGGCGCCAGCTGCTGCGCCACCGGTGGGGCTACCTGCTGGAGCATCTGGACGCGGGCGAGTTCCCCGCTGTTCAGGAAGCCGTACGGGCGTGCCTGGAGACCACCGCGCACTGGGAGGTCGCCGAGCTGCCCTACTACCCCGCCTACCGGTAGGCGGGCGGTCTCTCCTGTCGCGCTACAGCATCGTCTGGCGCAAGCCACAGGACTGAGCCGGGCCGGGCGAGCGATTGGCCGTCCTTCGCGCGCGCGGCTCCGATATCGTGACCACGCTACGTGAGCAGATCGGCACGTTTAGACACGTTCAACCCCGCTCGGGCTCTGCCCGCCCCCACCGAGGAGGATGTGTGAGCTCACTCCCCACGCGTATGGCCGACCGCTGGGAGAGACGGCGACCGCAGGACCGGCTCTACTGGCAGGTCCTGCTGGGGGATGACCCGGGCGCGCGGGCCATCGTCCAGGAGGCCCACGACCGCCTGGCCGGCGTGCCCGGTCTCGATCGGGTGCCGCCCGAGTCCGTGCACCTCACCACGTTCGTCGCCGGCCGCTCGGACGAGATCACCGGCGACCAGGTACGGGTGATGGCCCAGGAGGCGGCGGGCCAGCTCGCCAGGGTCGAGCCGTTCACCGTCACGCTGGGCCGGGTGCTGTACCACCCCGAGTCGGTCGCGCTGGAGGCGCGGCCGGTCGAGCGGCTCCGGCCGCTGCTCGAAGCGGCGAAGTTCGCCACGCGGGCGGCGACGGGCCGCGACGGCGTCCTGGACCACGAGCCGTGGACTCCCCGGGTCACGCTGGCCTACAGCAACTCCGACGGCCCCGCGGCCCCCGTCATCGACGCGCTAGGGGAGCGGCTGCCGGACCGTGAGGTGACGATCCGCAGCATCCACATCGTCGACCAGGAGGCGGCGCTGAGCTGGCGCCCGGTGGCGGAGGTCCGGCTCGGCGCGTCATGAGGTCGTCCTGGAAACCGCCCATAGGGTGACGATTGATCTGTGAAAGCGCGTGCAGTTGAATACTCGGGTGCGAGCTGGCCGAGTGATCTCCCCGGTTCTGGTGGGCAGGGAGAAGGAGCTCGCCCGGCTCGTCGCGCTCGTAACCACCGCGCCCGCCGTGGCGGTGATCGAAGGCGAGGCCGGCATCGGCAAGTCGCGCCTGGCCGCCGAGCTGCTCGGCGACCCGGCGGTGGCGGGGATGCGGGTGCTGAGCGGGTCGTGCGTGCAGATCAGGGAGCCGTTCCCGCTGGGGCCGATCGTCGAGGCGCTGCGCGGGCGCGCGCCCGATCTGGCCGGGGCGGAGCTGACGCCGGTCGCGGGAGCGCTGCGCGACCTGCTGCCCGAGCTCGCCGGGGTGCTGCCCGAGAAGCCCCGGCTGCCCGACGACCGGGCGGCCGAGCGTCACCGGCTCTTCCGGGGGCTCGCCGAGGTCATGGCCGCTCTCGGTCCCGCCGTCCTGCTCGTGGAGGACCTGCACTGGGCGGACGGGCAGACGGTCGAGTTCCTCACTTACCTGATGTCCGTGCTGCCCGGCACGCTCCGCGTGGTGCTGACGTACCGGGGCGAGGAGGCGCCGGCGGCGGTGCGCGCGATCACCGCGCGGACGGCCGACGCGATCAGCGTGGCGCACCTGGTGCTGCCGCCGCTCGACGCCGCCCAGACGCGGATCATGGCGTCGGCGATCCTAGAGGCCGACCAGGTGACGGCCGAGTTCGCCGAACACCTCCGCGCGCGGGCGTCCGGCCTGCCGCTCGCGGTGCAGGAGCTGCTGGCGCTGCTGCGCACGCGGGGGACGCTCATCAAATGGGAGGGCGGATGGGCGCGGCGCGCGCTCAACGAGCTGGACGTGCCGAGCGGCGTCCGCGTCACGGTGCGCGAGCGGGTCGCGCAGCTCTCCGACGGGGCCAAGCGCGCCGCGGAGCGGGCGGCCGTGCTGCGCACGCCGGTGCCCATCGAGGTGCTCGCCGACGGTGACGCCGGGGCGATCGACGAGGTGCTCGGCTCGGGGCTGTTCGCCGAGACGGGCGGCGCGGTGGGGTTCCGGCACGTGCTGGCGGCGCAGGCCGTCTACGAGGCGATCCCGGCCGGCCGCCGCCAGGCGCTGCACGCCGCCGCCGCGGATCTCGTACGAGGGCTTCGACCGGTGCCGCTGGGCCGCCTGGCCCACCACCTGCGGCACGCCGGACGGGCCGAGCAGTGGGTGGAGACCGCCATCGAGGCGGCCGACCAGGCGTCGAGGCTGGGCGACGACGCCGAGGCCGCGCGCCTGCTGGAGGACGTGCTGCGCGACACCGACCTGCCGGCGGCACGGCGGGCGGAGCTGACGGTGAAGCTGGGCTGGGCCGCGCTGGAGCTGCTGCGCCCGCCGCCCGTCGCCGACCTCATCACCGGCGCGCTGGAAGGGGATGTGCCGCGCCCGCTCCGCGGCAGGCTCCGCTTCCTGCTCGCCCTCCACCTGGAACGCACGCGGACGGACATCGCGCGCATCGGCGACGCCTTCGCCCAGGCGGTCGAGGACCTGGAGGAGGAGCCGGGGCTGGCCGCCTGGGCCATGGTGGGAGTGGGCCGCCCGCCGAGCGACCTGCCGCCCGCCGAGAGCAGGGCCTGGCTGGAGAGGGCGCTCGCGACCCTGCCCGCCGTCGGCGACCCCGCCATGCGGATGCTGGTGCTCGGCAAGATCGCGATGATCTTCGTGGTGATCGGCGATCCGCGCTGGGACGGGCTGGCGGAGGACCTGCTGCGCGAGACCGGCGGGCGCGGGCTGCTGCGCCGCGAGGTCAACGCCTACCGGTCCATCGGGGGCGCGGCCCTGTTCAGCGGTCACCACCGCAAGGCCCGCCGCCTGCTGGCCGCGGCGATCGAGGACGGGGCCGAGCCCGATCTCCGCGGGCGGCTGGAGCTCCGCTGCCTGGTGAACCTGGCCGCCGCCGACTACTTCGACGGCTCGTGGGACGGGCTGGCCGCGCGGCTGGAGGAGCTGCGCGGCCATTTCGGCGACGAACCGCACGAGCGCATCCTGGTCGACATCGTGGCCGCCTGCCTGGGCGCGGTGCTCGGGCGGCAGGAGGCGGCGCTGCCGCCCCTGCTCGACGCGATCGCCATGGCCCAGTCGCGCGGCCAGTTCGACGACCTCGTCCTGCCCATCAGCATGCTGCTCAGGCTGGCCGCCGCGCGCGGCGAACCGGAGCAGGCGATCGCGACGGCCGCCGAGGCGGCCGCCCATTGGGAGGCGGGCGGGCTGTGGCCGGTGGCCGTCCGCGCCCTGCCCGCGCTGACGGAGGCGCTGCTGGCGGCCGGCCGTGCCGCGGAGGCGGCGGACGTGATCGACAGGCACGCGTCCCAGTTGGCCGGGCTCGACGCGCCGCTGGCCGGACCGGCTCTCGGCCACGCCCGCGGCCTGCTGGCCGCCGACGGGGGGCGCGGCGCCGAGGCCGCGCGGGAGTTCGCCGCGGCGGCCGAGGCGTTCGAGCGGATCCCGGCGCTGTACGAGGCCGCGCAGGCGCACGAGCACGCGGCCGCCTGCCTGTTCGCCCTGGACGACCCCGAGGCCGCCGTCCACCTGGGCCGGGCCGTCACGCTGTACGGCGGGCTGCGCGCCCGGTGGGACCTGGACCGGGCCACGGGGCTGGGCCGCCGGTGGGGAGTCCGGCCGCCCGCGCCCGCGCAGAACGGCGGCGACCAGGCGCTGTCGGCCCGTCAGGAGCAGGTGGCCCGGCTGGCGGCGGAGGGGCTGACCAACCAGGAGATCGCCAAGGAGTTGTTCCTGTCGCCGAAGACGGTGGACAAGCACGTGAGCGCGGCCATGCGCAAGGTCGGGGCGCGGTCACGGACGGAGCTCGCCCGCCACCTGAATTCCTAGATTGGGGATTTTTCCCCATAGGGCTCCCCATACCCCATTCCGCCGGGCTGTGGCGACACTTGCGGCATGTCCGAAACCACCTCCGAGCCCGGCCCCGACGACCGCCAGGAAGAGGCGACGGAGCCGCCCGAGCCGCCCGAGCCGTCAGAGCCGCCTGAGCCGCTCCTGCCGCCCGACGGCTTCGAGCCCGCCTGACCACCCCCTCCAGAAAGGCCACCATGGCACTGCCCCGCCCCCCGTTAGCGCGCCGCGCAGGCATGATCCTGACCGCGGCCACGATGCTCACCACGGCGCTGGCCGCCACCCCGGCGTCGGCCGCCGACGGGACCACGCCCACCCCCGCTCCCGCCGCGCAGGCCCGGACCCAGACCGTCACCCTGTCGGGCGTGCGCGCCGGCAAGGTCGTCGTCACCCTGATCACCGGTGACAAGGTCCAGCTGAGCCGGTCGGAAGCCGGCAAGTATCGGGTGGAGACCGCCCCGGGCACGCGGGACGAAGGCCGCCGCGTCAACCTGTTCACCCAGTTCACGCCCGACGGCGTCTTCGTGCTCCCGGACGACGCGGTCTCCGCCGTCCAGGCGGGGCTGCTCGACAAGCGGCTGTTCGACGTCAAGTATCTGGCCGAGAACGGGTACGCCGACGACGCGACCAAGCGGGTGCCGGTCATCGTCCAGTATCCGGAGGACCAGGCCGAGGCGTCACTCAAGCGCTCGGCCGCGGCCATCCCCGCCAGTGAGCCCACCGGGACGCTGGAGAGCATCCACGCCTCCGCCCTCGACGTCGACAAGGCCGAAACCGGCGCCTTCTGGGCAGCCGTGCGCGAGCGGCCCGACGCCAGGCGGGGCCTGGCCGCGCCCGGCACGCTGGGCGGCGGCATCGCCAAGCTCTGGCTGGACGCCAAGGTCAAGGCCGACCTGGACGTGAGCGTGCCGATGGTCGGCGCGCCCCAGGCGTGGGAGCGGGGGCACGACGGGACCGGCGTGACGGTCGCCGTCCTGGACACCGGCGCCGACGCCGCCCACCCCGACCTGACCGGGAGGATCGCCGACAGCCGGTCGTTCGTCCCCGACCAGCCCGTCCAGGACGGGCACGGCCACGGCACCCACGTCGCCGCCACCATCGCCGGGACCGGCGCGGCCTCGGGCGGCAGGCACAAGGGCGTCGCCCCCGGCGCGCGGCTCGCGGTCGGCAAGGTGCTGAACGACAACGGCGAGGGCATGGAGTCGTGGATCATCGAGGGCATGGAGTGGGCCGCGCGCAGCGGCGCCAAGGCCGTCAGCATGAGCCTCGGCGGCACGCCCACGGACGGCACCGACCCGCTCAGCCAGGCCGTCGACGACCTGACCGCTGAGACCGGCGCCCTGTTCGTGGTGGCCGCGGGCAACCTCTACAACGAGGAGACCGTGAGCGCCCCGGGCGCGGCGGACGCGGCGCTGACCGTGGCCGCGGTCGACAAGGACGACCAGCTCGCCCCGTTCTCCAGCCGCGGCCCGCGCGTCGGGGACTCCGGGCTCAAGCCCGACATCGCGGCTCCCGGCGTGAACATCGTGGCCGCGCGGGCGGCGGGCACGGCCATGGGCGCCCCCGTCGACGAGCACTACACGGGCGCCAACGGCACCTCGATGGCCACGCCGCACGTGGCCGGCGCCGTCGCCATCATGGCGCAGCGGCACCCGGACTGGACGGCCCAGCAGCTCAAGGCCGCGCTGATGTCGACCGCCAAGGACGACGGCTTCACCGTGTACGAGCAGGGCGCCGGTCGGCTGGACCTGGACAGGGCCACCGGCCAGCGGGTCTTCACCACCGGCGGCGGCGTCGACTTCGGCCTGCTCGAAGGATCGGGTGAGCCGAAGACCGGCGAGGTCTCGTACACGAACCTGGGCGACCAGCCCGTCACGCTCGCGCTGAAGGCGGAGATGAGCGGTGGGGCGAAGGTGGGCGTCGCGGACGCGACGCTGACGATCCCCGCGGGCGGCACGGCGGGCACGACCGTCACCCTCGATCCGGCCGGGCTGGAGCTGGGCAAGTACAGCGGGGCCGTGATCGCCGAGGCTGATGGCGTCCGCCTCACCACGCCCATGGGCGCTGTGCGCGACGTCCCCAAGTTCGACCTCACGATCCGCACCCTGGACAGGGACGGCAAGCCGCGCACCCCGACGGCCATGAGCGTCGTCGACGTCGACGGGACCAAGGGCGAGCTCGGCCCGCATCGCGTGCACGACGTGGGCGTTATCGTGACGCGGGTGCCCGCGGGCACCGTGAGCGTGCTGCAGGTGCTCGACTGGGTGGACGGCGACGACCGCGCCAACCGGGGCTGGCTGTTCGAGCCGGAGCTCACCGTCACCGGCGACACCGAGATCACCCTCGACGCCCGCGAGGCGTCCCAGATCCGCTTCACCACGCCGAAGACCGCGGAGCCGCTGAACAACAGCTACGAGGTCTTCTTCCAGCGGACTCTCCCCAGCGGGCAGATCTACGGCGGCACCCTGCTCAACGGGGCGCCCGTCGGGGCGTGGGAGAAGGTGTGGGCGCTGCCGACCAAGAAGGTCACCAAGGGCGCGTTCCGCTTCACCGGGCAGTGGGAGCTCGGCGTGCCCGAGGTCACGATGACCGCGCGGACGCCGAAGCGGCTGTCGCTGAACCCGGTCTCCAGGGTCCACGTCCTCGACCGGGCTGAGCTGCACCCCGGATACGTCCCCTTCGAGGGCACGCGGGACCTGCGGGTCGTCGACGCCGGCAAGGGCCGTCCCGAGGACCTCGCGGGCAAGGACCTGCGCGGCGCGCTCGTCCTGATCGACGCCGAACCGGCCGAGGGGTCGCTCGGGCCGCAGTGCGGTCTCCAGATCGAGCGCGTCGGGCCGATCAGGGACGCCGGCGCCGCCGGCATCCTCGCCTTCAACGAGCGGCCGGCCTCCTGCCCGATCCCGCTGGCCCTCGCGCAGAAGCCGTTCAGCGGGCCGCTGCTGCCGGTCAACCTGCCGATCGCGTACGTGTCCCACGCCGAGGGCGTGAAGGTGCGCGAGGAGGCCCGCCGGGGCCGGGTCACCATCCGGGTGGAGGGCACGCCGCACACCCCGTACTCCTACGTGTTCAAGCCGTACGCGGACGGCCGGATCCCGGACTCCATGCACTACAAGGTCACCGACCGCCAGCTCCACCGCGTCGACTTCGACATGCACGCCGGGCCGTACAGGAAGGCCTCGGTATGGCGGAGCACGTGGCGCACCGACGACGTGACCTACACGGGCACCGGCACGGACGCGGTGAGCTGGTCACTGCCGCTGCCGCAGCGCAGGCACCAGTGGGTCTGGCCGCTGGACCGTACGATCGTGCACTCGACGGGCATGTCGGCCCTGACCACGCCCGATCCGGCGGCGGAGACCGAGGAGTCGCGCTACCGCGTCGACGTCTTCGACAAGCCGGGACGGACGACGCAACGGTGGTTCACCACCCCGAGCACGCCGGGCGCCGCGACCGCCTCGGAGAAGGTGTTCAAGCTCGCCGACCCGAAGGCCGCCCCGCTGGAGAAGCTGGTGGTCGGGGTGCCGTGCGCGATCTGCGTGCACGACGGCAACCTCTGGGTGACCCCGTCCATGGTCAGCGGGGTCGGGGAGCGGCGTGACGACGGCGTGGCCTTCGGGGACCTCCAGCCGCGGTACGAGATCCACCTGTACCGCGACGGACGGGAGATCCCGAACGCACCCGTCGAGCCCTTCGCCACCCTGCCGCGTTACCCGCTGCCGGAGGGCCAGGGTGTCTACCGGCTGACGGCCAGGAACGACCTGCAGGACGTCGAGTGGACGTTCACCGCCCCGCCGGGCGAGGACCACGCCAAGCCGGGTCTCAACTGCTACGCCTGGTGGATCGACGGCCCGGTGGAGCACTGCCGCACCACCCCCGCGGTGTACGTGAGCTACGACCTCGGTGACAGCCTGTCCACCGGGAACACGGTGGCCGCCGGCCGCAAGCACACCTTCGAGCTGGAGGCCTACCACGGGCCGTCGGCCGCGAAGATGCCCGCCATCGCGGGAGTCCGGCTCTGGACGAGCACCGACGACGGCGCCACCTGGCAGCCCGCCGATCTCAGGCGCGGCCGGGACGGCGTCTACACCGCCGGGGCCAGGTATCCGGCCTACCGCGCCACCAAGGGCGCGGTGAGCCTGAAGGTCGAGGCGTGGGACGCGGCGGGCAACCGCGTCAAACAGACCACGCTGCGCGCGTTCGACCTGCGCTGACCCCTCGCGCCGGCGCCCGTCCCCGGTGGGGCGGGCGCCGGCTAGTCCTCGGGGCTGGTCCTGGAGTCGAGCCAGGCGTCGATCAGCTCCGTGAAGTCCTCGCCCGTGTGCTCGTTGACCCAGGCGGTGAACGACGCCCGGTCCTGGCCGGTGTTGCGGTGCTCCTGGACCCAGGCGCGGGTCATGGCGAAGAATCTGTCGTCGCCGATGCGCCGCCTGATCTCGTGCAGCATCACCGCGGGGCCGTAGTAGACGTTGTGGTCGGCGAACCGCTCGGGCCGGTAGTCGCCCGGCGGGCCCGCCAGCCGGCGCGCGAACCTCTCCTCCAGGCGCAGGTCGTCCATGTGGTCGTCCATCGAGCCCGGGCTGTGGTCGGCGGTCCACTGGATCTGGAAGTACATGGCGAAACCCTCGTTCAGCCACACGTCCTTCCAGGTGCGCGGGCCGACGCTGTTGCCGAACCAGTGGTGGGCCAGCTCGTGCAGCACCACCTCGGGGCGCAGGTAGTCGCCGCCGAGGGCGATCATCTGCTGGGTCTCCATGCCGGAGTCGCTGGTGGCGACCAGGCCCGCGCTGGGGAACGGGTAGGGACCGGCCTTCTTCTCCATCCAGCGCAGCAGCTCCGGCATCCGGCGTATCACCGGCAGGGCATGCCTGTCCTCGCGGCGCACCCAGTAGGTGATGGGGAGGCCGCGCGGGCCCTTCGCCCGGTGCATCCGGTACTTGTCGACGGTGAACAGGGTCAGGTAGCTGGCGACCGGGTCGGTCGACTTCCAGCGGTAGGTGACCTTGCGCCCCTTCTCGGTCTTGCCGCCGTACGTGCCGTGCGCGACGCCGGCCCAGCCCTTGGGCACGGTGATGGCGACGTCGTAGAGCGCCTCGTCCGACGGGTGGTCGTTCACGGGGAACCAGGTGAACGCGCCGAAGGGCTCCTGCAGCGCCCAGGCCGAGCCGTCCGCGGACGAGCGCAGGCCGAGCCGCGCGAGGTCGTAGCGCATCTGCCCGGAGTTGTGGGGTTTCGGTACGCCGTGGTAGCGGATCACCACCCGGGCGGACTTGTTCGCGGCGAGGGTGGCGCGGAGCGGGATCGTCAGGTCGTCGCCCCTGCGCCCGGGCTTGGCGGTCTTGCCCGCGACGGTCACGTGGTCGATCTTCAGGGCGCGGCCGAAGTCGAGCCTGATCTCCTTGATCGGCTTCACGGCCCGGACGGTGAGGGCGGCGGTGCCCGTCAGGCTCCGGCGGTCGGGCTGCCAGCCCAGTTTCAGCCCGTAGTGCAGGACGTCGATCGACGGGTTGCCGTATGCGGGGAACACCGGGTCCTTGACCGGTTGCGAGCGCCCTTTGGCGTAACGGGCGGGTTCGCCGGGAGTGGCCGCCGAGGCGGTGCCGCAGCAGGTGGCGGTCAGCGCGCCGACCAGGACCAGTAAGGGTAATCTCCGCATTCGCGACATCATAGTGATCACCGCCGGGGTCGGCGGGGGATTGCTCGTCCTGCGGGTGCCGGTGAAACTTTCACTCTCTGGATGGAGTTCCGATAGGCCAGGTAGAGCCGGTGGCCAGGTGGGAACCTGACACGCCGTCTCCGATATGTTTCGGGAATCGTTGACAACTTTCGGGGCCGGATGAACACTGTCGCCAGTTCGCATCACGCTCTCCGCCTTCGCGAGGAGGAAGCACACATGAACGGCGCCCCCGCCCCCCCGAGGACCCGCAGACGCGGCGGCATCACATCCTTCGTCCGCCGATCCTGCGCCGTAGCCGCAGCGCTGGTCATGGCGGTCGCGATGCCCGGCATCGCGCACGCCGCCCCGATCACCTCCAATCAGACCGGCAACAACAACGGATACTTCTACTCGTTCTGGACCGACAGCCAGGGAACGGTCTCCATGGAGCTGGGTTCCGGCGGGAACTACAGCACCTCATGGCGCAACACCGGCAACTTCGTCGCCGGCAAGGGCTGGAACCCCGGAGGACGCAGGACGGTCAGCTACTCGGGCAGCTTCAACCCCTCAGGCAACGCGTACCTGACGCTCTACGGCTGGACGAGAAGCCCGCTCGTCGAGTACTACATCGTCGACAACTGGGGCACCTACCGGCCGACCGGCACGTACAAGGGCACGGTCACCAGCGACGGCGGCACGTACGACATCTACGAGACGACGCGCTACAACGCCCCCTCCATCGAGGGCACCAGGACATTCCAGCAGTACTGGAGCGTACGACAGTCGAAGCGGACGGGCGGCACCATCACCGCCGGCAACCACTTCGACGCCTGGGCCAGGAACGGGATGAACCTCGGCAACCACGACTACATGATCATGGCCACCGAGGGATACCAGAGCAGCGGAAACTCGAACATCACCCTGGGCAGCACCGGCGGCGACCCCGGCAACCCCGGCAACCCGGGCGGCGGCTGCACCGCGACCCTGTCGCAGGGCCAGCAGTGGAGCGACCGTTACAACCTCGGCGTCTCGGTCAGCGGTTCGAGCAACTGGACCGTGACGATGAACGTGCCGTCACCCGCGAGGATCCTCTCCACCTGGAACATCAGCGCCAGCTACCCCAGCTCTCAGGTGCTGACCGCCAGGCCCAACGGCAGCGGCAACAACTGGGGGGTGACGATCCAGCACAACGGCAACTGGACCTGGCCGACGGTCTCCTGCAGCGCGGGCTGACCTCGTACCCCGTGGCGCGGCGGCCCGGCGGCCGCCGCGCCGCTGTCACTCACGGAGGCGCGACCGCCCGCAGGGCCTCCCGGTCGGCCGGGGCGGCGTCGGCGACGAACCACGCGGCGACCCTGCGGAACACCTCCTCCTCGGTGTCCACGTCGAGCAGCAGTTCGGGGCCGATGAGCGCGGCGACCTCCTCGAACGCGTCGCCATGGTCAGTCAGCTCCCACCCCGGCCACCGGGCGGGCAGGTCGCGCGGGTCGAGCGAGCAGTCGAGCGACCACCAGTCGAGCCGCCGGCCGGGCGCGTCCACGTAGAGGCCGTTCCAGGGGACGTTCTCCAGCGCCGCGAACGGGACGGCCTCCTCCTGCGGGGTCAGCAGCACGCCCGGTCCGGCGAGCAGGGGCTCGGCCAGCCCGGCGGCCCACCAGCCCCCGAACGACAGCCGCTCCCCGTCGCGGGCGGCGATGAGGACGTCGGCGACGGCGGACAGGTCGTCCTCCGCGGGCGCCTGGGCCCAGCGGGCGCGCGGCGTCGGTGTCTCGTCGAGGTAGAGCACGGTGTCGTACGGGAGCGCGAGGTAGTCCATGACCTGGTGCAGGCCGCGAGCGGCCCAGGTCACCGTCCAGCCCGGCCAGAGGGCCGCGACGAGCCGCAGCCAGGCGCGGACCTCCAGCACCGAGGTGTGCCGGTCGGGCCCCGGGATCCACTGGTCGGTGTGGACGAGCAGGCGGCGGGCGGGCAGGTCGAGGAGCGCGACGCCCTGCCACCAGATCGAGTTCATCCAGTGGTCGCGGTGACCGCCCCGCTGCTCGCGGATGAAGGCGAGCATGCGGTCGGGGCCGCGGAGGAGGTCGTGGTAGAGGGTCTCGGCCGCCCTGTCGCGCGACCAGACGCGGTGACCGGACCCGTCCACGATGACGTAGTGCGCGTGGCCGCCGCTCATGCCGGCTTCCCGCGCAGCTCCCTGGTGGCCGCGCGGTGGGCCTCGCCGACGCGGGCCAGCATGTCGAGCAGCAGCGGCGCCTGCTCCGGGGTGTAGTGCGCGCCGAGCGTCGCCAGGTGCCGCCTGGACGACTCGCAGGCGGCCTCGTAGTCGTCGAGCCCGCCCTCGACCAACTGCACGGTGACCATCCGGCGGTCGCGTTCGCCGCGCACCCGCCGCACGTAGCCCGCCTTCTCCAGCCGGTCGATCAGCCGGGTCGTCGAGGCGGACGGTAGCCCGAGCTCCTCGGAGAGCGCGCCCGCGGTCATGGGCCCGCGCGTCTCCAGCAGGATGGCTGCGGCGACGTCGACCGGCTGCAGGCCGAGCCGGTCGGCCACGGCCTCGTTGTGCAGCAGGACCGCGACCAGGAACTCGCGGAAGATCGCGTCCTCGGGTTGCTTGTGGGGCACTTTCCCAACCTACTCCACCCCGGAGTATCTTCGAATCGAAGATACTCCGAGTTGGAGAAAGATATGGACATCCTTGTCATGGGAGCAGGCGTCGGGGGCCTCGCCGTCGCCCGGGTGCTGCTCGCCGCCGGGCACCGGGTGCGCGTGTACGAGCGGGCCGCGGAGTGGCGCACCGGCGGCGCGGCCTTGATGATCTTCAGCAACGGCGCCGCCGTGCTGCACGACCTCGGCGTGAGCCTCGACGACGTGGGCGGGCGCGTCGACCGGATCGACGCGATGACCGCCGGCGGCCGGCTGCGCGTCAGCATGGACATCGCCCACGCCGCCGCCCACCACGGTTTCGAGACCAGGGCCGTCTCCCGCCGCGACCTCATGGAACTCCTCGCCGACGGCGTGCCCGGCGACCTCGTCCGGTACGGCAAGGCCTGCCAGGACGTCACCCAGGACCACGACCGGGTGACCGCGACCTTCGCCGACGGATCGACGGCCACGGGCGACCTGCTCATCGGCGCCGACGGTCACCACTCGGCCGTGCGGCACCGGCTATGGGGCGACGCCGGAGTCCGACCGGCCACCTTCGGCACCTGGCAGGGCCTCAGCCCGATCGACATCGAGCTCACCCGTACGCACCGCCACCTCATGATCACCGGACGGGAGGGCGCGTGCGGCCTCATCCCCGCGGGCAAGGGCATGCTGCAGTGGTGGTTCGACGTGCCGTGGTCGCCCGGCGACCGGCGGCCCGCCGCGCCGCTGGCCGAGCTGCGGCGCCGGTTCGGCCACTGGGCGTCACCGGTGCCCGAGGTGCTCGCCGCCGCCACCGAAGCCGATCTCACCTTCTTCGGCCACCACTGGCGCAAGGTCGGCCCGGTCTGGGGGAAGGGCCGCGTCACCCTGCTCGGCGACGCGGCCCACATCATGCCGCCCACCCTGGGCCAGGGCGCCAACCAGACCCTGGAGGACGTCTGGGTGCTCGGGCGCGAGCTGGCCCGGGACGGCGACCCGGCGGTACGGTTGCGCGCCTACGAGAAAGCCCGATACCCGCACATCTCCCTGGTTTCCCGGATGGCCAAGCGCAACCCGGCCAACTGGCGCATCCCACCGCTTCTCGGCAGGCTGATCCCGGAGACGTCCCAGACCGCCATGCTCGCCTGCTACAGCAACCGCCTCACCGCGCGATCCCGCTGAGGTGCAACCTTCCGCCCGGCGGACCGCGCCTGCTCACCGGAGACCCTCATCTCGCGGAGGACCTGCTGCAGAGCGTCCTGGCCAACGTCGCAGGGCAGTGGTCGAAGCTCGACAGGAAGGGCAACCCCGAGGCGTACACCCGCAAGGCGCTCGTCAACCAGTACATCTCCTGGACGCGCCGCGCCCGCCCGGAGTTACCCAGCGCCCACCCGCCCGAAGCGGGCGTCTCCCACGACGAGGCCACGCTGGACCGCATCATGCTCCGCCGGGCGCCGGCCCAGCTGACCCGCAAGCAGCGGGCCGTGATCGTGCTGCGCTTCCGGGAGGACCTGACCGAGGCGGCGGTCACGGCGCTGGCGGCGACGACGGCGGGCGCGGTGGCGGTCTGGCCGCACCCCGCCGGCATCGTCGCGACACAGGGGCAGGACGTGCCGGACCTGCGGGGCAAGGTCGGCGCGATCCGCTACGCGTACCAGACGCCGTGCGAGGTCGACGAGATGACGCGGCGCGCCGACCGCAGTGCCGTGGAGTGGCGGGTGGTCACCCAGAAGGGGACGTACCGGCTGCCGCAGGCGCTCACCTCCTCCAAGAAGGACCCGCGGGTGCCGGTCGCGATCAGCCGGGACGGGAGGAGGCTCGCCTACTACAGCCGCGACGCCGGGGCGCACGCGATCAGGGGCATGGCCGGAGGCGAAGAGGTGGTCTCCCCTGTCAAGGTGGCGGAGGAGCGGATCGGCGCCGGATCCACCTGTGGGTGACGCCGGTGACCGGAGGCGGCAAGCCGGTGCGGTTCGACGGCGTGTTCATCATGTTCAGCGAGCTGGCCCCGGACGGCCGCACGGTCGTCGCCGTCGAGTTCGACGAACTCAAGCCGGGCAGACTCACCCTGCTCGACGCCAGGACCGGGCGGACCCTGCGCAAGGTCTCGATGCGTGGCCTGCCGCCGGGCGACCGGATCGACGGGACCGGCATCTGGCTGAACCGGAACGAGGTCACGGTGGTCGCGGGCAGCCGGGAGCTCGTCGCGTACGCCCTCGATGTCACCACGGGGCGCACGCGGCGCCTGGCCTCGTACGGAAACGAGCGCAGGTCCCTGACCCTGCCCGGGGTCAACCGGGACTTCAGATAGCCGGGCGGGGCGGCGCGCGCCCCGCCCGTCCGCTACCTCACCGGCCGGTACGTGAGGTGGGTGACGAGCGCGGTGCGGGAGGGCTCGCCGAGCGGTTCGAGGTCGATGTCCGCCAGGCCGTCGAACAGCCGCTCGCCGCGGCCCAGGAGCACCGGCGCGACGTGCAGGCGCAGCTCGTCGATCAGCCCCGCCGCCAGGTACTGGTTCACCGTCATGCCGCCGCCGGCGATGGCGACGTCACGGTCGCCCGCCGCCTCGCGCGCCAGGCGCAGGGCCTCCTCGGGACCGCCGGTCACGAAAGTGAACGTGGTGCCGCCCTTCATCGGCAGCGGCTCGCGCTCGTGGTGGGTCAGCACGAAGACCGGCGCGTGGTACGGGGGCTCCTCGCCCCACCAGCCGCTCCACTCCAGGTCCCAGGCGCCGCGGCCGGGGCCGAACATGTTGCGGCCCATGATGAAGGCGCCGGCGGCGGTGATGGCCTCGATCTCCGCCTTGTGGAGCTCCGGCTCGTCGACCATCCACCGGGTCAGCCGCCCGTTCTCTCCCTCGCCGAACGGATTGTCCAGGCTCTGGTTCGGCCCGGCCACGAAGCCGTCGAGGGACATCGCCATGTCGCAGATGACTCTGCTCATCTCATCGCCTTTCAGTTCCAGGCGCTCCTTCTCGCGCCTGCCACCGGGTGGTCGGAGCCGCCCGGCGGTTCTCTACATCCGGCGGGGGAGCATGTTCCCCCGTGCGGGGGAGGCCGGGGCCGGGAGGCCCGCCGATCCTGGAAACACCGAACTCGAACTCCAGGGAGCTGCCCATGACCGTGCGCCAGGCGCGCTGGCCCGCGTACACGACGGCGGTGCTGTTCCTCGGCTACGCCGCCGGCAAGGCCGTCTACGCCGCGCAGGGCAAGCTGGGTTTCCCCGGCGGCCCGGTGGTTCCGGCGGCCGACTACGAGCGCTACGCCCGCGAGATGATGGACGTGGCGGCCGCGCAGTGGATGGCGGCCGCCAACGGCCTGCTCGGCGCGGCCCTGGTCCTGCTGACGGTGACCGGGCCGGGCCGCCGGGTGCCACGCGCGCTGATGCTGCTCGTGCTGGCCGTCGCGCTGGCGGGCGTCGGCGCCGGAGCCGTGATCATGGTGGCGGACGGGTTCGTCGGCATCGGGATCGGCTGGCAGTGGCACCACGGCGTGATCGGGATCGCCGCGCTGGGGCTCCTGGCCGCGACGACCCACTCCTATGCGCGCGCGACCCGGCCGGGGCATGCCGAGCTGACCGGCCGGTCGTGATCAGACGGGTTTCGCCACGTCGGACGGCAGGAGCTGTTCGGTGAGCAGGCGGCGGACGTTGGCGGGATCGGCCAGCCAGGGCCGCAACAGCTCCCATCCGTGGAAATATCCGAACATGTACGGGCTCATCGCCGACGGCCGCAGCAACGGCAGCGCCCTGGCGATCTCCGCGTCGTCGTACAGGCACCAGCGGGCCAGATAACCGGCCAGCTCCTCGTCCGTCCGCCCCTCGGCGGCGAGGAAGGCGACGTTGCCCCACACTCCCCACAGCGCGTTCTTGACCAGGTGGATCGCCGCGAAGTCGCTGCCGTCGGGCCGGATCCCCAGCTCGGCCAGGACGTTGTCGGTCAGCCACGCCTGCGCCTCGTCCCCCGGGAAGAGGATCTCCTCGGCGCACAGCCCGAGCCCCTCGCTCAGCGCGAACGACGGGGCCAGCATGAACCGGACCCGCTGGTCCGTCCGGGTCGCCCCCAGGTCCTTCAGCATCGACTCGGCGATGTGACCGGGATGGCCCTCGTGGGCGACGACGTAGAACAGGTCGGCCACGTTGAACGGGATGCCGGTGTTGATGAAGATCACCGACTTGAGGTCGCCCGCGTAGTGCCCGGCGGCGTGGAAGTGCGCCTCCGGCACGAGGTGGCAGCCGACGACCTCGTCCGGCGGCAGCGGGACGATCGCCTCCGTCCGGGCCCGGGTCTCTGCCACCGCCTTGTCCACCAGCGCGGGCAGCCGGTCAATCTGGTCCAGCGCGTGAGCCGACTGCCAGGCGTGCAGCCGGTCGGACAGCGAGCCGGCGGCCCTGGGCAACGCCGCGTCCAGCCGGTCGTGCGCCTCCTCGAACACGAGCTCGGGCACCCACCGCGGCCGCAGCCCCAGCACGAGCTCGCCGTAGTCGGTCAGCGGGAGCCGCTCGCCGTCCAGATAGCGGGCCACCGCGCGCATCGCGACCACCTGGGCCCGCAGGTAAGGGGTCAGCTCCCGGTCCAGTAACCGGTCGGCGCCGGCGATCAGGTCGCCGGGCGGCCGGACCGGCTCCGCCTGTGCCCGCTTGCTCCACTCGGCCGGCCCCCGGTAGACGAGCCCGGCTCCGTTCAGGTGCCGGTTGAGCCGGAGAGCGAGCATCGCGTATTCCTGCTGCCATTCCTGTTCGTCCATGCCCGCCACGCTAGTGGCACCGAACGCGCCCGGGCCGAAGGTGCATCTAGGTCTACCCCTGTCGTATTTCTAGCCGGATTCCCCGCGGGTGATCGCGTCCGTAGCGTCGGGGCCACGAGAACGTCATCGGAGAACGGGGTGCTTCCTGTGTTGCAGACGTCCGAACCGGCCAGGCCGGCGACCACGGCCAGGGCCCTGGCCCCCGACCTGGCGCGCGGTTTCATGCTGCTGGCCATCGCGTTCGCGCACGCGCCGCTGTTCGTGGTGGCCGTCGACCGGGGCTCCGCCGCGGCCAACGCGGTCTCCGAGTTCTTCCACGTGCTGTTCGTCAACAACCACGCGCGGCCGATGTTCGCCTTCCTGTTCGGCTACTCGCTGGTTCAGCTCCTGAACAGCCGGACCAGGCGCGGCGCCGACTGGGTGACGGTCCGCAAGCTGCTGCGCCGCCGGGGGTGGTGGCTGATCGCGATCGGGTTCGCGCACGTGGCGCTGCTGGTGCCGATCGACATCCTGGCGCCGTACGGGCTGGCGGCCGTGGTGCTGACCGGGATGCTCCGGCGTGGGGACAAGGCGCTGCTGTGGACGGCGGGGACGCTCATGGTGCCCGCCACGGCCGTGGTCGGGTTCGCCATGTGGGTGGCGCTGATGCAAGGGCTCTCCACCTTCTCCCTCGGCACCATCGCCGCCGGGGCGCGGGGCTTCGGCGAGCTGTTCGTCACCAGGATGGCCGGCTGGCCGTTCGGCCTGGTCCTCGGCACCGTCATCGTGCTGCCCGCGGTGCTCTTCGGGATGTGGGCGGCCCGGCGGCGCATCCTGGAGGAGCCGGAGCGGCACCGGCGCCTCCTGGTCCGCTTCACGGTGATCGCCACGGTCGTCTCCGTCGCCGGTTCCGTCCCCGCCGCGCTCATCCAGACCGGCCTGTGGACCGGGGCGTCCGGCCCGGCCGTGGTGGCGGCCTCGATCGCGCAGCCGCTCACCGGATACTTCGGCGGCATCGCCATGGCCTGCGCCGTCGGCCTGATCGCCCCGCTGGCCGCCCGCGGCCGTGGTCCCCTGATCACCGCCGTCGAAGCGCTCGGCCGCCGCTCGATGAGCCTGTACCTGTTCCAGTCGATCGCGTTCGTCGTGGTGTTCTTCCCCTTCGGGCTCGGCCTGCAGGACGACCTCGGCATCGCCGGCGCCACCGGCGTGGCCGTGGCCACCTGGCTCGTCTCGCTGCTGATCGCCGACCTGATGCGCCGCGCCGACCACCGCGGCCCCGCCGAGATCCTGCTGCGCCGCCTGGCCTACCGCCGTACCTGACGCCCTGCGAGTACGACGAGAGCCTTCCGGAGGGTGATGGTTTCATCACTTAAGGTGATGGTCATGGATGCGGAGACGGACCGGCTGATCGGCGTGGCGACGAGGATGTTCGCCGAGGTGGGATACGACTGGACGTCGATGCGGATGATCGCCGAGGCGGCGGGGACCGACGTGGACCGGCTGGTCGAGACGGTGGGCGAGAAGCCGGAGCTCTACCACGAGGTGATGGTCCGCGCCGTCAACGCCGAGCGGGCGGCCATGGAGCCGGTGCTCAGGTCCTTCGTCCCCGGGGTCCAGGGGGCGCTCGACCTGGCCGACGCCTATCTCGACTACAACATCGCGCACACCGACTATCTGTCGCTGTGGCTGCACCGCTGGACGGGCGACGCCGCCGACACGCCCGACTTGGAGGGCATGTTCTCGCGCCCGCTCGCCTTGGAGGTGGCGGAGACCATCCGGGAGCTGACGCCGGACGACGTGGACGGCGACCACCTCGTCTGGACCGTGGTGTGGTGCGTCTACGGGTTCCTGTCGGGCGGCATGCGCCACGTGTCGCCCGACTGGCCGCAGAAGCGGGGCGAGCCGGTCCAGCCGGGCGTGGTGGAGTCCTTCCGCGCCTACCTGCACACGCTGATCCGTCGCATGATCGCGCCCGCCGGGTGACGGGTCAGCCGATCGCGCCCTGGTCGCGCAGCGCCGCGAGGCGTGCCGCCGAGTAGCCGAGCTCCTCCCGCAGCACCTCGCCGGTGTGCTGGCCGACGGACGGCGCCGGGCGCGGCGGGCCCTGCTCGCCGTCCACGACCACCGGCGAACCCGCCGAGAGGTGCGGGCCGACGCCGGGCTGGTCGAGCATCCCCAGGACGGGGTTGCCGGCCAGCAGCGCGTCGGGGTCCGCGGCCAGCTCCTCGAACGTCCGGTACGGCGCGTACAGCAGCCGCCTGGCCGACAGCGCCGCGTCCACCTCGGCGAACGGCCGTCCCGCGAACCACGGCTCCAGCAGCCCGCCGATGACCGCGCGGTGCGCGTACCGGTCGGAGTCGCGGCGGAAGTCGGCGCCGAGCGCCCGCTCCACGGCCTCGACCGCGGCGGTCAGTCCCGTCAGGGCGAGCAGGTCGGACCAGTGGCGTGAGGTAAGCACCACGAGCATGACGCGCCGGCCGTCGGCGGTGCGGAAGTCGCGCCCGTAGCCGCCGTAGAAGTGGTTGCCGTCCTTCGTCCGCGGCTCGCCGCCGAGCTGGGCGTCGGCGAGATAGCCGAGGTTGGCGACCATGGACAGCGCCACGTCGCGCAGCGCCACCGTGATGCGCCGCCCCTCGCCGGTCAGCAGCCGGTGGCGCTCGGCGGCCAGCAGCCCGGTCGCCAGGTAGAGCCCGGCCGCGATGTCCCAGGCCGGCAGCACGTGGTTGACCGGCCCCGCCTCCCCGGCCGGCCCGGTCACCGCGGGCAGCCCGGTCTCGGCGTTGACCGTGTAGTCGACCGCGGTGCCGCCGTCGCGCCTGCCGGTGAGCAGCGCGTGGATCAGGTCCTTGCGGCGCTCGCGGAGCTTCTCGTACGAGAGCCCCGGCAGATCGGCGTTGGCCACCACGACGCCGCGCCGCTCGACCAGGTCGGCGATGACCGCGCGGCCCTCGTCGGAGCGGAAGTCGACCTCGACGGCCCGCTTGCCCTTGTTGAGCCCGGTCCAGTAGAGGCTGGTGCCGGACGGGCCGAGCGGCCACCGGGAGCGGTCGGCCTGGCCGCCGATCGGCTCCACCCGGACCACGTCGGCGCCGAGCTGCGCCAGCGTCATCCCGCACAGCGGCGTGGCCACGTATCCGGACAGCTCGACGACGCGCAGACCTTCCAGCGGGGCGGACATTCCGGCCGGGGTCACGCGCGTGCCCCGCGCATCAGCTCGCGCCCGACGATCAGCTTCTGGATCTCGCTGGTCCCCTCGTACAGGCGCAGCAGGCGCACGTCGCGGTAGATGCGCTCGACCGGCACGCCGCGCATGTAGCCGCTGCCGCCGTGCACCTGGACGGCCAGGTCGGCGACCCGGCCCGCCGACTCCGTGCAGAACAGCTTGGTGGCGGACGGCGCGAGCCTGCGGTCCTCGCCGGTCAGCCAGAGCCGGGCGGCCTCGGCGGCCATCGCCCGTCCGGCCATGCACAGGGACTTCTGCTCGGCGAGCATCGCCTGCACGAGCTGGTAGTCGCCGACCGGCCGGCCGCCCTGCCGGTTGTGCGCGGCGAACGCCACCGACTCGTCGAGCGCCCGCTCCATCAGGCCGACGGCCATCGCCGACATGTGCAGCCGGCCGCGCGCCAGCACGGTCATGGCCGCCCGGAAACCGGCGTCGACCTCGCCGCTGACCAGCGCGTCCGCGCCGACCCTGACCTCGGTGAACGTGACGTCGGAGGTCCAGGCGCCCTCCTGGCCCATCTTGGCGTCCTTGGGCCCCACCGCCACCCCGGGAGCGTCGGCCGGCACCAGGAACACCGCGATGCCGCTGCCCGCCGCGTCCGCGGGGCGGACCCGGGCGAACACCACGAACAACCCGGCGATCGGGGCGTTGGTGATGAACCGCTTGCCGCCGTCGATCACCCAGCCGTCGCCGTCGGGCGCCGCCGTGGTCTTCAGCCCGGACGGGTCGGAGCCCGCCTCCGGCTCCGTCAGCGCGAACGCCGCGGTGACCTCGCCCGACGCCAGCGACGGCAGCCAGCGGCCCTTCTGCTCCTCGGTGCCGAACCCGACCAGGACCTGGCCGGCGATGCCGTTGTTGGTGCCGAACATCGACCGGAACGCGAGACTGGTGTAACCGAACTCGAAGCCGAGCCGGACGTCCTGGGTGATGTCGAGCCCCAGCCCGCCGTACTCGGCGGGGATGGCGTAGCCGAACAGGCCCATGTCGGCCGCCTGGCGGCGGAGGTCGTCGGGGATCGCGTCGGAGTCGGCGATCTCCTGCTCTCTCGGCACGACCCGGTTGCGGACGAACTGGCGTACCTGCTTGAGGATCTCTTCGAACTCGTCGGCTGCGACCATGCTCCTGACCTATCGAATAATGTTCTGCCGTGTCAACGGTTGTGGTAGTCGCCGGGCCGCTTCTCGCGGAACGCGCTCATGGCCTCCGCGTAGTCGTCGGTCGCCTGCACGATCGCCATGTGGGAGGAGATCAGGTCAAGGCTGGTGCGCAGGTCGGTGCGCATCGACTGGTGGACCGCCCGCTTGATCATCGAGATCGCGATCGGCGGCTTGGCCGCGATGCCCCTGGCGAACTCCATCGTCTCCGCCATGAGCGCCTCGTCGTCGTAGACCCGGTTGACGATGCCCAGCCGCAGCGCCTCGTCGGCGTCGACGAAGTCGCCCGTCATCAGCAGCTCCATCGCCTTGGCCGGGCCGACCAGCCGGGGCAGGAAGTACGCGCCGCCGTCGCCGGGGACCAGGCCGATGCGGATGTAGCCCTCGGAGAACCGGGCCGACCGGGCGGCGAACCGCATGTCACACATGAGAGCCATGTCCATCCCGGCGCCGACCGCGACCCCGTTGACCGCGGCGATCAGCGGCTTGTCCAGGTCCTCGACCGCCCGCGCGACCTTGTGGACCCGGTCGGTCAGCATGCGCTTGCGCTCGATCGGCGTCGCCTCGATCTCGTCGAGCGCCTTCAGGTCGACGCCGCTGCAGAAGCCCTCGCCGGTGCCGGTCAGCACGACCACCCGGACTCCCTCGTCGTCCTGCGCCTCGCGCAGCGCCCGCGCCCACGCGTCGATCATCGGCCAGGTGAACGCGCCCAGGGAGCGCGGGCGGTTCAGCCGGATCACCGCCACCCCGCCGTCGACCTCGTAAACCAGCTCGTCCTCGGCCTCGGCCACCGGACACTCCTCTCATTCCGGACAACCCGCCGAGCTTCTCACAGCGGCCACCCCCGGCTCGCGCCAGGTCCGCCGCGTCCTCTACCGTCTGCCTCATGCCGACCTTCAGTCCCGTGGCCGCTCCCACCGTGCTCGACCTGCTGACACTGGAGAAGCTCGAAGAGGACCTCTACCGGGGCACGACCGTCTTCGAGGAACCGTTCCCGCTGTACGGGGGACAGGTGGCCGCGCAGGCGCTGGCCGCGGCGGGCGACACGGTGGAGCCCGACCGGTTGCCGCACTCACTGCACGGCTACTACCTGCGCAGCGGCGACGCGGCCCGGCCGACCGTGTTCCGCGTCTACCGTGACAGGGACGGCCGGTCGTACTCCGCCCGGCGGGTGGTCGCCATCCAGAACGGCAAGGTCATCTTCAACATGTCGGCGTCCTTCCACGTCCCCGAGTCCGGCGCGGACGTGCAGATCCACCCCGCGCCCGACGCGCCGGACCCGGACGGGCTCGAACCCGTGCGCCTGCCCCGGTTGTTCTCCATGGACAGCCGGCTGCCGCCGCAGCCGTACGAGGCGGCCGAATGGCCCACCCGGTTCTGGGCCCGCTGCACCCAGGACCTGCCCGGTGGTCAGCTCCTGCACGCGTGCGTGCTCACGTACCTCTCCGACATCTCCAGCGGGGTGACCGGCGTCCCGCACGGGGAGGGCGCGCGTTCGGGCTCCAGCCTGGACCACGCGGTCTGGTTCCACCGGCCGGCCCGCATGGACGAGTGGGTGCTGATGGACCTGGTGCCGCACACCGTGTCGGCCGGGCGCGGCTGGTACACCGGCACCATCCACACCCGCGACGGCCGGCTCGCCGCCAGCATCACCCAGGAGACGCTCTTCAGGAAGCCGCGCTGACCAGCTCGACGTCGAACCGCACCTCGACGTCGTCGTCCAGCTTGAGCGCGCCGAAGAACGCCGAGTACGGCTTGACGCCCCAGAGGCTCTGCTTGACCGTCGCGCTGCCCCGCACCCGCTCGCCGTCGAAGCGGCAGTCGAGGGTGAGCGGCCGCGTCTGGCCCGCCATCGTCAGCTCGCCCTCGACCCTGAACGACTCCCGCGTCCCGGTGACCTGCCGCGACCGGAACGCGATCGCCGGGAACCGGCCGGTGTGGAGCACCTTCTCCTGGATGTTGCGCGCGATGTCGCGCCGGTCGGAGTCGGTGAGCGGCTTCACCCCGCCCGTCCCCGACACCACCCGCAGCGACCCGGCCTCCACCTCGACGCTCACCCGGCTCGCCCCGGGGTCGTCGAGATCGACCACGGCCTCGCCGCGCCATCGGTCCGCCTCGATCGTCAGGTCATGACCGGCCTTGGCGCCCAGACCGGTACGCCTCGTCTCGACCAGCAACTGCCCCGTCTCCGGACCCAGCGTGTATGAATCCCCCATACCCCGCACGCTACCCACCGTTGCCACGACAAGACCGACGGCTTCCGTAGGGTCGTGGCATGAGTGTCGTGATCGAGGCCGTGCGTGAGGCGAGTGACGAGGTCGTGGCGGCGTTCGGGCGGCTGCTGCCCCAGCTCTCCGCCGGGGCGGCGATCGACCGGGAGGCGGTGGAGCGGGTGGTCGGCTCCGAGGGGAACACGGTGCTGGCCGCGCGGGCCGGGGGCGTCGTCGTGGGCCTGCTCACGCTGGTGGTCTACCCGCTCGCCTCCGGGGTGCGGGCGCGGATCGAGGACGTCGTGGTGGACGGGGCGGCGCGCGGCCAAGGGGTGGGGGCGGCGCTCACCGGGCGGGCGCTGGAGCTGGCCAGGGAGCGGGGGGCGCGCACGGTCGACCTGACGTCCCGGCCGGAGCGGGAGGCGGCGAACCGGCTGTACGAACGGGCGGGGTTCCGGCGGCGGGATACGGCGTCGTACCGGGTCATTCTCTGAAAGGGGCTGGAACGGCTGGGTCGCATGATCGAAAAGCCTGGGTCGCTGTGGTGAAATTTCAGCAGAATACGGGATATGTCGTTTTCAGCGGGCGACGATCCGCCATCCCGGGACGACCACGCTCGCGAGCCCGTGGGGGAGGGGCGGGGCGGGAGGTTCAGGAGGGTGCTGCGGCGGGCCGGTGGGAGGTACGCGCCCGCTGACTTCGGGGTTCCCCCGTACGCGCCGGACGGGCCCGCGCCGCGGTTGTACGCGCCGGAGCGCGAGACCGACAGGAGGCGGCGGGGTGCGCTGGCGGTCGGCCTGGCCGTCACCGCGGCCGTGCTCGCCGGCGGCGGGGCGGTGGTCGCGGCGATCACGTACCAGCTGCACGCGATCCCGGCGCCGCCCGCCGATCCCCCCACGCTGACGCCGCACCACACGACGGCGGCCCCGGTGGACACGCGGCTGAGCCACGAGGAGTTCGGCGACCGTGACCTGGGCCGCGAGCTCACGGCCGCCAAGGTGGGCGGCTGGGACCACCCCACCTGCGACCCCGTGGACGGCAGGGGCCGCGTGCTGGGCAGGAACCACTGCGACCACGCCGCCCAGATCGCCTACTCCGCCCGGGACGGGAAGCTCCGGGCGGTCCAGCTCCTGCTGGCCTTCCCCACCGAGCACCGCGCCCGGGCCGCCGCCGTCAGCCTGTCCAAGCGGACGTCGGACGCGATCCGGTGGCGGCGGGGCGGCACGCATGCCAAGTACGCGTACGGCAAGGCCGGTGTGGCGGGCGCCGGCCCGTACGTGGTGGTCACCGTGGTCACCGCGACCGGCCGGGCCGGCGGGCAGGCGCCGGCGTTCCACCGCGTGCTCCACTCGGACACCGTGCACCGTTTCGCGGCTCTGAACAGATCCTGAAGGTCGATGCCCTACCGTGCTCACCGTGAGCCGGAAATCAGCGATCACGAGCGTCCTGGCCCTCCTCCTGGCGATCATGCTCGCCGCCTGCGGCGCGACCGGCGGCGGCGGCGCGGAGCGGCAGTCCCCGGCCGCGCGCTCGGCCACGCCCGAGAGCGCGCCCGCCGAGCCGACGGGCTGCCGGCACGGCGAGCTCATCCCGGCGGTCGACATCCCGGCCGTGCACGCGGACCCGGTGGTGATCCCGGAGGTACGGATCGGCGGCGAGGTCGTCCCCGAGGTGACCATCCCGGGGGTGGACCTCCCCGCCCAGCGGATCCCCGCCCAGTGCACCGAGATCAAGCCCGCGCCCGGCGGCTGCCTGGGGGCCGCGTCGATCCCGCCGGTGTCGATCCCCGCCGTCGAGATCCCGCCCGTCGAGATCCCCGGCCTGGACGCGGGCGGCATCAAGCTCGACCCGGTGCGCGCCGAGGGCGCAAGCGCGCCCGCGCAGCACGCCGAGGGCGTCTCGACGCCGGAGGTGTGCCAGGCCGAGCCGAAGGACGGAGGCGTCGTCCTGTCCGTGGTCAGGCCTCCCCTCGTCCGGGCGCCGCTGGTCCGGCCGCGTCTGATGCGCGGCAACCTGATCAGGCCGTACGCCTGCAACGACCGGAACGAGTGCGTCCCGGCCGTCGAGGTGCCCGCGCTGGAGGTGCCCGCAGTCGAGGTGCGGGCCGTCGAGATCCCCGCCGCCGAGATCAGGGCGTACGAGGTCGGCTCCTAGATCGTCAGTGCTGGTGGAGCTTTACCGATTTCTGGTGTCAGCCCCTCTGTGATGGTCCGGTGACCGGGTAGCCGCTGGTAAGGACAAAGGGGGAAATCATGAGACATGACGACTTCGTTGGCCAAGTACAGGCCCGAGCCCGTCTGGGCGACCGGGCACACGCCGAGCGGGCCATCCGGGCGTCGCTGGAGACGCTCGGCGAACGGCTGCCGGAGAGCCTGGCCGACAAGCTCGCAGCCCAGCTGCCACACGAGATCGGCGAGAACCTGCGCCGCACCGAGGTCTACGGCGGCCTCGGCACCGGAGAGCACTTCGGCCGCGAGGAGTTCATCCGCAGGGTGGGCGCCAGGGCCGGGGTCGACGATCGAAGAGCGGTGTTCCTCGCCCGGGTGGTGTTCGAGGTCACCGACGAGGCCACCCAGGGCCGCATCATGACCAAGGTCCGCGAGAGCCTCACCGAGGAGCTGCGCGAGCTGGCCACCGCGGGCAGCCAGGGACACCTCTGACAGGTCCGTGTTCCCGGCGCCGGACAGGGTAGCTGCCCCGGGCATCCCCCTGACCGAGCGTCGTGGAAAGGACCGCCGACATGTCCGATCGCATCGCAGATCCGTGGGGGAGGCGCACCCCCTACGGCCCGCCCTCGGCGGCCGAACGGGTGGCGGCGTCGCTGCCCGGACCGGTGCGCCGGGTGCTGCCCCGGGAGATCGGACAGCGCGCCACCTGGCCCGTACGGGTGGACATGTTCCTGGAGGAGGGCGTCGCCGAGGCCGACGTGGACCGCTGGGTCCGGGCGGCCTCGATCCTGCACAGCAACGGCGACGCGATGGACATCGCGGTCGCCGGAGGACGGATCGTCGGCGTGCGCGGGCGCGCCGGCGACCGCGTCAACCGGGGCAGGCTCGACCCCAAGGACCTGTACGGCTGGCAAGCCAACAACAGCCCCGACCGGCTCACCCAGCCGCTGGTCAGGCAGGACGGCCGGCTGGTCGAGACCGGCTGGGACGACGCGATGGGCCGGATCACGGCCCGCTCGCGCGAGCTGCTCGACGGGCCGGGCGGCTGGGGCCACTTCGGCTTCTACACCAGCGGCCAGCTGTACCTGGAGGAGTACTACACCCTCGGCGTGATCGGCAAGGCCGGCATCGGCACGCCGCACATGGACGGCAACACGAGGCTGTGCACCGCGACCTCGGCGGCGGCGCTGAAGGAGAGCTTCGGCACCGACGGCCAGCCCGGCTCCTACACCGACGTGGACCACTGCGACGCCATCGCGCTGTGGGGGCACAACGTGGCCGAGACGCAGACCGTGCTGTGGATGCGCATGCTCGACCGCCGCCGAGGCCCCCGCCCGCCCGCGCTGATCGCCGTCGACCCGCGACAGACCGCCGTCGCCCGCGAGGCCGACGTGCACCTGGCCGTGCGCCCCGGCACCAACCTGGCGCTGATGAACGCGCTCGTCCACCGCTTGCTCGACAAGGGCTGGTACGACGAGCGGTATGTGCGCGCCCACACCCTCGGCTTCGACGAACTGGCCGAGACGGTGCGCGACCGCACGCCGGAGTGGGCCGCGGAGATCTGTGACGTGCCCGTGCGCGACATCGAACGCGCGGCGGAGATCATCGGCACCTGCCGCAGGCTGCTCTCCACCGTCCTGCAGGGCTTCTACCAGTCCAACCAGGCCACCGCGGCCGCGTGCCAGGTCAACAACCTCCACCTGCTGCGCGGCATGCTCGGCCACCCGGGCGCGGGCCTGTACCAGATGAACGGGCAGCCCACCGCGCAGAACACCCGTGAGACCGGCGCGGACGGCGACCTGCCCGGCATGCGTAACTGGGACAACCCCGCACACATCGACGAGCTGGCCCGGCTGTGGAACGTCGACTCGTCCGTCATCCCGCACTGGGCGCCGCCGACGCACGCCATGCAGATCTTCCGCTACGCCGAGCAGGGCTCGATCAAGCTGCTCTGGATCTCGGCCACGAACCCCGCCGTCTCCCTGCCTGACCTGGCGCGCATCCGCCGCATCCTGGCCCAGGAGAACCTGTTCGTCGTCGTCCAGGACATCTTCATGACCGAGACGGCGATGCTGGCCGACGTGGTGCTGCCCGCCGCCACCTGGGGGGAGAAGACCGGCACGTTCACCTGCGCCGACCGTACGGTGCACCTGTCGGACAAGGCGGTGGACCCGCCCGGCGAGGCCCGCTCCGACCTGGACATCTTCCTGGACTACGCGCGCCGCATGGACTTCCGCGACAAGGACGGCGCCCCGCTGATCAAGTGGCACGACCCGGAGTCCGCGTACCGGGCCTGGCAGGCCTGCTCGGCGGGGCGGCCGTGCGACTACACCGGCATCACGTACGAGCTGCTGCGCGGCGGCGGCGTGCAGTGGCCGCTCGGCACCGAGCGGCTGTACGCGGGCGGCAGGTTCAACACCGACCCTGACTACTGCGAGACGTACGGGCACGACCTGGTCACCGGCGCCGCCCACGGCGAGGAGAGCTACCGGGCCAAGGAGCCGCGCGGACGCGCGTTCCTGAAAGCGGCCCCGTACCAGCCGTCGCCGGAGGTGCCCGGCGAGGAGTATCCGCTGACGCTGACCACCGGCCGCACCGTCTACCAGTTCCACACCCGGACCAAGACGGGCCGGGCCCCGCAGCTCGCGGCGGCGGCGCCGGAGCCGTGGGTGGAGATCAGCCCGGCGGACGCCACCGAGCTGGGGGTCGGCGAGGGCGACCTGGTGCGGGTGGAGTCGCCGCGCGGCGCGCTGGAGGCCAGGGCGCGGGTGTGCGGCACCCGTAGGGGCACGGTGTTCGTGCCGTTCCACTACGGCTACTGGGACCGGGACGAGTCAGGGCCGGGCGACGGGGCGGCGCGCGCCGCGAACGAGCTGACGATGACGAGCTGGGACCCGGTGTCCAAGCAGCCGATCTTCAAGGTGGCCGCGGTCCGGCTGAGCAAGGTGGCCACGGCGGAGGGTGCGGTGTCGGCTGCGCCCACCGTCGGCAACCGGCCGGCCGACCCGCGCGTCCCGGTCACCGCCGGCGGGCCCGCCGCCGAGGCGGACGAGCACGTCGAGGAGGAGTGAGCCATGCATCTCGCCCACTACCTGGGGCTGCTGCACCGTTCGCAGACCGAGCTGGCGTCCGCCTTCCGTGAGGTCGGGGAGCAGCACAAGGACGAACCGGACGTGTTCCACGTGTGCGAGCGGCTGGCCGCCCAGTGCGACGCGCACGCCGGTCGGCTGCGGCCGTTCGCCGAGTGCTACTCGGAGGAGTCGCCGGACGAGCCGGAGCGGCTGCACTCCACCCTGTTCTCCGGCTCCCGCACCGGCGGGCTCGGGCTGCTGCGCGACCTGCACGACCTCTACCTGATGGCGGCCGAGTGCGACATCTCGTGGACGCTCATCGGCCAGGCCGCGCAGGGCGCCAGGGACCGGGAGCTGCTGGGCGTGGTCTCCGTGTGCGAGAGCGAGACCGCCGCCCAGATGCTGTGGCTGCGCACCCGGATGAAGCAGGCCGCGCCGCAGGCGCTGGTCGTCGCCGCCTGACCCCCGGCCCGCCGATCAGGCCGGGCGGGTGAACTCGCGCCGCTCGGCCGTCCACCCGGCCGCCTGCTCGCTCAGCGTGAGGCCGAGCCCCGGCCGGTCGGGCACGAGCATGCGCCCGTCGCGGATCTCCAGCCGCTCCTCGAACAGCGGCTCCAGCCACTCGAAGTGCTCCACCCAGGGCTCCTGCCCGTACGCGGCAGCGAGGTGCAGGTGGATCTCCATGGCGAAGTGCGGGGCGAGCTGCACCCGGTGGTGCTCGGCGAGCGCGGCCAGGCGCAGGAACGGGGTGACGCCGCCGATCCGCGGCGCGTCCGGCTGCAGGATGTCGGCGCCGCCCGCGCGCAGCAGCTCGGCGTGCTCGGCGACGCTGGTCAGCATCTCGCCGGTGGCGACGGGCGTGTCGAGCGCGGCGGCCAGCGCGGCGTGCCCGGCGTGGTCGTGCGCGTCGAGCGGCTCCTCGATCCACACCAGGCCGAACTCTTCCAGCGCCCGCCCCATCCGGGCCGCCGCCGGCCGGTCCCACTGCTGGTTGGCGTCGACCATCAGCGGCACCTCCTCGCCCAGCAGCTCGCGCGCCGCCCGCACCCTGGCCAGGTCGGCCCGCCCGTCGGGCTGGCCCACCTTGATCTTGATGCCGCCGATGCCGCGCTCCAGCGCCGCGGCGGCGTTCTCCAGCACCCGCTCGATCGGGGCGTGCAGGAAACCGCCCGAGGTGTTGTAGCAGCGCACCGAGTCGCGGTGCGCGCCCAGCAGCTTGGCCAGCGGCAGCCCGGCCCGCCTGGCCTTCAGGTCCCACAACGCGATGTCGAAAGCGGCGACGGCCTGGATCGACAGCCCGCCGCGGCCCACGGACGCGCCGGCCCACACCAGCTTCTCCCACAGCCTGGGGATGTCGTTGGCGTCCTCGCCGATCAGCTCGGGGGCGATCTCGCAGGCGTGCGCGTACTGGCCGGGGCCGCCCGCCCGCTTGGAGTAGCAGAACCCGATCCCCTCCAGGCCGCCCTCGGTGGTGATCTCGGCGAACAGGAAGGCGACCTCGGTCATCGGCCGCTGCCGCCCGGTGAGCACCTTGGCGTCGCTGACCGGTGTGTCGAGCGGCAGGTAGACGGACGACAGGCGGACCCGGGCGATGCGGTCGAGGGGATTCATGAGGGGATCATACGAATCCGGTTGTCATGGCGCGGGGATGACAGGTGTCATGCCCGGCCGGTGACTGAGCGGACTGGCCCCGGCGGCCCATGATCGACCAGGCTCGTGCGTGACGTTGACGCCGAGTCCGGAGGTAGCAGATGTCGATCATGACACGCGTGCTCGCGGGGGTGAGCGCGCTGGTCGTGGCCGGGGCGGTCGCCGTTCCCGCCCAGGCGGCCGCGCCCGGCGGGGGCGAGCTGCGGGAGTCGCTGGACGCCGTCCACGAAGCAGGCATGTACGGGGTCTACTCCGCGGTACGCGACGGGCGCGACACCTGGAAGGGCGCCTCCGGCGTGGCCGACGTGCGCACCCGGCGGCCGGTGAAGCCCGACATGGTGCACCGGGTGGGCAGCATCACCAAGACGTTCACCTCGGTCGCGGTGCTCCAGCAGGTCGAGCGCGGCACGGTCGAGCTGGACGCGCCGGTGAGCCGCTACCTGCCGGACCTGGTCCCCGGCGACCGGATCACGGTGCGCATGCTGCTCAACCACACCAGCCACATCGCCGACTACATCCCCGGCGCCTTCCCCTCGCTGCTGGAGGGCTCCACGGCCAGCCTGGACGAGCACCGCTTCCGCCGCATCGAGCCCGAGGAGCTGGCGCGTCTCGGTCTCCAGGCCGCGCCGACGGGGCAGCCGGGGGCGACGCCCGGCTCGTACTCCAACACCAACTACATCCTCGCCGGACTGCTGCTGGAGAAGGTCACCGGCACGGACGCCGAGGCGTACATCACCCGCCACGTGATCCGCGAGGCCGGGCTGCGGCACACGTCGTTCCCGCGCACGCCGCGCATCCCCGGGCCGAGCTCCGGCGCGTACGAGTCCATGTACGGGCTGATCGACCCGCCGCGTGACTACGGCGTCTACGACATGTCCTGGGCGGGGACGGCCGGGGCCGTCGTGTCGACCATGGACGACCTCAACCGCTTCTACCGCGCGCTGCTCCGGGGCGAGCTGCTCGGCGACGCCCAGCTCGCCGAGATGCGCCGGACCGTGCCCGTGCTCGCCGGGGGCGGCGTCATCGAGTACGGTCTCGGCCTCTACGCGCTCGACCTGCCCTGCGGCCGCTTCTGGGGCCACGACGGCGGCGTCTTCGGCATGATCACCCAGTCGCTGTCGAGCCCCGACGGCAGCCGCCAGATCTCCGTGGGCCTGAACCGCGCCAAGTACCAGACCGTCGACGAGAACGGCCAGATCGTCCCCCACCCGATCGACGCCGCCTTCGTCGGCCACCTCCTGCTCGCGCTCTGCGGGCCGGGCCAGGCCAGGACGCTGTCGACGCCCGTCACCCCGTTCCCGGCGGACCGGCTCCAGCTCAGCCGATGAGCCGCGCCACCAGCCGGGGCACCGCCTCGCCGATCGGGTCCCTGATCACCTCGTCGGCCAGGTCGTCGTACGGGGTCGGCCCGGCGTTCACGATGACCAGCCGCGCCCCGTTGCGCTCGGCCAGCGCGGCGAGCGACGCGGCGGGCATCACCTGCAGCGACGTCCCGACGGCGACGAACACCTCGGCCCGCTCGGCGGCCTCGGCCGCCTCGGCGATCACGTCCTGAGACAGGTTCTCGCCGAACATGACCGTGGTCGTCTTCAGGATCCCGCCGCACTCCCGGCAGGCGGGATCCTGCTCGCCGGCGTCGATCCGGTCCAGCGCCTCGTCCAGCGTCGAACGGTCGCCGCATCCGACGCACACCACCCCGAACATGTTGCCGTGCAGCTCCAGCACCCGGTCAGGGCTGGATCCCGCCCTCTGGTGCAGGCCGTCGACGTTCTGCGTGATCAGCCGATCGAGCCGCCCGGCCCGCTCCAGCTCCACCAGCGCCCGGTGCGCGGCGTTGGGCTCGGCCGTGCGCGCCGGGCTGCCCCGGCGGAACGCCCAGGACCGGCGCCGGATCTCGGGATCGGCGAGGTAGTAGCCGATGGTGACGAGCTTCTCGTGGTCGGGGTCCTGGCGCCACAGCCCGCTGGGACCGCGGTAGTCGGGGATCCCGGACCCGGTCGAGATGCCGGCCCCGGTCATGACGGAGATCATCACCCCATGGTAGGGACAACCGGTAGTTCGGCATCAGCTGTGCCTGTTAACGGCCCCGAATAGTGACTATGTGAGAAATGAACTGCTTTCATGTCTATGTCCGATAAGTCTTACGTGTAGGGCTTCTGTGTCATGGGCATGACCATCACGCTCAATGCGACTCATTTCACCATCAGTCCGATTCGGGGGAACGGCTCGATGTATATAAACGGAATTCGCACCATCATCGGAGGCGCCGTTCTCTCGGCCGCCGCGCTCGCGGTCGGAGCGCCGGCGGCCGGCGCGGGGGCGAGCGTACCGTGCTCCGGGCGCGCACTGGTGAAGGCGATCGACAACGCCGCGTCGGGCGCGACGCTGCATCTGACGCCCGGCTGCAGATACGTCCTGAACGACTTGACCGGCCCGCTTCCGGCCATCGACGCGCCCCTCACCATCCGCGGGGGCAACAGCACGATCCAGCGGGACCCGGCGGCGGACGCGTTCCGCCTGTTCACCGTCAACAGCGACTTCAACCTCGACCGGGTCAAGCTCCTCGGCGGTGACGCGAGGACCTCCCCAGGGGGATTCGGCGGAGCCGTCGCCGTCAACAGTGGGACCACGAACCTCAACAGAGTGTTCATCCGGAACAACACCGCCACCTTTTCCGGTGGTCTCGGCGGCGTCGCCGGAGCCGTCGTCAACGTGTCGAACAGCAATATTCAGAACAACACCGCGACCAGGAACGGCGGCGGCGCGGCCAATGACGGGAGAATGACGTTCATCGACACCGTCGTCAACAACAACCGCGCCGGGGAGAAAGGCGGAGGAATAGCCAGCGACGGAATCCTGGTGGTGACCGGAAGCGTCGTCAACGACAATACGGCCGGCACCGCCGGAGGGGGCGTGGCGAATTTCGGTCCCGGCACCGCGTCGATCATCCGCAGCATCGTCAACGGCAACACGGCGAACAACGCCCCGGGAGGCATCGACAACGAGGGCGCCCCCGGCGCCGTGACGCTGACGCGGTCGATCGTGCGGGGCAACACCCCCACCAACTGCGCGCCCACGTTCGTACAGGGGTGCGTCCACTAGGCTGATCGAATCCCCCCGATCATCCCGGCTTGACCTTGACGTAGCGTCAAGGTCTCTAATGAGGGCATGCGGATCGGCGAGCTCGCCGCGCTGGTCGGGGTGTCCACCCGGACCGTGCGGCACTACCACCAACTCGGGTTGCTGCCCGAGCCGGCGCGGACGGCCGGCGGCTACCGGGACTACCGGTTGCGCGACGCCGTGCTGCTCGCCCGCGTCCGCCGGCTGGCGGAGCTGGGGCTGTCGCTGGACGAGATCCGCGACGTGCTCGCCGACGACCGGGGCAGGGACCTGCGCGAGGTGCTCCTGGAGCTGGACTCCGACCTGGCCAGGCAGCAGGAGCTCATCGCGGCGCGGCGGGTCCGGCTGGCGGCTCTGCTGGAGGAGGGGGAGCTGCGGGCCGACTCGGCGGTCTCCCCGGACATGGCGGCGGTGCTGCGCGACCTGGACACGGAGGGGTCGACGTTCGCCGAGATGGACCGCGAGATGCTCACGCTCATGGACACGGTCGCCGATCCCGGGATGCGCGACGAGATCGTCGAGCTGATGCGGCCGCTCGCCGAGCCGGGCATGCGCGAGCGCGCGCACGAGCTCTACCGGCGCCTCGACGGGCTGGCCGACGCCGAGCCGGGCGATCCGCGGGTCCGCGAGCTGGCCGCCGACCTGGCCGCGCACATGCCGGACGAGCTGGTGCGCGGGGTGATCGAGCACCTGCCGCCGGAGGGCGGGCCGTGGCTCGACGCCATGCTCGAAGAGCTGACACCCGCGCAGGGCGAGGTGTTCCGGTTGATGGTCGACATGCTGAAGGAGCAGGCGTGAGGGTGCTGCGCAGGATCGCCGGGTTCGACGCCAAGGGCATGGCCAGCCTCGCGCTGTGGGTCGCCCGACGCAGGGACGGCGTGCCGCCCGGCGCGCTGGCGGTGTCCTACTCCAGGGCCCAGTCCGCGACGATGATCCTCCTCCTGGTCATGATGGCCGTCGAGGTCGTGGTGGTGGAGGTGGTGCTGCGCGCCTTCGACGTGCCGGCCTGGATCCGCGTGCCGATCCTGGTCGCCGACCTGTACGGGCTGCTCGTCGGGTTCGCGGTGGTGGCCGCCTGCGTCACCCGGCCGCACGTCGTCACCGGCCGCGAGCTGCGGATCAGGTACGGCGCCTTCTTCGACCTGCGCATCCCGCGCGAGCTCGTCGCCTCGGTGCGCACGGTGCGCTCCTACAACGAGGCCGGCCTGTCCAGGACGAGCGGCTGACCGTGGCGGTGGCGTCGCAGGTGAACGTGGTGGTGGAGCTGTCGGAGCCGGTCACCGCGGTCCGCCCGCTGGGCGCCGAGGCGGAGGTCACCACGGTGCGCTTCTTCGCCGACGAGCCGGCCACGCTGGTGGCGGCGCTGCGCCCGGCCCAGGAGAAGGCGGCCTAGCGCGCGCCGATGGCGTGGTCGATGAAATCGAGGAGCACGGCGGCCTGCTGGTCCAGGTCGACGCCGGGGTCCATCGCCCATGACTCCAGCACGCCGTCGACGCAGCGCACGATGATGTTGGCGACGCCGCGCGGGTCGAAGGACCGCAGCTCGCCGTCGCGCTGGCCCTGGGCGAGGATCTCGGCGATCCCGTCGACCTCCTCGGCGAGTTCGTCCGAGTAGGCGTACGAGCCGTCCTCGCCGCGGTGGTTGGCCATGATCTCGCTCATCGCGAGGAACTCGACGCGATGAGCCTGGAAGAACTCCAGCTGCGACCCGATCCACGCGCGCACCCGCCCGGCGGCCGTCTTCTCGGCCGCGATCCGGGGCTCCATGTGCTGCCAGCCCCGGTCGAATAGCCGGGTCACCACCAGGCGGAGGATCTCGTCCTTGCCGCCGAAGTGGTAGCTGATCACGCTCTTGCTGATGCCGGCCTTCTCGGCGATCCGCGCGAACGAGGTGTGGGCGTAGCCCACCTCGGCCACCACCTCGGCGGCGGCCTCGACGATCTGGGCCCGCCGGGCCTGCTCGATGAAGGACGGCCGCTTCCGTCCCGGCGGCTCGTGGCCCTCCGGCCCGCTCATCCCGACACGTCCGCCGCGTGGGCGAACAGCAGCCCGAGCCAGACCCAGCCCACGACGATCGTGGCGCGCTGCACGAGCCCGGCCTTCGGGTGGTCGGTCTCCCACGCGTGCCCGAAGGCCAGGAAGCCGGCGGTCCCGGCCGCCGCCGTCAGGGCCGAGTACCACTTCCACCCGGTCTCGGGCAGGACGAACGCCGCGATCAGCGCCGCGGCGGGCAGCGCGAAGAAGACCAGCGCCCCGGCGTAGTCGTGCAGCTTGTGCGCCGTCGACACCTCCGTGGGCGTCTCCTCGGACGTTCCCGGCGGGTAGCCCCGCATGGGGTCCATCGGGAAGACGCCCGAGGCGACCAGTGAGAGCCCGAACACCCCGATCACGACGGCGAGCGGCACGCTGCCCAACGCGCCCGCGACGGCGACCGCGCCCGCCGTGATCGCCGCGCCGCACACGATGAAGTTGGCCCCTTGCACCCATCCGCGCGGCCCGAGGGCCAGCGCGCTCACCGCGTGCCGGACCGGCCGGTATCCCGGCCGGGTCCAGCCGTCCAGCACGAACGTGACGACGAACAGCCACGAGCCCAGCGTGCCCAGCCACAGGACCGTCGTGGTCATGAGCCCAGTCCGTCCGTCTTGATTTCAGGTCGCATGGCCTGATTTTAGACCAGTCGGACTGATTTCGCGTTCTAGCGGCAGCGGTCTCCGTTCACGTGGAACACCTCGGGTGACGGGTTCGGGCCGGCGGGGGCGGTGCCGGCGAAGCCGAAGGCGGCCGTGGCGCCGGGCCGCAGCTTGCCGCGGCTCTTCGCGGTCACGACCGGCCCGTCCTGGGAGACTGCCGCGCCCCAGGAGTCACGGACACGCTGGGCGCCGGGGAACGACCAGCGCAGATTCCAGCCGTCGAGCGACTTGCCGCCGGTGTTGCGCACGGTGACGTGCGCGACGAAGTTCCGGCCGCCCTGCGCCGTGTAGCGGACGTCGCAGCCGGCGTGACCGGACCGGTCGGCCAGGAACGCGGAGATCCAGGCCAGCGGGGCGTTCCAGTTGATGGTCAGCTCGTTCGTGGCCCACGACTCGATGTGGTCGACGTAGCAGAACTGCGGCTCACAGCCCTGGAGCAGCCGCTGGGCGACCGGGTCCTGGATGGCCGAGTTCGGCCCGCCGGAGAGCGTGCCGCGTGGCGGGTTGGGCAGCGACGCGTCGAGCTGGCGGGCGTACCAGCGGCTGTGCTGGTTCTGGGACGACACCTCGCCGTAGCCGGTCACGTACGACTGGTTGAGCGCGTTGCGGCCGAGGATGTAGTCCATGCCCTCGCGCACGCCGGCGCGGTACTTCTCCTTGCCCGTCAGGTCGTAGGCGACGGCCATCACCACCATGTTGTTGAGCACCAGGTTGTTGGAGCCCCAGTCGTAGTCCGGCGGCCCGTACGGCTGCCCGTAAGCCTGGTCGCGCTGCACGGCGAGATACTTCTCCGCGCCCTCCAGCACCGAGCGGCGCACCCGCTCGCGGTCCCGGATCGCGTTCGGCACCGTCGCCAGCTCCAGGCGGCCGAGCTGGGCGGTGTTGCCCCAGTCGAAGCCGCGCTCGCGCCAGATGTCGCCGGTGTGGTGCGGCGAGGCCAGCACGAACTGGGCGAACTCCTTCTCGCCCGTGGTGATGAACAGCTCGGCGGCCGCCCAGTAGAACTCGTCGCTCACGTCGGTGTCGGAGTAGGCGCCGCCGCCCACGCCGTCGTTCGGGTCGGCGAGCAGGTCCGGGTTCGCCACGGCCGCGGCCCACGCCCGGCGGGCCGCCGCCAGGTTGCGCGCGGCGAACGCGGCGTCGTACGGGGCGAACACACGGGCGGCCTGCGCGGCGGTCGCGGCCAGGTTGAGCGTGGCGGCGGTGGACGGCGGGTGCAGCTCGCGCGGCTGCGGGTCCAGGTGCGGCATCAACGGCAGCCCGGTCCACTGCGCGTCGTGGATCTTGTGGTGCGCCATGCCGGCCAGCCGCTCGCCCTGCGGGACCTGCATGCTCAGCAGGAACTCCTGCTCCCAGCGGGCCTCGTCCAGCACGTCGGGGACGCCGTTGCCGCTCTCCGGGATGCGCAGCTGACGGTCCGCGAAGGCGGCCTTGTCGCGCTCGTACAGGCTCATGAGCTGGTGGACCGAGATGCCGCCGTTGACCACGTACTTGCCGTGGTCTCCGGCGTCGTACCAGCCGCCGCTGACGTCGAGCGAGTAGTCGCAGACCCCCGGCTGGCAGGGGACGGAGGTGTCGCCCCGGTTGGGGGCCGTGCCGACGTGGCCGGCGGGGCGGCCGTAGCCGGGCCGCAGGTCGTCGCGGATCTCGATCCCGCTGCGCTGGGTGTAGTAGAACTTCAGCGAGTCCACCCGCATCTCGTCGTACAGGTTCTCGGCGATGTCGAACGGGCGGCTGGTCTCGCCGTCGGCGGTGAGCGTGTAGCCGGCGCCCGGCTTGCGGTGGCCGCTGAAGTCGATGCTCTGCACGTTCTGTCCCGAACTGGCGTCGACGCCGCGCGGGTCGCTCTTGCCGCGTGCGACGGTACGGCCCGACGCGTCCTTCAGCTCCCACTTGAGCGGCTCGGTCGCCTCGGTGACCACGGTCGCGTTCTTGGGGCCGGACGGCAGGTAGCCGACCATGTTGACGCGCACCCGGGGGCCGGTGTCAGGCTCGTACTCCTCGGGCTCCGCGCCGCCCCGCAGCGACACGTCGTCCATGCAGAACCTCCAGGGCTCGGCGCTGCCGCCCATCTGGAAGGCGACCTGGGCGTTCGGCAGCGAGACGGGGGCGGTGAAGGTGTAGCGGTAGACGTTGCCCGACACGCTCATCTCCGGCGCGGCCGACAGGTACTGCGTCCACGGGTCGACCGGGAGCTGCACCAGCGCCCTGCCGACCTTGGCCGGGGTCGCCGAGGCGTAGAACGAGAACGCGTACGTCTCGCCCTCGACCAGCGGCAGGTTGTCCTGGCCGATGATGACGTCCCACGGGTTGGCGGTGCCGCCGGGGACGTCCACGCACATCCGGCCGTCGTCGACGCCGAGCGTGAGGTTGCCGGTGCCCCACCAGGGGCCGGTGCCTTCGTCGAAGGTGCCGTTGACGATCTGTTCCGGGCCCTCGTCGGCGGCGTGCGCGGGAGTGGCCAGGGCGAACGCGGTGAGTAAGGCCAGTGCGGCGGCCAAGCGTCGAATCATGGGGATCCTCGGGTTTTGGGAGCGCTCCCAGGATCTTCTGGTGTCAGTGCCGCCCCGTCAACGGACCGTCACATCCGCCCTGGTCGGCGGTGAAACTTTCACATCCGGGTTAGTTCGGCCTCGATGAGGTCGGCGGCCCGGATCGTGCCGCCCTCCGCGCGGGACTCCTCGCGCAGCCGATCGAGCCGCCCGGCCACCTCCGGGTCGGCGGTCAGCTCGGCCAGGGCGCTCCTCAGCGCGCCGGCCGTCGCGTCGGCCGTGTCGATCCGGCGGGCCACGCCCAGCTCCACCAGCCGGTCGGCGTTCATGAACTGGTCGACCGCCTGCGGCACCGCGATCATCGGCACCCCGGCCAGCAGGCCCTCGCCGCAGCCGCCCATGCCCGCGTGCGTGACGAACGCGTCCGCCCGCTCCAGGATCGCCTGCTGCGGCACCCAGGAGTGGACCTCCACGTTGCCCGGGATCGGCCCCAGCTCGGCCGGGTCGGTGTGCTTGCCGATCTGCAGCACGACGTGCCAGCCGGGCAGGTCGCCGAACGCGGCCAGGCACTGCCGGTAGAACTCCGGCTGCCGGGTGTAGGCCGTGCCCAGCGAGATCAGCAGCACGTTCGCCGCCCCCGCCGGGCGCTCCCAGGCGCCGGTGGGCTTCTTGCACGGGCCGACGAACGTCACCCCGTCGTCGACCCGGTCGGCGTGCGGCTGCATCGCCCGGGGGATCAGCGCCAGGCAGCGGGCCGGGCGGCCGGAGAAGGCGTCGGCGTCGGTCGTGGTCGCGCCGTTGCCCGCCAGCCACTCGGCGAACCGCGCCCGGTAGGCGTCCGCGCCCGGCAACTGCCACAGGTGCGCCGCCACCTCCTCGTCGTAGCCGTCCCAGCCGACCATGGAGGGGGAGAGCTGCACGAGCGGCCGTCCCTGCCGCTCGGCCAGCGCCCGCGCCGCGTACCCGCCGATGTCGTACAGGTAGAGGTCCGCCGGGTCTTTGTCGTACGCGGCCTCCAGTTGCGGCAGCAACTGGATGTTGTCCTCCAGGAAGATCCGCATGGCCGCGATCGGGTCGTCCGGCCAGTCGTGGTCGGCGACGGGCAGCGTCGAGGTGCAGGGCACCAGCTCGGCGCCCGCGCCGGTGACCATTTCGGCCACGACCGGGTCGTTGGCGTAGGTCACGCGGTGCCCGCGCGCCACCAGCTCCCCGATCACCTCGATGCTCGGCAGGACGTGACTGATGGCGGGGATGCCGACCATCGCGATGTGGGCGCTGCTCATAAGGTGATCCTATTGACCGTGCTTCCGTGTCAACGTCCACGTCAGCACGGCCACCGTCGCGGCCGCCGTCAGGACGGCGAGCGCGACGGGGAACACGGGCTCCGAGGGCTGCGTCGCCCGCGGAGCGGCGCCGGCCGCCACGGCCGTCGGCCCCGCACCCGGCGCCAGCACCTCGTTGCCCGAGCAGAGCGACGTGGTCAGCCCTTCGTCCCCCTCGCGGGCGAACACCAGATAACGGGTCCCCTCGGTGAACGCGTAGCCGCAGGCGGGCCCCTGCGCCCTGGTGACCACCTCGAACTCGTCCCGCTCCGGGCCCTTGTACACGCGGTCGGCCCGCAGCGTCGCCGTCACCCGCCCGCCGTTCAGCATCGGCTCGTCCACCCGTACGGCCGTGGCCGTCGCGGTGAGGACGACATCGGCGTCACGCATCCGCTCGGCCGGCTCGCGCGACGCGCACGAGCAGGCGTGCGCCGTGCCCCCGCCCGCCACGAGGAACCCCGCCACCAGCGTCAGCGCGGCCAGAAATCGGATCATCATGCCTACCGGAACGTGCCGCGGGCGGGATCGGTTCAGCGGACGAAGTTGACCCGCTCCAGGTGGGGTTCGTACTCGGCGGGCCCGGCCACGAGCTTCTCCCTGATGAGGTCCAGGGTGGCTCCGCTGGACAGGGAGACGCGCTGGAAGATCTGCGTCCTGCCGCGCACCCGCATCACGATGACGTGCTTCTCGTCGTACCAGCCGGCGAAGGACTCGGCGTGTCCGCCGACGCGGTGCACGACCCTCCCCGTCGCGGCGTCGACGACGCCGATCCGGCGGCCCTTGTCGTTCTCGCCGAGAACGGTGGCGAACAGGCGGCCCGAGGGAGAGGCGACCGTCACCGCCGCCCATTCGTCGAACGCGCCGACGCCCTTGTAGAAGCGTTGCCGCCGGCCGTCCATGTCGTAGACGGCGACCCCGCCCTTGTGGTCGTGCCGGGCCATCACCCGTCCGGGGCCGGCGAAGAAGAAGCGGAAGCCGCGGCCGATCTCCCAGTCCGCCACCCGACGCTGGGGGCCGGTCCTGACCAGGCGGGGGACGCGGTCGCGCGCGTCCAGCGTGACGAAGCCGATGACGGTGAGAGCGCCGTCGCGGTGCTTCCGGTACGCGGTGAGCAGCAGGGTGCCGCCGTCCGCCGACCACTCGGGCGAGGTCACCGGAGCGGGCATCCTGACGGCGTGCGTGCGGCCGGTCCCGCGGTCGATCAGGTCGATCTTCTCGGTGGCCCGCCACAGCCGCCGGTCGGGCACACCCGCCACCCACCGGCCACCGGGCGCGACCAGCGCCTCCCGGTACCGGGTCTTGACGAACGTCCTCCCCTCGCGCAGGTAGCCGTGGAAGGCCTGGCCGGCGTCCCAGATCAGCGAGTACGAGGCCAGCCGCACCGGTAGCCCGTCGTTGACCGTGCCGACCGTCCCAGCGAGCCTCACCCACGGCTTCTCCCCGGCGGCGGCCGACGGCGCCCCCGCCACCCCGACCACCAGCGCCATGAGCACGGCGGCCACGGATCTCTTCAGCATGTCGCCCCCTCTTCGATCACCTGCTTAGACCCGTGATCAAGAGGGGTGGTTCGGGGGGTGCCCGATCCGTCGGGAACATGATCGAATCACCGCTAGGGTGTGGCGGGTTCTATCCGGACTTATGGGGGTTGCTCGCGTACAGCAAGATCCCTGACCTCCTCCGTACGGCGTCCGCGCCGGATAGGACTTGATCTTCGCGGGCGCTCCTGTCGGGAGATGCGAGGAAGTGACCGATGCGCCGCTACAGGTTCGGCTGGGTCGCCGCCGTGGTAGCCGGGGGATTCGTCGTCGCGGTCGTCGTGTCGGGGGCCGTCGCCGCGGTGACCGATGACGGCGGCCATCTCTGGCTCCTCACCGGCGTCCTCGGCCAGGGTCCTGGCGGGTGGGCGACGGTGCTGCCGATGGTGGCACTGGGGGTGTTGCAGGGCTGGGGGTTGTGGCAGATCCTGCGCGGGCGGTCCATGAAGGAGAAGGCCGAGCCGGCCGGGGACGCTCGTCTCCTGCGGGCCGTCCTGTACGCGTCGCTGCTCTTCGCGTTCGTCCCCTCGCCGTGGTGGGTCGGCATCCTGGAGGACGCCCTGCGGGTGGCTCTGGTGGTGCTGCTCTACCGGGTGCTCAACCGCGCCTCCACGGTGGTGCGAACGGTCGCGCTGGTGGCGGGGGTGTGCGGTCCGGTGGCCGGGCTGGCGGACATGGTGCTCGACGTCGGCTCACTCCGTCTGTTCGGGTTGCCGTGGCTCGTCTGGATGGTGCTGACGCTGGTCGCCCAGGGGAGGGACGGCCGGTGGAGCCGTGCCACGGTGTGGTTCGGAGCGGTGCCGGCAGCGGACTTCTTCTTGCCGGTGACTGTTTCCACCCTCGTCCCGGACGGCCTTGCCACCTTCTACTGGATCTCGATCGGTAGCCGGGCGTTCGAGGTGTTCGGGTTGGTATGGCTGGCCCGTACCGCGCACGAGCTCGGGAGCCGGCCGAGGGAGCCGGCGCCTGGCCGCGGGCACGATCCTCGTGGACCGTGGAGGCCGGCGCTCGCCGGGACCGTCGCGATGGCAGTGCTCGTCCTGGTCCCGGTGTCAGACCACGTGCCCGGGCCCGTCACCACGTCAAGAGCCTGCGAGCGGGCGGAAGACGAGCGGCGGTGGGACGCCTCGGCTCCGTCGATCACCGGTGAGCGGGCCTTCGTGTGCGAGGTACGCACATCAGGCAAGCCGTCGTTCGCGCAGGGCATGCCGGACGGCAGGCTGATCGTCTACGGGCACCGCCTGTGCGGCGCCTACACCCGCGCCGACCCGCGTGAGCTGGCAGGACTGCGCGGGAGCGACGGCCTCGACCCGGCGGACCTGGCGACCCTCCTGGCGGGCATCTGTCCTCGCGCCGCCGCCACGCTGAAGGCGGCGGCCGAGGCCGAGCAGCGGGAACTGCTGGCTTGGGAGGCGGCGCAGCAGCGCGAATGCGCCAAGGTGCCCCGCCACCGCCCTTTGATCAAGCCCGTGAAGGCGACGGTGGTGAAGAGTCCCATCTGGCCGGAACTGCCCCTCCAGGCGTACGAAGAGGGATCCGGGACCGACCCCTTCGAGGACGACCTGATGGACCGCGCGCAGGAGAACGACCTGGTCGCCTCGGCCCCCGGCCACCTCATCGTCTTCGCCGGCACCTCAGTCCGCTCCTGCGTCACCGTCGAAACGTACGCCCGCCGCCCGCCGATGGAGACCAAGGGCTGGGCACACGTCGTCGAGGTCGGCTACCACAGCCCGGAAGGCAGCATCGTCCTGCACGACGGGCTGGGCAGCGCCTTGCTCCCCGACCTCGCCGCCCACGGCAAGGGCCACTACCGGATCCGTGTCCATATGAGCCGGATCCCCTGGGAGGGGGAGGAACGGGGCGCACAGCGGCTGCTCATCATGTCCTACCCCGGCCGCGGTGACCGCGTCGTCGAGCACCGCTCACGCAAATCCCCTTGACCCGGTCAGCCGTCCCCTGCATGTCCCGCGAACAACCGGCGAAGATCTGGCGTGCCCGGCCCTGTTCCGGAAGCGGCCCCCTCGCGGCGTTCGTAGTCCGCCAGGATCTGGGTGCGTAGCGCGACAGCTTTCACGTTGGGTGACGATGTATTGACTGTATGTTTACGGCCTTTGTCGACGAGAGTATGCGCCGCCGTCCCGACGACGACAACATCTACGCCATGGCCGCGATCACCCTTCACGCCACCGGCCACCACGACGCTCGTCTGACACTGGAGTCTTTGCGCCTCGGCAAGAACCCTCGCCTGCACTGGCGTGACGAGCCCATCGCCAGGCAGCTCGTCATCGCCGATGCGATCTCCAAGCTGCCCCTTGCCGCTGTTGTCGCCGTACACATCTACGACACCACATGCCGCACCGAGCGGGCACGTAGACGTTGCCTTGAGCGCCTTCTTCTCGAACTGGAAGGTGCCGGTGTGACGGAAGTCGTCGTCGAAAGCCGCTCGCCCAGCCAGGACCACTTGGATCTTCTGTTCGTCATGGCCCTGCGGAAGTCGCGGGTCATCTCAAAGGCGATCATGGTCCACTGGCGGCCCTCGCACCAGGAGCCGCTGCTCTGGGCGGCTGATGCGGTGGTCAGCGCGACCACCTGGTGGATCGATGGGCATGGCGCCGGCTTCGAGCGCCTGCAGGAGCGTGTCAGAGTCGTGTGCGTTGATTGAGGATGAAAGCGCAAAGGCCGGACGCCCGATTCCATCGGGAGGCCCGGCCTCACTTCCGTCACCCACCGGGGGTGCGGCGTTTTCAGTATGCCTTACCGAGAGTGATCGGACAACCCCGTTCCAGAACACCTGAAGTGCGACGAAGCCGGGTGACGGCCGCCGCCCGGTGGCAGGTGTGGGCGGCGGCCGTCGGTTCACAGGGGTAGGTCACCCGTGGCCGAGGCGGTGGAGCCGGTGGCCTGGTAGGCGGCGATGGTGCGTTCGGCGATGCGCATCTGGTGGATCTCGTCGGCGCCGTCGGCGAAGCGGGCCCAGCGGGCGTGCTGGAACATGTGGGCCAGCGGCGTGTCGGTGGAGTAGCCGAGCGCGCCGTGGACCTGGATGGCCCGGTCGATGATGCGGTTGAGGCTGTTGGCCACGAAATGCTTGGCCATGGACACCTCGGTGCGGAAGTCCTCGCCGCGGTCGATCTTGTAGGCGGCGTGCAGCACCATGAGCTTGCACTGGTAGAGCTCCATCGCGGAGTCGGCGATGAGCCACTGGACGCCCTGCTTCTCGGCCAGCAGGGAGCCGTGGCTGTGGCGGTTGAGCGCCCGGTCGACCATCATGTCCAGGGCCGTCTCCGCCTGGGAGATCCAGCGCATGCAGTGGGCGAGCCGGGCGGGGCCGAGGCGATACTGGCCGAGGCGGTGGCCGTTGCCGCGTCCGCCGAGTATCTGGCTGTCGGTCACCCGCAGGTCCTTGATGACGATCTCGCTGTGGCCGGTCGAGCCGTGCATGGTCTCGACCTCGCGGACGTCGTTCCAGCCTTCCTGCGGGAGGTCGATGAGGAAGGCGGTGTTGGCGCCGCGGTGGCCTTCGGGGACGTCGTCCTCGGTCCTGGCGATGAGGATGGCGAAGCTCGCCCGGCGGGCGTTGGAGATGAACCACTTGTGCCCGTTGATCACCCATTCGTCGCCGTCCTTGACGGCGCGGGTCTGGATCAGGGTGGGGTCGGAGCCGGCCACCTCGGGCTCGGTCATGGCGAAGCAGGACATCTGCCGGCCTTCGAGGAGCGGCCGGAGGTACTTCTCCTTCTGCGAGTCGTCCGCCCAGTGCAGCAGTGTGTGCATGTTGCCCTCGTCGGGGGCCTGGCAGTTGAGCACCCACGGGCCGAGCCGGGTCTTGGCCGCCTCCGACTGCACCATGGCCAGCTCGACGTGGCCCAGCCCCATGCCGCCCCACTCCTTCGGCATGTGCGGCAGCCACAGGCCCTCCGCCTTGGCCTTCTCGCGCAGCGCGAAGATGCCGCGCAGGTAGGCGTCCCGGTCGCGCTCGCTCAGCTCGTCGCTCGCGGGGATCACGACCTCCTGGATGAAGGCGCGTACCCCCTTGCGGATCTCCTCGTGCTCCGGGGCGAGGGTGAAATCGATGGCCATGGCATTCTCCTAGATGTCGGGGAAGTGGCAGGCGACGTAGTGGTCGCCGCCGTTCACCGGGCGGATCTCGGGCTCCTCGCGCGCGCACCTCTCGGCGGCGCGCGGGCAGCGGGTACGGAAGCGGCAGCCGGACGGCGGGTCGACCGGCGACGGCGGCTCGCCGCTGATGAGCCGGTCCGCCGGCGGCAGGTCGAGCCCGCTGCCGGGGATGGCGGCGAGCAGGGCCTTGGTGTACGGATGGGCGGGCCGGGCGATGAGGTCCTCGCTGGGCGCGAGCTCGCACGTCTTGCCGAGATACATCACCAGGATCCGGTCGCTGACGTTCTTCACCACGGCCAGGTCGTGCGCGATGAACACCAGCGTCAGCCGGTAGCGCTCCTTCAGGTCCTCCAGCAGGGCGAGGATCTGCGCCTGCACCGACACGTCGAGCGCCGACACCGGCTCGTCGCAGATCACCACCTCCGGCTCCAGCACCAGCGCCCGCGCGATCGAGACACGCTGGCACTGCCCGCCGGAGAACTCGTGCGGCCGCCGCACCGCCGCCGTCGCCGGGTCCAGGCCGACGGCCTCCAGCACCTCGTCGACGTCGAGGGCGCCGCGCCCCCACACCTTCGGCCCCTCCTCGACGATCTCGCGGACGCGGCGGCGCGGGTTCAGCGACGAGATCGGGTCCTGGAAGATCATCTGCAGCCGCCGCCTGACCCGGCGCAGCGCCTCGCCGCGCAGCGAGGTCAGGTCGAGCCCGTCCAGCCGCACCGAGCCGGCCCGCGGGCGCGGGAGCTGGATGAGCGCCCGCGCGGTGCTCGACTTGCCGCAGCCGGACTCGCCGACGATGCCCAGCGTCTCGCCCTTGGCCAGGTCGAAGCTCACGCCGGAGACCGCCCTGACCGTGCGGCCGCGCCCGGCGGGGAACTCCACGTACAGATTCTCGACCTGGAGCAGCACTTCGTCACGCGGGCGCAGGTGCGCCGTCCCGCTACCGGCCATGGCTCTCGGCTCCTTCCGGCGCGCCGGCGACCGCCGATCCGGTCGGGTGCCAGCAGGCGTAGAGATGGTCGTGGTCGCCGGTCAGCGGCGGGGCCTCCGCGCCGCACCGGTCCTGGGCGTACGCGCAGCGCGGCCGGAACGGGCAGCCCGGCGGGACGTCGGCCAGGTCCGGCGGACGGCCGGGGATGACCCGCAGCCGGTGGTGCGACGGGTCGGTGAGCCGCGGCGCCGCCTGCAGCAGCGCCTCGGTGTACGGCATCCGGGGCCGGGCGAAGACCTGTCCGGCGGGGCCGTGCTCGACGACCTTGCCCGCGTACATGACGATCACCTCGTCGGCCCACTGCCGCACCACCGACAGGTCGTGGCTGACCAGCACCACGGCCATGTCGCGCTCCTCGCGCAGCCGGTGGATGAGGCGCAGCACCTGGTCCTGGATGGTGACGTCGAGCGCGGTCGTCGGCTCGTCGGCGAAGAGCACGTCGGGGCCGCAGGACAGCGCCATGGCGATGGTGACCCGCTGGCGCATCCCGCCGGAGAGCTGGTGCGGGTAGCGGCCCAGCGTGCGGGCCGGGTCGGGGATGCCGACGGAGGCGAGCAGCCGCGCCGCCTCCTCGCGGGCCCGCTTGCGGCTCATGCCCAGGTGCACCCGGAGCGGCTCGGTCACCTGGGTGCCGATGGTGCGGACCGGGTTGAGCGCGGTCATCGGGTCCTGGAAGACGGTGCCGAGCCGGCGGCCGAGCACCTGGCGCATCTCCTCGGGCGTGAACCTCGTCAGGTCGTCGCCCTCCAGGCGGACGTGCCCGCCCCTGGACACGTCGGCGGCGGGCAGCAGGCCGAGGATGGTACGGATCAGCATCGACTTGCCGGAACCCGACTCGCCCACGATGGCGAGGGTCCGGCCGCGCTCCAGCGTGAAGGACACCCCGTCGACGGCCTTGACCGTGCCGCGCGGGGTGTGGATGTGCGTGCGCAGGTCGTCGACCTGGAGCAGGGCGCCGGTGACGGGCTCCGCCACGGGGGCCGCGGGCAGCGGCGCGGACTGCCGGGCCGGCTCCAGCCCGCTCTGCCGCACGTCGGTCAGCGCCCGCAGCCGGTCGCCGACCAGGTTGAACGACAGCACGGTCAGGAACATGACGATCGAGGGCGCCAGCACCACGTGCGGGGCGGTCTCCATCAGCGTGCGGCCCTCGTTGATGAGCCCGCCCCAGGTCGGGGTGGGAGCCTGCACCGACAGCCCGAGGAAGGCCAGGCTGCCTTCGGCCACGATGACCACGGCCATGCCGATGAAGGCGTAGGAGGCGGCCGGCACCGCCACGTTCGGCATGATGTCACGCCACAGGATGCGGCGGTCCCGTACGCCGAGGACGCGGGCGGCGAGCACGAACTCCCGCTCGGCGAACGACAGCGTGGCGCCCCGGATCAGCCGCACCCAGGCGGGGATGCCCAGCACGCCGAGCACGATGAGCACGTTGCGCAGGCTGGCCCCGGCGAAGGCCACCACGGCCAGCGCGAACACCAGCGAGGGGAAGGCCAGCGCGATGTCGTTGACCGCCATGATCACCGCGTCGGCGAAGCCCTTGCGGTATCCGGCCAGGACGCCGAGCGGGGCGCCGAGCCCCAGGCCGAGCACCACCGCGCCGATGCCGACGCCGAGTGAGACGCGGGCGCCGTGCACGACGCGGCTGAACACGTCGCGGCCGAGGCCGTCGGTGCCGAAGGGGTGCTCCGCGCTCGGGCCGGACCGGGGCGGGCCGACCAGCGTCTCGTCGTAGCCCGGGATGGGCAGCAGGTCGGCCAGCGCGGCCGCGGCCACGACCAGCGAGATCCACGCGGTCGCGATCCAGAATCCGGCTCCGAAGCGCCTACGCACGACGGATCCTCGGGTCGACGGCCGCGTACACGACGTCCACCAGGAAGTTGACCAGCACGTAACCGACCGAGATCAGCACGACGCCTCCCTGCACGGTCAGATAGTCGCGGGAGAAGATGGAGTCGACGATGAGCCGCCCGATGCCGGGCAGCCCGAAGAGCGTCTCGATGATCACCGTGCCGCCGATGAGCGCGCCGAGGTTGAGCCCCACGGCGGTGATCAGCGAGATCGCCGAGGGCCGCAGCGCGTGCCGCCACAGGATGCGCCGCGGCGACAGGCCGCGGGCCCTGGCGAGCGTGATGTAGTCCTCCTGCAGGGTCGCGATCAGGTCGGCGCGCAGCAGCCGCGCGTAGACGGCGAGCTGCCCGCAGCCGAGCGTGATCGCGGGCAGCAGCACCGAGGTGAGGTTCCAGCCCAGGTCCACCGAGATGGGCGTCCACCCGGTGGCGGGCACGACCTGCCAGGTCACCGCGAAGATCAGGATGAGCAGCACGCCGAGCACGAACACCGGCGTGGACAGCAGCGCGAAGCTCATCGCGGTGAGCGCCTGGTCGAGCGCGCCCCCGGCCCGGCGGGCCGCGGCCACGCCCACCGGGATCGCCAGGCCGAGCGCCACGAACTGCGCGGCGACGAGCAGCTCCAGCGTGACCGGCAGCCGCTCGGCCAGCTCGTCGGCGACCGGCACCCGGGAGATGTAGGAGGTGCCCCAGTCGCCGGAGAGCAGGCCGCTCAGCCAGTCGGCGTAGCGGACCATCAGCGGCTGGTCGAGCCCCATGTCCGCGCGGAGCTGCGCACGGGCCTCCTCGGTGGCCGAGATGCCGAGGATCTGCGTGACGGGGTCGCCCGGCAGGAGGTTGAGCAGCCCGTAGGACAGGAACGTCACCACGAGCAGCACCACCACGAGCCGGACGAGCCGGTGGACGACGAGGATCACTGTGTGCTGATCCAGACCCCGGAGAACGGGTGGTAGGGGATCGGCGCGCCGGTCAGCGGGAGACGCTTCTCCCCGTCGGGCAGCATCTGCTCGTCGATGCCGCGGACCTTGGTCTTCGCGATGATCGCCCCCGTGGTGAGGTGGTCGAGGAAGACGTACGGCACCTGCTCGCGCAGCCGCTCCTGGACCGTGGCGTACGCCTGCTTGCGGGCGGCCTCGTCAGGGGAGACCCGGCCGATGTCGAGCGCCTTGCTGAGCTGCTCGTCCTTGAGCCGGGTGAAGTTGAGCGAGACCTTGCCGACGGGCTGCGCGTAGGCCTGGTGCAGCCAGATGTATTCGCCGTCGGGGTCGGAGGAGGAGAACGCGGTCCACACGGTGGCCTGGTAGTTGCCGATGACGGCACGGTTGATCAGGTCCGGCTGGTCGGCCTGCTTGATCGTCACGTCGATGCCGGCCTTGCGCCACATGTCCTGGACCAGTTCGACGCCCTGCATGGTGTTGGGGTCGGGCGTGGAGATCACCTCGAACTCGACCGGGCCCTTCTCCGCCTCCACCTCCTTCACCAGGGCGGTGGCCTTGGCCAGGTCGAAGGCGGGGTAGGCGCCCTGGTCGGAGTACCACTTGGAGTCCTTGGTCCAGGGACCGTCGGCCGGTTCCGTCAGCCCGCCGCGCAGGGTCGAGACGACGGCGTCGCGGTCGGTCGCGTGCGCGAGGGCCCGGCGCACCCTGACGTCGTCGAGCGGCGGGACGGCGGTGTTGAGCATGAACGTGTACTCGGGCGCCGGCATGCCCTGCGTCCGGTACACCGCGTAGGCGTCCTTCTGCTCGCCGTACTTGACGATGTCCTCGTCGCGGGTGGTGCCCATGGCGTCGACGCCGCCGGCCTCCAGCGTCTGGGCGCGGGTCTGGCTGTCGGGCAGGACGCGGAACTCGATCTCGTCCAGGTACGGCAGGCCGCTGCGCCAGTAGCGGGGGTTCTTGGTGACGACCATCCGGCTGTCCGGCACGTACTCCTTGAACACGAACGGCCCGGTGCCGACCGGCTTGAGGCTGGCGGCCTGGGGGTCGGCCAGCGACGAGGGCGGCACGATCATGCCGACCTGCGCGGCCAGGTAGTAGGGGAAGGCGACCCAGGGCTGCTTGAGCTTGACCGTGACCGTCATCGGGTCGGTCAGCTCGATGGAGTCGAGCGGCTGGAAGACGGCCGTGTTGAGCGGGGACGCCTTCTGCGCCTCCAGGTTGGCCTTGACGATGTCGCCGGTCAGCGAGATGCCGTCATGGAAGGAGATGCCGTCCCTGACCTTGATCGCCCATTCGTCGTACGTGTCGTTGGGGGTGAGCGACTCCGCCAGGTACGGCTTCCAGGCGCCTTCGGCGTCCATGCTCACCAGCGGTTCGATGATCGTGGTGACCATGCTGTAGCTCTGCGCCGCGAACTGGTCGGTCACCGGGTTGAGCCCGTTGGCGTCGGCGCTCAGCGCGTACACGAGCTTGCCGCCCGCCTTCGGCCCCGACGAGTCCGACGGCGACTCGCCCGCCGGCGCCGCGCCGGGCCGCTGCCCGCTGCACGCCACCAAGGTCACAGCCGCCAGCACGAGGGCCAACGGCCTGGTCCAGCGTTTCATCCACGCCTCCTCCCGGTCATCCCCCGAGAGCAATTTCACCGATAGTACTATCGGTGAAACTTCGCACAAGCGCCAGAGGGCGGATCGTTACCGGGGATCGGTCCAACTACAGTTATCGGTGGACGAGAGAAGGTAACCCGTGACCAACACACCGCTCACCAGGAGCGAGGCCAAGGACCTGACCAGGCGGAGGCTGATCAGGGCCGCCCTGGAGATCCTCGACAAGGAGGGTGAGGCGGGCCTGACGACGGTCAAGGTCGCCAAGGCCGCGGGCATCGCCCAGTCCAGCTTCTACGTGCACTTCAAGGACAAGCAGGATCTCCTGCGCGCCCTCGGCGACGAGGGCGGCGAGCGCCTGCGCCGCGCCATGCGCGAGGCCCGCCGCCAGGCCCGCGAGGCGCCCACCGAGCTGGAGAGCCACCGCGACACCTTCCGCATCCCGCTCGACGCCATCTCCCGGCATCCGGAGCTGCTGCGCATCCAGCTGCGCGCCCGCCACGACCCGTCCTCGCCGCTGCGCGAGTTCGCCACGGAGACCGCCAAGGCCTACCGCGACCACCACGCGGCCGACCTGGCCGCGCTCGGCTACACCGCCGACAACGAGCGCGACCGCCGCCGCCTGGAGATGATCGCCGAAGGCATCAACGCGGCCACCAACGCGCTGGCGATCGGCCACATCGAGGGCCGCTACCCGGAGATCGAGGAGGCCGTCGACGTGCTGGTCGCGCTGTCGAGAGGCGCGCTGCGGTGGCTGCGCTCCACCCAGACGGGCTCCTGATCAGATCATGTACGGGGCCACCAGCCCGAGCCTGCGCAGCCCGGCCGCGACCAGGTCGGCGAAGAGCGTCGCACCGTGCTCGGAGGTGTGGGTGTCGTCGCCCTTCTCCCGCGTGAGGTAGAGGCGCTCGGACCCCTCGGGGCCGAGCCCCTCGACCAGCGCGCGGCTCTCGGCGGTGAGGTCGATCAGCGCCACCCCCTGGGCCGCGGCCACCGCGCGCACCTCGGCCGGCAGGTCGACGCCCAGCCCGTTGACGATCAGCCCTTCCTGGTCGAGGCACCCGCCCCGGAACCGGCGCCGCACCACGGGCGTGACCAGCACCGGCGCGGCGCCCCTCGCCTCTATGCCGTGCACCAGGCGGGTGAGGTTGGCGCGGAACTCCACCGCGCTGGTGTGCTTGTCGTTGTGGCCGAACTGGACCAGGGCCACGTCGCCGGGGCCGAGCTGGTCGCGCATCGCCGCCCACATGGCAGGCTTGGCCAGGAACGACGCCGACGACTCGCCCGAGCCCGAGTGGTTGACCACCGACAGCCCGCGCCGGAAGTGACGCGGCAGCCGCTGCCCCCAGCCGGTGTAGGGGGCCGTCGCCTGGTCGGTGACGGTCGAGTCGCCCGCCAGGAACAGGCTCCGCCCCCTGGCCGGGCTCAGGTGCACCGAGCTCACCTCGGGATCCGGGCCGGTGAACGTGAGGGTGAGACCGGGGCTGCCGTCGCCGTCGAAGCCGTTCTGCTGGCTTTCCGGGGTGCGGACGTTGACCGTGAAGTCGCGGCGCGCGGGCCGGTCGCCGGGCGACGCCCACACCATCAGCCGCCTGGCCTCCGCCAGCACCTGGGTCGTGGCGCCGCCGATGACCACGCTGACGTCGTAGTGGCCTGGCTCCACGTCGAAGATGTGGGTGATCGGCTTCACACGGGCCCTCCTGCGCGGTCAGCCGCGAGCTGCACGCCCGCTGGCACGGGCCGGCGGGGGGAGCGTGCTGAGCGGCAGCGCGATCGCACGCTTGAGGATCTTACCGGTCGGGCTCACCGGAAGTTCGTCGAAGACCGAGATGTGGCGGGGATACTTGTACGGCGCGACCCGTTCCTTGACGAAGGCGCGTAGTTCGTCCGGATCCACGGGCTCCCGCAGCGCCACCACGGCGGCGATCTCCTCGCCGAGCTCCGGATGCGGCACCCCGATGACCGCGGCCTGCCGCACCGCCGGGTGCTCGTACAGCACCTCCTCCACCTCGCGCGGGTAGACCGTGTAGCCGCCGCGCAGGATCACGTCGCGGCGCCGGTCGACCAGGAAGAAGAACCCGTTCTCGTCCACCCGGCCCAGGTCGCCGGTGTGGAACCAGCCGTCGCGGATAGCCTCGGCGGTGGCGGCCGGATTGTTCCAGTAGCCCTTCATCACGTTCGGGCCGCGCACCACGATCTCGCCGATGTCGCCGCACGGAACCTGGCGCCCGTCCTCGCCGACCACCCGCATCTCGATGCCGCGCACCGGCCACCCGATCGAGCCGGGCCGCCGGCCGTCGCCGCCCCTGTTGGTGGCGGCCACCGCGGAGGTCTCGCTGAGCCCGTACCCCTCGACGATCGCGCAGCCGAAGCGCTCCTCGAAGGCGCGCAGCACGTCGAGCGGCAGCGGGGCGCCGCCGGAGACGCAGATGCGCAGCAGCGACAGGTCGGCGGCGCCCGGGTGGTCGAGCAGCGCGATGTACATGGTCGGCACGCCCTGGAAGACCGTCACCCCGTCGCGGCGCATCATCTCCAGCGCCCGGCCCGCCTCGAAGCGGCTCATCAGCGTCAGCCGCGCCCCGGCGTGCACGGTCGCGTTGAGCGAGCACGTCTGGCCGAAGGAGTGGTAGAGCGGCAGCGCGCCCAGCACCACGTCGTCCACGCCGAGCGCGTGCATGCGGGCGATGGTCGCGGCGGTGCCGCCCAGGTTGCCGTGGGTCAGCTCGATGCCCTTGGCCCGGCCCGTGGTGCCGGCCGTGTAGTGGATGACGGCGGTGTCGCCGTCGTCGCGCGCGGCCACCCCGGGGTCGGCGGTCAGGCCGCGCAGCAGCCGGCGGAACTCGTCGGGCACCACGAAGAAGCAGTCGGTGCCGGTGGCGGCGGCGCCGGCCTCGGCGGTCTCGGCGAAGGCGTGCCAGGCGATCAGCAGGCGCGGCCCGCAGTCGCTCACGTACGCGGCGATCTCGCGCTTGCGCAGCAGCGGGTCGAGCGGCACCACGACGGCGCCCATGCGCAGCACCCCGTAGTAGACCGCGGCGAACTCCGGCACGTTGGGCAGCATGATCGCCACCCGGTCCCCGGTCCCGATGCCGCGGCCGCGCAGCAGCGTCGCCACCCGCGCGGACATCGCGTCCAGCGCCCGGTAGCTGAGCACCGCGTCGTCCAGCGTGATGACCGCTCTCTCACCGAGTCGCTCGGCGGAGGTGTGGAGCCGGTCGGCGAGGTTCATGGGAACGACCGTACGTCCGAGGTCCCCCGGTCCTCATTGGTCGCGGTGGCCAGTCTTTTCCGCTCGGGATTGGTGGGAGGAAGCGAGTCCTGCAGCGCGATCGCGACCAGCAGCTCGACGAGGTCGTTGATGTGGCGCAGGCTCCGGCCGGTGCGCTCCTGGATGCGGCGCAGCCGGTACTGAGCGGTGTTGGGGTGGATCTGCAGCCGCTCGGCGGCGGTGCGCAGGTTGAGGTCGGCGGCGGCGAACGCGCGGATGGTGGCGGTGAGCACGCCGCCCCTGGCCCGGTCCTCGTCCAGCAGCGAGGTGATGCGCGGGTCGACGAGGTTGCGTGCGGTGTCGTCGGCGCCCAGGGCGAGGTACTGGAAGGGGGTGATGCGCGGCAGCGCGGCCACGCCGCCGTCCTCGGGCAGGAAGTCGATCACCGCCCGAGCCTCCTGGTAGGCCTGCGGGATCCGGGCGATGCCCCCGCCGACCGTGCTGATGCCCATCGCCAGCACGATACCTTCGGCCAGCAGCGACTCGCGGAGCGCCTGCAGCCGGTCGCACAGCTCCTCCGGGTCGCCGTTCTGGCCGAGCACCGGGACGGCCACGATCTCCGACTGGCGCACCACCGACAGCGTCCGCCCGCCGGTCCTGGCGTTCGCCCCGGTGTTCAGCCGCGCGAGCGCCGCGCACGCGGCGTGCCGGGCGTCGGCGCCCCGGTCCGGCCCGCGCGGCACCGCGGTGCGCGGGCCGAGCACGACCGCGACCACCACGAGCAGCGGCGTGCGGGTGTCCTCGCACAGCCCGTGCGCCTGCGCGGCGGCGAGCTGCGGCCCGCGCGTCGGCACCGCGCCGGCCAGCAGCGTCTCCAGCAGGTCCCGGGTCTCGCGGACGGCCTCCGCGGCCGCGTACTGCTGGAACTCCATGTACGCGTGGGCGGCGTGCGTGCTGGCGAAGTCGCAGTACCGCATGAGCGGGGCCGCCAGCGACAGCGCGGCCTCGCGCCCGGCGGCGGTGTGGCCCGCCCTGGCCAGCACCGACTCCCAGAACACCTGCTGGCCGACCCTGAAGGCGTTGATGTAGTCGGCCAGCGCGATCCCGGCCCTGGCCCGGCGCATCGCGGCCTGGCGGACGTAGGCGATGTCGTCCGGCTTCACCGTCCTGTCCTCGAACAGCACGGCGAGCTTGCCCCGGTAATGGCGCACCACCTGGTCGCGCACGTCGGCCAGGAACTCCTCGCTCTGGGCCGCGTAGGCCGGGATCTCGGCGCGCATCGTGACCACGGCCGCCCCGGCGAGCTTTTCGACGTCGGAGAGTAGTTCGGAGAGGATCCGCGCGCGCTGCGCCCGGACCGGCTCCGCACCAGTGAACGTTTCCATACCGGAACCACTGGACATGTCCGGGATGATCCCCGGTGGTTGCGGGGAGGTCAACGGCTCGTAACCGCTCCGAGACAGTCGCTGTGTCCTGTGGACAACCTTCGGTGCACATGTTGGGTCGCCGTGCCCAATGCGGCCGGAGACGGGCCGAACCTACGCTGACCCCAACTTCAGAACATTCTTCCGCTCGCTGTGCCCCAGGAGGCCGGATGCTGGAAGTACACGATCTTACCGTCCGGTTCGGCGGCATCACGGCGCTCGACGGCGTCGGATTCTCCGTGGGGAACGGCGAGATGGTGGGCCTGATCGGACCCAACGGCGCCGGCAAGACCACCCTGTTCAACTGCCTGACCCGGCGCTACCAGGCCGACGCGGGGCAGGTGCGCTACGAGGGCGAGGACCTGCTCGCGGTGCCGCCGCACGCCATCGCGGCGCTCGGCATCGCCCGCACCTTCCAGAACCTCGGCCTGTTCCCGCGCATCTCCGTACGGGACAACGTGCTGGTCGGCGCGCACCACCGGGGCACGGCCGGGTTCCTCACCGCGGCGCTGCGGCTGCCGGGCGTGCGCGGCGAGGAGCGGCGGCTGCGGGCCCAGGCCGACGCCGTGCTGGAACGGCTGGGCCTGTCGGCCGTCGCCGACCACCCGGCCGCCGGGCTGCCCTTCGGCACGCTCAAACGGGTGGAACTGGCCAGGGCGCTGGCCGCGGAGCCGCGGCTGCTGCTGCTGGACGAGCCGGTCAACGGGCTCAGCTCGGCCGAGGTCGAGGAGTTCGCCGGCACCCTGCGCGCCATCCGCGACGACCTGGACCTGACCGTGGTGGTGGTCGAGCACCACATGGGCTTCGTCATGAGCACCTGCGACCGGATCGTCTGCCTGGACTTCGGCAAGAAGATCGCCGAAGGCCCGCCGGCCGAGGTCCAGCGCGACCCCGGCGTCATCGAGGCCTACCTGGGGACGGCGGTATGAGCGAGCTGGTGGTCTCCGGGCTGAACGCCGGATACGGCGGCGCCCAGGTGCTGCACGACGTCAGCCTCACCGTGGGGGAGGGCGAGATCTGCGCGATACTCGGCCCCAACGGGGCGGGCAAGACGACCCTGCTCCGGGCGCTGTCCGGCATGGTCAAGGGGCGCGGCGGCGTCCGGCTCGGCGACGCCGAGCTGCTCGGCCGCTCGCCCGACGCGCTGGCCAGGATGGGCGTCGCGCACGTGCCGGAGGGCCGGGGCACGTTCATGCCGCTCACCGTCGAGGAGAACCTGCGCCTGGGCGCCTACACCCGGCGCGACCGCCTGGAAGAGGACCTCGACCGCATCTACGGCTACTTCCCCGCGCTGAAGCCCCGGCTCAAGCAGGCGGCGGGCAGCCTGAGCGGCGGCGAGCAGCAGATGCTCGCCCTCGGCCGGGCGCTCATGCTGCGCCCCCGGCTGCTCCTGCTGGACGAGCCGTCGCTCGGCCTCGCCCCGCTGATCACCCGGGAGCTCTTCCGCATCGTGCGGACCATCAACGAACAGGAGCGCACCACCGTGGTCGTCGTCGAGCAGAACGCCCATCTCGCCCTGGGCATCGCCCAGCAGGCGCACGTCCTGGAAACCGGGCGGATCGTGCTCTCGGGCACGGCGGCGCAGATCCAGGAGGACGAGCAGGTCGCCCAGTCCTACCTCGGCTACCGGGTCTGACCATGACCGGATTCCTGCAACAGGTCATCCAGGGGCTGAGCACCGGCGCCATCTACGCCAGCCTGGCCCTCGCGCTCGTGCTGATCTACCAGTTCACCGGGATCGTCAACTTCGCCCAGGGCGAGCTGGCCATGTTCTCCACCTACATCGCCTGGCAGTTCACCGCGGCGGGCATGCCGTTCTGGCTGGCGCTGGTGCTCACGCTGGTCGTGTCGTTCGCCGGCGGCATGCTCATCGAACGGGTGATCATCCGGCCGGTCGAGGGGGCGCCGGAACTGACCCTGGTGATCGTCACCGTGGGGCTGTTCATCTTCGTCAACGCCGCCGCCGGATGGATCTGGTCGTTCCTCATCAAGGACTTCCCCAACCCGTTCCCCGGCGGCGCCTTCGAGGTGGGCGGGCTGACCGTCGGCTTCCAGACGCTGGGCGTCTTCGCGGTCGTCGGGATCGTCATGGGCCTGCTCTACCTGCTGTTCCAGCACACCAAGATCGGGCTCGGGATGCGCGCGGTGGCGACCAACCCGGTCTCCGCCCGGCTGGTCGGCATCCGGGTCGGCGTGACGCTGGCGCTCGGCTGGGGGCTGGCCGCCACCGTCGGCGCGGTCTCCGGCGTGCTCGTCGCACCGCTGCTGTTCCTGGAGCCGAACATGATGGGCGGCGTCCTGATCTACGCCTTCGCCGCCGCCACGCTCGGCGGCTTCGACAGCCCGGCGGGGGCGGTCGCCGGCGGGCTGATCGTCGGCGTGGCCGAGACCCTGGCCGGCGCCTACGTCGGGGCCATCGGGCCCGACCTCAAGGTCGGCGTGCCGCTGGTCATCATCCTGGGCGTGCTGCTGCTGCGGCCCCAGGGCCTGTTCGGGCGAGCGGTGGTGGAGCGGGCATGAGCGAGTCGACACAGGTCACCAGCAGGGCCGGCGCGCCTCCACGGGGGCAGGCGCAGGCGCCGGGCCGACGGGTCCGCCGGCAGTGGATCGTGGCCGGCGTGCTGCTGGCCGCCGCGATCTACGCGCCGTTCCAGCTCGTGCCGTTCCACGTGTTCCAGCTCACCATGGTGCTGGTCTACGCGGTGGCGCTGCTCGGGCTGAACGTCCTGGTCGGGCACGCCGGGCAGATCTCGCTCGGGCACGGCGCGTTCTTCGCCGCCGGGGCGTACGCGGCAGCGATCATGATGTTCCACTGGGAGCTGCCGTACCTGGCGACGCTGCCCGTGGCCGCCGCCGTGGCGTTCCTGCTGGGGCTGGTGCTGGGCGTGCCCGCGATGCGGCTGCGCGGCCTCTACCTGGCGCTCGTCACACTGGCCATCGCGATCTTCCTGGTGCCGCTGCTCAAGCGGTTCGAGGAGGTCACCGGCGGGTCCATGGGGCTGTCGCTGGCCAAGCCGGCGCCGCCCGCGTGGAGCGGCCTGGCCGAGGACCAGTGGCTGTACTTCCTCGCCCTGGCCGTCGCCGTGGCGGCGTTCCTGCTGGCCGCCGGGCTGCTCCGGTCTCGGGTGGGGCGGGCGCTGCACGCCGTGCGCGACAACGAGATCGCGGCCGAGGTCATGGGGGTGCGGCTCTCGTACTACAAGACGCTCGCCTTCGCCTGGAGCGCGATGTTCGCCGGGGTGGCGGGCTGCGTCTACACGTGGGTGATCGGGTTCGTCTCGCCGGACTCGTTCCCCGTCACGCTGTCGATCACGCTGCTGGCGGGCATCGTCGTCGGCGGTCTCGGGTCGCTGTCGGGCCCGGTGCTCGGCGCGCTGTTCGTGATGTTCGTGCCCAGCCTCTCGCAGGACGTCAACGAGGCCGCGCCCGGCGTGATCTTCGGCCTGCTGATCATCGCGGTGATGTACGTGGCCCCGACCGGCCTGGCCGGCCTGGCGGGGCGCGCGGCCAACTCTCTCAAGAAGACCCTCCGGAAGGGGTAACACGACATGCGTTTTACTGCGATCGGCCGTACGGCGGTGACGGCCACCCTGGTGATCGCCGCGGCGGCCTGCGGGGGTCGAGGGGAGACCGGAGAAGGGCAGGCGACGACCAGCGCCGCCCAGGGACAATGCCAGGGGCAGCAGACCACCGGCATCACGGACACCACGCTCAAGCTCGGCGGCATCTACCCGCTGTCGGGGCCGGCGTCCGCCTACGGTGACATCCCCAAGGGCATCAAGGCGTACTTCGACTACGTGAACGCGGAGAAGGGCGGCGTCGACGGGCGCAAGGTCGAGCTGGTCGTCCGCGACGACGGCTACCAGCCGCCGAAGGCCGTCGAGGAGGCGCGCAGGCTGGTCGAGCAGGAGCAGGTGTTCGCCCTCTTCCAGACGCTGGGCACCCCCTCCACGACCGCCACCTGGGACTACACCAACCAGCGCAAGGTGCCACAGGTCTTCGTCGCCACCGGCGCCTCCCAGTGGGGCACCGACACCGAGCACCCGTGGACCATCGGCTGGCAGCCGAACTACGTCTCCGAGGCCCGCGTCTACGCCCAGTACCTCAAGACGGAGAAGCCCGGCGCCAAGGTCGCCGTCCTCTACCAGAACGACGACTTCGGCGAGGACCTGTTCGGCGGCTTCAAGCGGGCCATCGAGGGCACGGACGTCACCGTCGTGGCGGAGCAGAGCTACGAGGTCACCGACCCCAGCATCGAGCCGCAGATGCGCAACCTGGCCGAGTCAGGCGCCGACGTGTTCCTGAACGTCACCACCCCGAAGTTCGGCTCGCAGGCGCTGGCCGCCGACGCCAAGAACACCAAGTGGAACCCGCTGCACATCGTCAACAACGTCGCCGCCTCCGTCACGGTGCTCAAGCCGGTCGGCTTCGAGAACGTGCAGGGCGTCGTGTCGTCCTCGTACTACAAGGACCCGAACGACCCGCAGTGGGCGGACGACGCGGAGATGAAGCTCTACAAGGAGAAGATGGCGCAGTACGCGCCCGGCGCCGACCCCAACATCCCGTACCACACCTTCGGCTGGGCCGTGGCGAGCAGCTTCCACAAGGCGTTGGAGGCCGCGCCCTGCAAGACCCGCGAGGGCCTGATGGAGTCGGTGCGCAACCTGAACAACGTCCAGGTCGACATGCTGCTGCCCGGCGTGACCATGCAGACCTCGGCCGACGACGCCTTCCCGATCGAGTCGATGCAGCTCATGGAGTTCAAGGGTGAGCGCTGGGAGGTGTTCGGCGAGGTGATCGACACCCGTAAGGAGTTCGGTCCGCTCAGCAACTGACGCCGGTCAGGGGCCGTCCGCCTTCGGAGGCGGACGGCCCTTCGGCGTCCGGCGGTCAGAGGCGAGGCGTCACGGGCGCGCCTTCTCCGGCAGCGGCCGCCCGTCCTCGCCGAGGTAGTCGCGCCAGGAGCGCGACGGCCGCCAGCCGAGCAGGCGGACGGCCTTCTCGCAGGAGATGCCGGACGCGTCGGGCCTGGACAGCGGCCTGATCGGGATCGCCTCGCCGTAGACCGTGGTGATCAGGTCGGCCAGCCCGCGGTTGGCCGCGTTGTCGGGCGAGGCGATGCAGAACACCTCGTGACCGGGCAGCCCGGACTCGACGGCCAGCACGATCGCGTCGGCCAGGTCGTACACGTCGATGTAGCTCCACAGCCCCGCGCTCGGCTGGTAGGGGTCGCGGAGCTGCGGCCCCAGGTTGCGGGCGTAGTTGCCCTCGTGCTGCACCCAGCTCGGCCGCAGCGACACGCACGGGATGCCGGTGCGGCGCACCGCGGCGTCCATGAGCTGCTCGCCGAAGTGTTTCGAGAGCGCGTACGGATCCTGCGGCGCGACCGGGTGGTCCTCGTCGATCGGCGCGTACGACGGCAGGAACGGCCGATCGGCGAAGAAGAAGCCCGGCACGGTCTCGCTGGAGATGTTGACGAACCGCGTCACGCCGAGCGCCACCGCGGCCTCGATCATGTTGAACGTGGCCATCAGGTTGTTCTGGAACACCACGTGCGGCGGGTTGTGGGTGGGGTCGGGGATCGCGGCGGCGTGCACCACCGCCTCCGCCCCGCGCACCACCGCGAACGCCTGGCCCGCGTCGGTCAGGTCGGCCTGCCGGTAGCCGGGCTCGGCCGGGTCGGGCCGCTCCCAGACCGGGCGGGTGACGTCGACCGCCGTCACCTCGTGGCCCGCGCCCATCAGCGCCCGCACGGCCGCGCGGCCGACCTTGCCGTGCGCTCCCGTCACGACGACCCGCATCGCACCCTCTTCCCGTGATGGCTCACCCGTCGGACTCCGGATAGGCGAAGAAGCGGGTGTGGACGCGCCGCGCCCCGGGGCCCGCCTCCTCGGCCGTCTTGTCGTACTTGCCGAGGAGCGCGATGTATTCCTCGAAGAACTCCGCCAGCTCCTCCAGCGTCACCCGGATCGTGCCCCGGGAGTAGGGGAAGGCGTCGCCCCAGCCGCCGGGATCGACCGCCGCCTGCGCGCGGCGGAACGCCTGCATGTCGTCGGTGATCGCGCGGGCGTTCATCTCGTCGATGATCGCCCTGGTCTCCTCGTCCTGCTCGCTGCGGAGCGGGAAGCGCAGGTCGGCGGGGACGAAGCGCCACCAGCGCTCGCGGCCGTGCGCCTTCTCCGGCAGCTCCTCGACGAAGCCGTGCTTGGCCAGCTCGCGCAGGTGGTAGCTGGTGGCGCCGGTGTTGAGGTCGAGCTCGCGGGCCAGCTCGGCGGAGGTGGCGGGGCCGTGGGCGCTGAGGTGGTTGAGGATGCGCTGGCGGCGGGGGTGGGCGAGCGCGCGCAGCGCCTCAAGGTCGTCGAGCTTGCGCGTGCCGTGCTCAGCCATGGCGTCAACCTAACTGTCGCGTGAGTTCTGTGCAACTTTGCCCGCTGCTAGCTGGGGTTCGGGGGTGAATTGTGCACAAGCCAGCTTGCACAATCCATTGTGCACAGTTCATTATGCATCTATGGATGCTCTCTCCCGGCGGCTGCCGGCCGCCGTCGCCCTCGTCGCCGTCACCCTGCTCGCGGTCGCCGCCTGGCTGGCCGAACTGCCGCCTGCCCCCGCCGGGCGGGACGCGCCGCCCGGCTCGTTCAGCGTCGAACGGGCCTGGCCCGTCCTCGAACGCATCGCCGGCGAGCCCACGCCCGTCGGGTCCGCCGCCGGCGACGCCGTCCGCGACCATCTCGTGGCCGAGCTGACCCGGCTCGGGTTACGGCCCGAGGTGCAGACGGGGGCCGGCGCGCACCCGTTCGGCGGGGACGTGGTGGCCGGGGTCACCGAGAACGTGATCGCCGTCGTCCCCGGCGCGGACTCCACCGGCCGCGTCGTGCTGGCCGCCCATTACGACTCCACGCCCACCACGCCCGGCGCCAGCGACGACAAGGCGTCCGTGGCCGCCATCCTGGAGATCGCCCGCGCCCTGCGCGCCGGGCCTCCGCTCCGCAACGACCTGGTGCTGCTGCTCAGCGACGGCGAGGAACCCGGGCTCATCGGGGCCGAGGCGTTCCTCCGTCACCCCATGGCGCGGGACGGCGGCGTCGTGGTCAACCTGGAGGGGCCGGGGAACGCCGCCCCGTCGTCCGTCTACAACGTGACCCCCGGCGGCGGCGCCCTGGTGGGGGCGTTCGCGCGGGCCATGCCGCACCCGGTGGGCGAGTCCGCGATGGTGGGGGCCTACCGGGGGACCGGCTTCCACTCCGACCTGACCGTGCTGGAGGAGAACGGGTGGATCGGGATCGACCTGGGGCTCGCCGGCGGGCGCGCCTACTACCACCATCCCCGTGACACCCCTGCCGCCCTCGACCGGGCGGCGCTGCAGATGCAGGGGGACAACGCGCTCGCCATGGTCCGCGAGCTCGGCTCGGCCGACCTGCGTGAGCTCCGGCAGCCCCGGGACGAGGTGTTCTTCACGATCTTCGGCGTGGTGTTCCGCTACCCGGCGGGACTCGCCACCCCACTGGCTGTCCTGGCCGCCCTGGCCGTCCTGGCCCTCGCCGCGTACACCCGCCTCTCGGCACGACCCCGGAGGGCGGAGCCGGGGACCGACCCGGACGGTGGGGTGGGTGCGGGGCCGGCGTCCGGCGGCACCCGCCCTGCTCGGACACGGGCCGCCACCAGGTTCGGGGGTGCGGCGCCTGTGACGGTGCCGCGGTTGGTCGCCGGGATGGTCGCCGTGCTCGGGGTGCTGGTCGTGGTCACCGGGCTGAGCATGGGGTTGTGGCCGGCGCTCGTGGCTCTGGAGCCGGGGTACGGGGATCTGGTCAGCGATCCGTACCGGCCGGAGCCGTATCGACTGGGCCTGGTCATGATGGCGGTGGCCGTCGTGTGGGGGGCGTACGTGGCGCTGCGGCGGTGGCTGAACGCGGTGGTCCTGACCGTCGGGGTGCTGTTCTGGCTGGCGGTGCTCGGGGTCGCGGCGGCGTTGCTGATGCCCGGGGCGTCGAACTACGGGTCGCTCACCGCGCTCGCCGGGGCCGCGGGGCTCGCGGGCGCGCTGGCGCTGCGGCGGCGGCCCGTGCTGGGGACGGTCGTGCTGGCGTGCGGGGTGGCGCCGGCGGTCGTGATGTTCAGCGTGGGAGCGCGGTCCATCAGCACCGCGATCGGGCTGGTGATGGCCGCCCCCGCAGGTCTCTTCTACGCCTTCGCCGCCCTGTCGGCGCTCCCCCTGCTCGCCGCCGTCACCCCGGGAGGTGGCCGGACCCCGGCGGCAGTTCCTGCGCGCGGCGAAGCCCCGGCGGCCGTCCCTGCGAGGGGCGGCGCGCCGGTCCAGCCGACCGGCGTCGGGCCGACGACGGGCGCGGAAGGTGGTCCGGGTGTGCGCGTCGGGCGGCGGACGGGCGGGGGAGGGGGCGGGCGCTTCTGGCGGTGGGTCGGGGTGTGGGGTGGGCCTGTGGTGGCGGGGGTGCTTGCTCTGGTGCTGGGCGGGGTGGGGCTGGGGGTCAACCGGTTCGGGGAGGAGCGGCCCCGGCTGGCACATCTGGCGTACGTGCTCGACGCCGACGCCCGGCAGGCCGCGTGGGTGAGCATGACCGAGCCGCCGCACCCGTGGGCGGCCGAGCGGGCGCCGGACGTGCCCGGCTCCTGGGACCTGCCGCTTCCGTACCGGCAGGTGCCCGCCCGCGTGGGGACCGCGCCCGCCGCCGGGCTGCCCGCGCCCGAGTTGACCGTGCTGGAGGAGCGGCGTGACGGCGGCGAGACCACACTGCGGGTACGGGTGCGGTCCCAGCGGGGGGCCTACCAGCTGAACCTGCATGCCGACGTCGCGGTCATCGGTGGCTCGTTCGAGGTGCCCGGGCTGGCGCCGGTGACGCTTCCCGCGTACGAGCCGGAGGGCGGGGCGTGGCCGTTCGAGGTGCAGTTCTTCGCGCCGCCGGAGGAGGGGGTGGAGTTCACGCTCCGGTTCGAGAGCGCGACGCGGCCACGGCTGGCGGTCGCCGACATCACGCTCGGCCTCGACGGCGTCCCGGGGCACCGGCCGCGCCCGGCGGGGGTGGACATGACCCCGTCCGGCGGCGGGCTCCCCACCGACTCGGTGACGGTGGTCAGGGTGCTCTGAGCATCCTGGGCGCGGAACTTCGCACCGAAGGTCAAAAGCTGAAAATCTTCTTGGGAAACCCCTCGGGCTGAGCGCCGTAAGCAAGCCTTCGGCCTGCCCGGCCCGCCGTGGTCCGGGAAGAGCACATCCCGCCTCGGGACAGAGTCCTGACCGGCGACATGGAACGGCGGGGTCCTGTGAGGGCAGGGCCCCGCCGTTCCGGGGCGTCAGTTCTGGGCGGTTGCGGAGGAGAGCGCGGCGCGGGCGCCGGCCGGGCGGTCCGGGATGGTGCGCAGGTCGAACGCGTACCGGGCGGTGGAGTCGGCGATCGCGTCGGAGTTCACGTCCAGCGCGAACGCGTTCACGTTGGTGAGGGTGTCGCAGGCCAGGTGGTAGCACGGGTCGTAGGCCTGGCCCGCCGTGCCGCCCCACAGGGCCGCCTCATCCGGCGTCTTGATGCCTTCCGCGCCGGTGAAGATGCCGCCGGAGGGGATGCCGACCGCGATGAACGGCCCGTAGTCGGAACGGCCGTCGAAGTCGGTGCCTCGGGTCGGCACCTTGCGGTCCTTGAAGAACTTCTCCAGCCGCGCCTCGATCTGCGCCGATCCGGGCGGGCCCGCGGGAGCGCCGGTGGCGTCGGAGTCGTCGCCGTCGTAGAGGAACAGGCCGTAGTTGGGCGAGGCGACCATGTCGAAGTTCAGGTAGACCCTGATCCGGTCGCGCTGCGCCTGGGTCAGGCTCTCCACGTACTGGTCGGAGCCCAGCAGGCCGATCTCCTCGGCGGCCCAGAAGGCGAAGCGGACCTTGTTCTTGACCGGGAAGTGCCGCATCTGCAGCGCGGTCTCCAGGATCGCGGCGCTGCCGGAGGCGTTGTCGTTGATGCCCGGGCCCTCGGGGACGCTGTCCAGGTGGGCGCCGACCATGACCACGTCGCGCGAGTCGCCCCAGCGACTCTCGGCGATCACGTTGTCGTTGGTGCCGAGCGTGAGCGTCGCGTCGACCGCCAGGCGCACCGGCGTGGCCGTGGTGGCCAGCGCGTTGCCGACGGCGAAGTCGGCGTAGATCATCGGGATCCCGGCCCGCCACTCGCCGATGTCCAGCGGGTTGGCCTCGGTCCGGCCCGGCTGGCCCTCGTTGAAGACGATGATCGCGGACGCGCCGGCGAACCCGGCGTTACGGACCTTGGTGGCGAACGGGCAGGTGCCGCGCTGGATGAGCGCGATGTTGCCCGCGGTGAACCCCGCGAAGTCCGCCATCTCGCAGCCGCTGGTCGAGGTCGGCGTGGGGGCCGGCGGCAGGGTCAGGTCGACGCCCTGCACCGGGGCCGTCACGTCGCCGGCCGGCGACGGCTGGAAGGTGAAGAAGTCCTCGTTGGGCGTGTAGTCCGCCAGGACGGGCGGGCTGTTCTCGACCCAGCCCGCCACGAAGTCGATCGGCTGCAGGGTGACCTTGTAACCGGCCTTGCGGAGCTTGTCGGCGACGTAGTCACGGGACGCGTCGTAACCGGAGGTGCCCGCCGCCCGGTTGCCCCCGTTGGCGTCGGCGATGGCCTGGAAGGCCTTGAGGTGCTTGCTGACGTTGGCGCCCTTCACCTGCTTCACCAGCAGCTTGGCGAAGACCTCGTCGAGCCCTCCGGCGGCCTGGGCCGGAGACGTGAGGGAGAGCGGGAGAGCGAGTGCCGTGACCAGGGCGAGGGCACGGACGACGCCTCGGCGAATTGTCATGTCGCACTTTCCATGTGACGGCAGTGGAGTCATGCGCCCGTCTGGGCGCGGGGCCATCTCGGGGGATGGCTAGAGGGAGATCCGCACGGCAACTCATGCCCCCGAAGCGTGCTGAACGGAACGTATGCCCGAAGGCAGCCCCTGAGAAGGCCCAGTCAGCCCATCACATGCGGCAGATTTGGGACACTCTCGCAGTTGACGACCCCGCGTACGCGGTCTATAGGGGCCCTCGCCGCCACGGCCCCCTGATCGCGTACGTGCGCCCTGGCGGATCGAGCGAGGCCGTCGAGCCGAGCTGGTTGACGAAGAGCACCGACCCGTCGGGGCTGAAGCACGCCCCGGCGAACTCGCTGTCGTCGGCGATGTTGACCGCGAACTCGAAGGGCCGGCCGCGGCGCGGGTCCAGCCCGATCAGCCGGTTCACGTTGGCCAGGCCGGGGGCCAGCGGGTGCGGGTCGGCGTCGGCGTCGGAGGCGTCGTCCTCGCACAGCACGATGCCGCCGCGCGGGGTGAACGTCAGGTTGTCCGGCGAGTCCAGCTCCTTGCGCCCCGGCGACTCGTACACCAGGACCAGCGTCCCGCCCTCGCGGCCGGGGATGTACCGCCAGACCTGGCCGTACCCCTCCACGTAGCCGTCGGCGCCCGGCGCGTCGCCGTTCTTGGCGTCGCCGCCGCTGGTGGAGTTGAAGAACACCGAGCCGTCGCCCCACCAGCAGCCCTCCAGCCGGTTGAACTTCGCCCCGCCCTTGGCCAGCCCCTGCTGCGTGCAGGTGGGGGCGCCGCCCTCCAGGTCCGGGTCGGGGTCGTCGACGCGCACCCACTCGACCGGCAGCCTGGCGCCCATCCGCTGGCCCTCGCGGCAGTCGTAGCCGTCCACGCCGCGGATCTTGAGCATCTCCAGCACGCCGCCCCGGGCCAGGTTCTCCGGGTCGCGCGGGCGGAACCGGTAGAACCCATCGGGCTTGCCCGAGTCGTCCTCGGTCTCGTACACGTACCCGGTGCGCGGGTCGACGGCGACCGCCTCGTGCGAGAAGCGGCCCATCGCGGTGAGCGGCATGGACGCGGCCGGTCTGCCGGGGGAGGGGCCGCGCAGCGGCACCTCGAAGATGTAGCCGTGCTTGCGCTGCCATCCGCCCGCCGGCCCCGCGGTGGTCTCCTCGCAGGTCAGCCAGCCCCGGTCGCCGAGCATGCGGCCGCCGGCGCAGTTGATGATCGTGCCGTTGAGGCTGACGAAGTGGCGCAGGACCTCGCCGCTGCGCAGGTCCACCTCCAGCGTGGTGGTGCCGCCGACGCCCAGTTCGTCGTACCGGGCGGAGCCGGGCACGTGCACGCGGCCCTCGGGCGTGCCGGGGGCGGTGCGCACCTCGTGGTTGCGGATCAGGCGGACGGTGTGCCGGCGGGTGCCGGGGAAGGCGGCCATGCCGTCGTGCGCGATGGGCGTGAGCACGCCGTCGGACATCGGGGTGCCGGTCCTGCCGAGCACCACGTACGAGAACCCGGACGGCAGGGCGAGCAGTTCCTCGCCGGTGTTCGCGCTGGGGGCGCGGCGGAGCGGGCCGTAGCCCTCGCCGCCGGTGGCGGCCTCGCGGCCCGTCTCGGCCCAGGAGGCGTGCGCGGCCAGGGTCTGGACGGCGACGGCGGTGGCCAGGGCGCCGCCGGTGGAGAGGAAGGATCGTCGATCGAGCGCGGTCATGGGGAGTTCACCTCGCTGACAGCTCGGGTTCACAAAGCGTAGACGCCGGATTCGAGGGCAAGGAGGCCCAACTTGATCGGGCCGCGCGAAGTAGCGTGTGAACCGTTCCCGGCGCGAAGGGGCAGGTGTGCTGCAGCGGATCCTGCGGATGGCGGTCGCCGTCACGGTGGTGGTGCTGGCCCTCGTGCCCGACAGCCTGGTCGGCCGGGTGGCCGGGGCACTCCCCGGGGACTGCCCGCCGCGCGACACCCGGGTCCTGGCCCGCTACCCGATCACCGGTTACTGGATGATCCCGCGCTCCGACGCGTGCGTGACCCGGCGGATGGTCGAGGCCATCCACGGGGTGGGCGCCGACACGCTGATCACGTTCGGCGCGCGGCTGCTGCCCGCGTCCGTCGGCCCGGACGGGCGGGTGGGCGGCGCATTCGACGACTGCGTCGAGGACGGCAGGACCTGCTACCAGGCCGCCCGCGACACCGGCAGAACGATCCGGCAGGTCTACACGTACACGGCGAGCGAGCACTTCGGGGCCGGGGTGCTGCGCTGCCCCGGCCTGGACCGGCGAATCGAGAACGGCGGGCGCGTCTACTACCGGCTGATGCTCGGCGACTCGTGCGAGGCGTCCTCGTACGACCTGCTGCTGGTCGCCGCCGACGGCGACGGCGTGGGGCACATGATGACCGAGGCCGCCGCGCAGGGTATGAAGGTCTTCCCCGGCCTGCCGGTGCCCCCCAAAGACGGGGCCAAGCCGTGGCTGCCCGACCTGGCCCACCTGCCGGCGCTCAACGCCTTCACCGCGCGGGTGGTCGCCGACTACCGGCAGCGGTACGGGGCCTCGCCCGCGCTCGGCGGCCTCTACCAGTCGTTCGAGCTGGCCATGCGGGGCCGGGCCGGCGACGACCCGATCATCGCCCTGTACGCGGCGCAGCACGAGGTGGTGGCCGGCGCGTGGCCCGGGGTGACGATCATGGTGAGCCCGTTCTGGGACGCGCGCCGGGGCCGCGGCTTCCCGCCGGAGCAGGTGGAGAAGGGGTTCGACGAGATCGCGGCCACCCGGGCGGGGGCGCCGATGGTCATCGCGATCCAGGACGGGCGCGGGGTCGGCAAGGTCCCCGTGCACGGGCCTGACGAGGCGGACGCGCCGGTGGACCCGCGGCTGGAGCCGGTCACGGGCAAGGTCACCAACCGGCAGGCCTACTACGGCTCCGCCCGCGACTACATCGAGGCCGCGGCCCGGCGGGTGACGCCCGGCGTGCGGCTGTGGGTGAACGTCGAGGTGTTCGAACCCACCCAGGTGGCGGGCGAGTGCGGCCGGGCCGACCCGTTCCCGCTGCGCGGCCGTACCACCAAGGCCCGGGTGGACGAGCAGGTCGCGGCGGCCGCCGCGCACGGCACCAAGATCATCGCGTACGGCTGGGACCCGTTCTTGACCTGCCGTGACGACCCGTCGGCACCGTCGCTGGCCGACGAGCTGGCGGCCGGCTGGCAGGAGCCGATCGTGGCGCGAGCGACCCCGGCCGTGCGGGACGGGGTGGCCGGCGTCCTGGTCGAGGGCTACCACCTGGAGGGCGGCACGCTGCGCTTCACCTACCACCGGGCGGGCTCGGGGCCGGTGACGGTGGAGGCGTCCCAGGAGTGGCACGACCCCGGCACGGGCCGGGACATCCCGCTGGAGTCCGCGTGGGCCCCCTTCGAGCCGGAGGATCCGGATCCGGCGCGGCCGTGGGTCACCATCACGGCCACCAACGGCGCCGGGCACACCGCCACGTCCGGTTACGCCATGGCCGTCAGTCCGTGACCTCGTGGCGTCGGTCACCTATCGTGTCGTCGTCGTGACTTAGTGTGCTTCTGGGATTCGTTCTAGAGGGGGACCGATGTCACGCCGAAGCACCCTGGTCGCGCTGGTGACGGTGAGCACCGCGCTGGTCGCGCCGCCCGTGGAGGCCGCCGCCGCGCCGCCGCCCGTGCCGGGAGCAGAGGTCTCACCGGTCATGGATCCGCAGCGGGCGATCGACTACTGGACGGCCAGGAAGCAGTCCAGGGCCGACGCCGTCGACCTGCCGGAGAACGTCGTCATCCCGCGGTCGGCGGGGTCGAGGGTGAGCGTGCCGCGCAACGAGCGGCTGACGCCCGGCTCCGACGCCAACGGCTACGCCCGCGTGCGCAAGCCCTACCGGCGGACGCTGGAGAGCAGGGCCACCGGCCGGCTGTTCTTCCTGGACGCGGCCGGTGACCGCAGGTCGTGCAGCGGCGCGGTGGTGCGCTCCGCGCGCAAGCTGCTGGTGGCGACGGCCTCGCACTGCGTGTACGGGGTGGCCGGGAGGGGCGGGCGCGCCACCTGGTCGGAGCACATCGCGTTCGTGCCCGCGTACGACGGCAAGGCCGCGAGCCTGCGCGAGCGCGCCCCGTACGGCGTGTGGGGAGCGCGGCGCGTCTACAAGCCGCGGTCCTTCACCGGCGTGTCGCCCTACGACTGGGACTCCATCTACGACCTGGCGCTGGTCGAGGTCGGCAGGCGGGGCGGCGCGACGCTGCAGGGGACGGTGGGCGGCTTCACGCCGCTGCGCAACGAGGGCGGCCGCCACACCGTCGCCAGCCTCGGCTACCCGAGCGACACCCCGTACGACGGCACCCGCCAGCTCTGGTGCCTGGCCCGCACCCGGCCGTGGGCCGGACACGCGGTGCGCGGCGAGACCGGCGGGCGGCTGCGCACCGACAACTGCCACCTGTACGGGGGCAACAGCGGCGGTCCCTGGCTGACCAGGGACGACGGCCTGCTGATCGGGGTGCTGACGTCCGGGGCGAACGACGAGGCCGGCCACGGCTACGCGGTGGCCAACCCGCTCGGCCGGGACAGCTTCGGCGCGGTGGTGCGCCGGGCGGACCCGGCGGGCGTGTACGACGCGCTGTCGGTCGAGGGCTCGGGCACCGCCCGCGAGGTCACCGCCACCGTGACCATGAGAGGGCTGATGGCGGCGGCCCAGGTGCCGGTCACGTTCACGCTCCCGCCCGGCTCGCGGGCGGGGGACGCGCCGGGCTGCGAGGGCGAGGGGCGGCGGGTGACGTGCACGCTCGCGCTGATCCGCCCGGGTGAGTCGGTACGGGTGAGCGTCCCCGTCCGGATCCCGCGTGATGACCGGCCGAGCGCGACCGTGTCCGTCGGCTCCACCTTCCTGGACCCGGACCCGCGCGACAACAGGGACACCTTCCAGCTCGCGTCACGGTGACGCGGCCCCGTCCAGGGCGGCGCCCAGCAGGTCCAGCAGGGGTTCCCGGCGGCGGCAGTTCTCCAGCGCGAACGAGTCGGCCAGCGCGATGAGCTCGGTGTCGTCGAGGCCCCTGAACAACTCGGCGTACTCGGGCAGCAGCGCCTGGGCGATGAGGATGTGCCTCACCAGGTCGTCGGTCTGGTAGCGGGCGCCCCACGGGTACGGGTCCCAGGCGGGGAACTCGGTCTCCACCAGCGCGTGCAGCGGGGCGAGCGCCTCGGCGCCCTCCTCCATCGTGGAGCCCCATCGGTCCGCGCCGAGCCGCCGCTTCTTGTCGATGAACGGGCCGAACCTCTCCAGGTACGGCCCGCCCGCGCACACCAGGCCCTGCAGGCCGACGTCCTTGTAGGTCCACAGGGACCAGCCGGCCTCGTGGCGGTCGTAGATCTCCAGCTGGTCGCGCAGGATCTGGTAGCGCTCCCCGTCCCGCTCCGGGTCCCCGGTGTAGACGGGCCCGAACTCGCCCACCCACAGCGGGGTGCCGGTCTCCCGCTGGAACCGCGACCGCTGCTCGAACGTGCGCTCCAGCTCGTCCTTGTCACACCAGCGGCCCTGGGTGTAGCCGGGATAGCCGCCGCCGTGGGCGAACCCGGCCAGGGCGTAGTCGTGACAGACGAACACCGTGTTCTCGTACACCTCCCTGAAGATCGAGAAGTCGGTCGAGTAGGTGTTGCCGTCCAGGAACAGCACGTGCCGGGGATCGGCCGCGCGCACCGCCTTGACCAGCCGGTCGTAGAACGGGCCGATGACCTTGCCGGTCGGGTCGCCCGGCTCGTTGACCGGGTTGTAGCCGGCCACCCACGGGTTGTCGCGGTAGTGGTCGGCGATGGCCTCCCACAGGTGCACGGTCCGGTCCTGGAAGTGCCGGTGCTGCCAGAAGGCGGCCACGTGCGTCGGGTTGTCGGAGTGCCAGTGCTGGTTCTGCGAGCCGGGCAGCGCGTGCAGGTCGATCACGCTGTAGATGCCGTGCGCGCCGAGCAGGCCGATCACCCGGTCCAGGTGGTGGAACCCGTACTCGATGATCTCGAAGGGCCGGTCGTCCGCCTCGAAGTGCCGGTAGCTGATCGGGATGCGGACGCAGTTCATGCCGAGCCCGGCCAGCAGCGCCGCGTCCCGCTCGGTGAAGAAGGAGGTGAGCAGCCGCTCGAAGAAGAGCGCGGCCCGCTCCTCGCCCAGCACCTGACGCACCGCCGCGCGCATCGACGCCTCGTTGGCCGGGTAGCCGGTGATGAAGTTCTCCATGTTCATCCAGCCGCCCAGCCCGACCCCGCGCAGGCGTACGGGCCGGTCGTCGGCCGTGCGGAGCCGAGCTCCGGAGACGTGCAGCATGGTCACCCTTTCGTCGCTCCCGCTGTGAGACCACCGATCAGGTGGCGTTCCGCTATGGCGTAGAACCCCAGCGCCGGCACCATGGCCAGCACGAGGTAGGCGAGGACCCGCGCGGTGTCGGAGCTGTACTGGCCCTGGAACTGCTGCACGCCGAGCGGGAGCGTCCAGCTCAGCTCGTCGCTGAAGACGACCAGCGGGAGCATGAAGTTGTTCCAGCTCCCCACGATCGCCAGCACCGACACGGTGGCCAGCGCCGGGCGGGCCATCGGCAGCAGGATCCGCCAGAAGAAGCCGAACGGCGAGCAGCCGTCGATCGTGGCCGCCTCCTCGATCTCTCCCGGGATGCTCCTGAAGAACTGGCGCAGGATGATGATCGTCAACGGCAGCCCGAACGCGGCCTGCACGAGGATCACGCCCAGCGGGTTGTCGATCAGGTTCAGCGTGCGGAGCATCACGAAGATGGGCAGGATCGCGACCGCGAACGGGAACATCAGGCCCGCCGTGAACAGCGTGAACAGCGCCTCCCTGCCCCGGAAGGCGAAGCGGGCGAAGACGAACGCGGCCAGCGCCGACAGCGCGACGACCAGCACGGTGGTCGCGACGGCGATGAACGTGCTGTTCCAGACCTGGCGCCAGAACGACCCTTCGGCCAGCACCTCGGTGTAGTTGCCCGGCTCCCACGGGCTCGGCAGGCCGAACGGGTTCACCGAGAGCTGCTGGGTGCTCTTGAAACCGCCGAGCAGCGCGTACACCACGGGGATGAGGATGAACGCGCCGACGACCCAGGCGATCGCGTGCAGGGGCAGGGTCGTGCGCTTCATCGTTTCCCTCCCATGGCGGTGGTCGCGCCCTCCAGGTCACGCCGCATGACCAGGCGCTGGTACGCCAGGGCGAAGACGAGGCTGAGCCCGAACATCACCACGCTGATGGCGCTGGCGTAGCCCACCTGGGCGCGCTCGAAGCCGAGCGTGAACATGGTGACGGCGAGCGTCTCCGACGCGTGCGCGGGCCCGCCCTCGGTGAGGATCCACACCAGGTCGAAGAGCTGGATGGTGTAGATGACGGAGAGGAACACGCTGATCCTGATCGTGGGGCCGAGCAGGGGCAGCGTGACGTACCGGAAGATCTTCCAGCCCGCCGCTCCGTCGATCTTGGCGGCCTCGATCAGCTCGTTCGGGATGTTCTGCCGCCCGGCGAGGTAGATCATCATGTGGAAGCCGAAGTACTTCCAGGTCATGACCACGAAGATCGACCAGAGCGCGCTGTCCGGGTGCGACAGCCACTCCGACTCCAGCCCCAGCGGGCCGAGCAGCTGGTTGGCGATGCCGTTCTCCGGCGACAGGATCAGCGAGAACAGCACGCCGGTGATGACCTCGGACAGCACGTACGGCGCGAAGAACACCAGCCTGTAGAGCGCCCGCCCCCTGATGCGCTGGTGCAGCAGCATCGCGATGCCCAGCGCGAACGGGAGCTGGATCACCAGGGTCGCCACGATCAGCAGCAGCAGGTTCCCCAGGTCGGTGTAGAAGATGTCGCTCTCGAAGAGCCTGGTGAAGTTGCCGAAGCCGATGAAGTCGGTGGGCAGGCCGCCGAAGCCGTTCCACCTGAACGCGCTGGCGTAGCCGGCGACCAGGATCGGGGCCACCACGAGCAGCAGGAAGAGGGCCAGCGCCGGCAGCACGAACAGGGCGATCGTCAGCCGGTTGCGGGGTCTTCCCCGCCTGCGGCGGCGGCGCGGACCGGCCGGAAGCGTCTCCGCTTCCGGCCGGCGGGTCACGGTCGTCATTCGCTCTCGCTCTTGGCCACTTCGGTGATGTCCTGCGCCACCTGCTCCGGGGTCTTGGCGCCCGCGAACAGCTCGGCCACGCTGTCGTTGACCTCGGCGCCGACGGCGGGCGGGTACGCCTGGTCCAGGTAGAGCTGGAAGCCGGTGGCGCTCGCCAGCGACTCGGCGACGACCTTGAGGTTCTCGTCCTTGACCGCGCTCTCCACGCCCTTGAGGACGGGGAGGACGGCGCCGGACTCGACGGCCTTGGTGTGGTTCTCGGTGCTGGTGAGGAACTTCAGGAAGTCGAGGGCCTCCTTGGGCGCGTCGGCGCCCACGGCCATGCCGCCGCCTCCGCCGAACGCCTCGGTGATGGCGCCCTTACCGCCCTCGACCTCGGGGAACGGGAAGAAGCCGAGGTCCTCGCCGAGGCCCTCGCCGGAGTCGGCCTGCACGGTCGGCGCCCACTGGCCCATCAGCTCCATCGTGGCCTTGCCGTTGGCGACGCTGGCGGACTGGCCGTCGGGGGTCGAGTAGCCGGCCCCGAGGAAGCCGCGCTGGAACGGCTCCAGGTCGACCAGCGCCTTGAGCTGCTGTCCGGCCTGGACGAACTCAGGCTTGGTGAAGTCGTGGTCGGTGCCGGCCTGCTGCAGCGCCGGCAGCCCGGCGATGCGCATCGCGAGGTAGGCCCAGTAGTAGTGGCCGGGCCACTTCTCCTTGCCGGCCAGCGCGATGGGGGTGATGCCGGCGGCCTTCAGTTTCTTGACGGCGTCGAGGAAGCCGGTCCAGGTCGTCGGCGGCTCGGCGATGCCCGCCTTCTCGAAGTGCTTCTTGTTGTACCAGAAGCCGACCATGCCGATGTCCGTGGGCAGCGCGTACGTCTTGCCGTCGAACTGGTACGCGGCCATGGAGGCCGTAGTGAAGTTCGTCAGATCGACGTCGGCGCTGATGTCCTTGATGAGCCCGGCGTCGACCTGCTGCTTCAGCACACCGCCGCCCCAGGTCGCGAAGACGTCGGGCGCCTTGCCCGACTGGGTCAGCGTGGTCAGCTTGGCCTTGTACGCCTCGTTCTCCAGAACCGTCATCTTGACGGTGATGTTCGGGTTGGCGGCCTGGTATTCCTTGGCCCGGGTCTCGTAGATCGTCTTCAGCGGGTCGGACGTCGACAGGTGCCACCACTCCAGGGTGACCTTGCCGGGCGCACCGCCTTCCTCGGGTTCAGTGGTGGCGGTCTGCCCGCCGCCGCACCCGGCCACCAGGACGGCTGCCGCTATCAACGCACAGGTTCTCTTCATAGGGGTTCCCTCCTCGGCTGGCGAAAGTTTCGTGAACCCCCCGATATTTTCATTGACCGGAGCATAGGTATATGGCTGACAAAGCGTCAATAGCCGCGTCGGTCGCGATCGGATCACGACCGGTTATCCGGATTCCGAAAGTTTCGGCTAAACTCCGGATCATGTCTGGGAAGAGGCGGGTGACGATCGCTCTGATAGCCGAGGAAGCCGGGGTGTCGATCCCCACGGTGTCCAAGGTGATCAACGGCCGGCCCGAGGTCGCCCCGGCGACCCGCCATCGCGTCGAACGGCTGCTGCACAAGCACGGCTACCAGCGGCGCATCAGCCAGGACGAGACCCCGGCCGGGCTGGTCGACCTCGTCTTCACCGAGATGGAGTCGCCTTGGGCGATGGAGATCGTGCGCGGCGCGGAGAGCGCCGCCCACGAGGCCGGGGCCAGCGTCGTCATCACCGTCCTGCACACCCACGCGGGGCCGGGCCGCGACTGGCTCGAACGGCTCGCCGGCCGCCGGACCGACGGCGTGGTGATCGTCGCGTCGAAACTGTCGTCCGGCGTGCAGGACCAGCTGAGTGCCCGCTCGCTGCCGTTCGTCGTGGTCGACCCGGAGGGCGAGCCCGCCCCCGGCGTCGTCTCCGTCGGCGCGACCAACTGGAACGGCGGCCTGGCCGCCACCCGCCACCTGCTGGAGCTCGGCCACCGCCGCATCGGCATGATCAGCGGGCCCGCCGACATGCTGTGCAGCCAGGCCCGCATCGACGGCTACCGCGCCGCGCTGGAGACGGCCGGGGTGCCCGCCTCGCCCGAGCTGATCCGCCGCGGCACGTTCATGGTCGACTCCGGCCACGACCACGGCCACGCGCTGCTCTCCCTCGACGACCCGCCGACGGCGATCTTCGCGGGCAGTGACATGCAGGCGTTCGGCGTCCTGGAGGCGGCCCGCCAGCGCGGCCTGCGGGTGCCCGAGGATCTCAGCGTGGTCGGCTTCGACGACATCCCGCTGGCCAAGTCGGCCTGGCCGCCGCTGACCACGGTGCGCCAGCCGCTGCAGGAGATGGCCGCGCTCGCCACCCGCACCGTGCTGGCCATGCGGCGCGGCGAGACGCCCGAGGCCCGCCGCGTCGAGCTGGCGACCGAGCTGATCGTGCGCGAGAGCACCACCCCGCTGCCCGCCTGACCCGGGTTTCGGCCCTGGCGGCGCGGGCAGCCGCAGGGCCATGATGCGCAGACTCGCGAACGGTGCCATCAGCGGCGCCGCGGCCACCATGACGATGAGCACGGTCATGCTGGCGGGCCAGAAGGCGGGCCTCATGCCCGGCCAGCCGCCCAAGCACATCGTCCGCGGCCTGCTCCCCGGCAGCAAGGCCCGCCACAAGACCGGCGAGGGCGTGCTGGGCGCGGTGGCCCACCTCGGTTTCGGCGTCGCCTCCGGCATGGCCTTCGCCCTGCTGTCGCGCCGCCCGCGCCGCAGGGTGCCGCTCGGCGTCGGCTACGCGCTGCTGATCTGGGTGGTCAGCTACGAGGGCTGGGCGCCGCGGCTGAGCGTCCTGCCGCCCATCGACCGCGACCTCCCGGGCCGCCCGGCCGTGATGGCCGCCGGCCACATCGTGTACGGGGCAACGCTCGCGGCCCTGCTCAACCGCCTCGAACCCGGTGAGAAGCCACCGGTGCAGGAGGAGGCCGCTCAGAAGGAGTCCCAGCCCGCGCTCTCGTAACAGCCGGTCACCCGCGCCATCAGCGCCTCGTCCACCTCGATCCGGTGGCCGTCCACCCGGTCCACGGCCACCACCCCCCACGAGTTCGCCAGGAACACGGCGGGGAACTCCGTCAGGTCGGCCACCCGCAGCACCCGCCGCTCGCATGGCACGCCGGCCCGCGCCAGCTCGCCCTCCAGCAGTCGCATGGTGACGCCGCGCAGCATCGGCGCGTCCGGCCAGATCACCCGGTCGCCGTCGAAACACCCCAGGTTGGTGACCGCCCCTTCCGAGATCACCCCGTCGTCGGACGTCAGCAGCGCCTCGTCGTACCCCTCCCGCTCGGCGAGCCTGCCCAGGTAGCCCTGCGGGAAGCCGCCGGTGTGCTTGATGTGCGGCAGGAACCGCTGGTAGCGGACCGACCTGAGCCTCTTCGGGGTCGCCGCGAGCCGCACCGGCGGGCCGGACACCGCGATCACCCGCACCCCGCCGGCGTCGCACACGAACACCCGCACGCTCGCGTCCACCGCCCCCAGCGCCCGGACGGACGCCCGCACCAGGTCCAGGTCGAGCTCCTGGCCGAACAGCTCACGGGTGGCGCCGCTCAGCCGGTCCAGGTGCGCCGCCAGCCCGCGCACCTTCCCGCCCCGCACCTGCATCGCCGTGAAGTGCCCGTATCTCGCGGACATGGCGAGCGCCACGTCGCCGGCCTCCGCCGCCCGCCCGTCGATCACCGCACCCATCAGGCCTCCCACGCCGCTCCAGGATCATTATCCCGAGCTGAAATATTCAGCGCACCTTCCTCGAAAGTTTCGCACCAGGCGAGGACTCGTAAGGTCGTCAACCATGACGACGGACTTGGACGGGCTGGCGGAGCGGCTGCGGGCGTTCGCGCGGGCCCGCGACTGGGAGCAGTTCCACACGCCGAAGAACCTGGCGATGGCGCTGGCGGGCGAGGTGGGTGAGCTGGTGGCCGAGCTCCAGTGGCTCACCCCTGACGAGTCGCGCGACCCCGGCCCCGAGACCCTGTCCCGCATCACGGCGGAGCTGGGCGACGTCACCGCCTACCTGGTACGGCTCGCCGACGTCCTGGGCGTCGACCTGGTGGCGGCGGCCCACGCCAAGCTGGACGCGGGCGAGCGCCGCTACGACCCCGCCCGCTACCGCGGCTCCGCCAGGAAGGCCCCGCACCTCCCGCCGGACGCTTTCTGACGGACCCGGCGCGTAGGGTGACGGGCATGCGTTTCGGGGTGCTGGGCCCGCTGGCCGTCTGGACCGACGCGGGAGAGCCCGTGACGGTGCCGGGGCTCAAGGTGCGCGCGCTCCTCGCCGACCTGCTCGTGCACGACGGGCGGCCGGTCTCCACCGACCGCCTGCTCGACGACCTGTGGGGCGACGACCAGCCCGGCAACCCGACGGGCGCCCTCCAGGTGCGGGTCTCCCAGCTGCGCAAGGCGCTGGAGGACGCCGAGCCGGGCGGCAAGCACCTGGTCGTCTCCAAGGCCCCCGGCTACCAGCTGGCCGCGGGCCGGCAGGTCGACGCCGCCCGCTTCACCGACCTGCTGGCCCGCGCCGAGGCCGCCGACGACCCGCGCACCCGCGCCGGCCTGCTCGCCGACGCGCTCGACCTGTGGCGGGGCCCCGCCTACGCCGACTTCGCCGACGAGGAGTTCACCAGGGCCGCCGTCGTGCGGCTGGAGGAGCAGCGGCTCACCGCGCTGGAGCTGCGCGCCGAGGCGCGGCTGGAGCTGGGCGAGCACGGGCTGCTGGTGGGCGAGCTGGGCGACCTCGTCTCCCGCCACCCGCTGCGCGAGCGGCTGCGGGCCGCCCACATGCGCGCCCTCTACCGCGCGGGCCGCCAGAGCGAGGCGCTGGCCGGCTACGCGGAGCTGCGCGAGAGGCTCGCCGAGGAGCTCGGCCTCGACCCGGGCCCCGAGCTGGCGGCCCTGCACCAGGCGATACTCGGCCAGGACCCGGCGCTGAGCGGCCCCGCCGAGCGCCCGGCCACCAACCTGCCCGCCTCGCTCAGCAAGCTCATCGGCCGGGGCGACGCGCTGGCCGAGGTGCGGTCGCTCGTGCGGGAGGAGCGGCTGGTCACCCTCACCGGCACCGGCGGGGTCGGCAAGACCCGGCTGGCGCTGGAGGTGGCCGGCGAGCCGGCCGAGGAGTTCCCCGACGGGGCGTGGCTGGTGGAGCTGGCCCCGCTCGACCGGCGCACGGCGTCGCTGCCCGAAGCCGTCATGGCCGCGCTCGGCATCCGCCAGGACGACGCCGCCGCGCCCGCCGACCGGCTGGCCGACGCGCTGCGGGCCCGCCGGATGCTGCTCGTGCTCGACAACTGCGAGCACGTCGTCGAGCAGGCCGCCGAGCTGGCCGCGCGGCTGCTGCGCGCCGCCCCCGGCCTGCGCGTCCTCGCCACCAGCAGGGAGCCGCTGGCGGTCGACGGCGAGGTGCTGTGGGCGGTGCCGCCGCTCAACCTCCCCGCCAGCACCGACCTGGCGGTCATGGCCAGGTCTGACGCGGTGCGGCTGTTCGTGGCGCGGGCGGCGGCGTCGGCGCGCGGGTTCGCGCTGAACGCGGGCAACGCGCAGGCGGTGGCGCAGCTCTGCCGCCGGCTCGACGGCATCCCGCTGGCGCTGGAGCTGGCCGCCACCCCGGTGCGGGTGCTCGGCGTGCGGGGCGTGGTGGACCGGCTCGACGACCGGTTCAAGCTGCTCGCCTCCGGCCGGCGCGGCGCGCCCGCCCGCCAGCAGACGCTCATGGCCGTCATCGGCTGGAGCTGGGACCTGCTCACCGAGCCCGAGCGGGCGGTGCTGCGGCGGCTGGCCGTGCACGCCGACGGCTGCACCATCGAGGCCGCCGAGGCGGTGAGCCCCGATGAGGACGTGCTCCACCTGCTGGCCCGGCTGGTGGACCGGTCGCTGGTGGTGGTCGTCGACGGCGCCGCGGGCGTGCGCTACCGGCTGCTGGAGTCGGTGGCCGAATACTGCCTGGCCCGCCTCGCCGACGCGGGCGAGCTGGAGAGCGCGCGGGCGGCGCACGCCCGCCACTACCTGGCCCTGGCCGAGCAGGCCGCGCCACACCTCTACGGACACGAGCAGCGGGCCTGGCTGCAGCGGCTCGACCAGGAGGGCGCCAACCTGCGCGCCGCCCTCGACACGGCCGTCGAGCAGGGCATGACGGACGTCGCGCTGCGGCTGGTGAACGCGCTGGCGTGGTATTGGTTCCTGCGCGGCCGGCTCGCGGAGGGCCGGCGGTCCCTGGAGACGGCGCTGGCCGCGGCCGGGTCCGACGGCGGTGACGCGTCCGCCCGCGCCGCTGGATGGCTGGCCGGGTTCACCGCGCTGCTCGGCGAGGAGGTCGACTGGGAGCCGGTGTTCGCCCGGATCGACGACCGCGCCGCGCGGGCCAGGGCCACGCTCTTCGTCGGCCTGGTCGTCCTCGACCTGCCGTCCAGCGAGGAGCTCGTGGGCAGGGCGCTGAAGGAGTGCCGCGCCCTCGGCGACCGGTGGGGCGTCGCCGCCGCGCTCAGCAGGCAGGCCAGGACCGCCTTCGCCACCAGCGACCTGGAGACGCTCAAGGAGGTCGGCGAGGAGAGCGCCCGGATCTTCCGTGAGCTGGGCGACCGCTGGGGCCTGCTCCAGGCCACCGAGTGGCTCGCCGGGATGGCCCAGACGGTCGCCGACGGCGAGCGCGCCAAGGAGCTGTTCGCCGAGGGCCTCCACATGGCCGAGGAGCTGGGGCTGTGGCCCGAGGTCGCCCGGCGCACCTCGTGGCTCGGCTGGCTGGCCATGTACGAGGGCGACCACGCGCGCGCGATGGAGCTGTGCGGCAGGGCCATGCGGCTGGCCGTCTCCCACGGCTACCAGGAGGGCCGGATGATGTCGGAGATGGGGCTCGCCTTCGCCGCCCAGAAGGCGGGCGAGCTCGACCTGGCGGAGCGGCACCTGCTCAACCTGCTCGACGGCGTCCCGCGCGGCCCCGGCGTCGAGCCCGCCCTGCACCTGCCCACCACCCTGGGCGCGCTCGGCTACGTCACCGAGCAGCGCGGCGACTGGGCCACCGCGCTGGCGCTGCACCGTGAGGCCTACGACGCGTGCCGCAAGCTGGGCGACCCGCGCACCACCGCGTTCACCGTGGAGGGCATGGCCAGCGCGCTGGCCGCCGGCGGCTCCCACCTGGCCGCGGCCCGCCTGCTCGGCCTCGCGGCGGCGGCCCGCGCCCGGCACCGCACGCCGCCGGTGCCCTCCGAGCAGGAGGAGATCCAGCGGGTCGCCGAGGCGTGCTGGGAGGCGCTGGGCGAGCCCGCGTACGCGGCCGCGTACGCCGAGGGTGGCAAGCTGGAGCTGGACGAGGCGACCGCGGCGCTCTGACCGTCAACCGGTCAGGTGCTCGTCGAGCCGGTCGAAGAACTCCATCCAGCCCTGCCTCGACTCCTCGCCCGCGTTCGCCCCGTGCTCGCGGAAGGTCATCGCGGTCCTGCCGTCGTCGTCCGCCAGCCCGACCGTCAGCACCGAGACGGGATCGTCCGGTTCGCCGGTGGTGAAGACGAGCCGCGCGGGCGGCGCCACCTCGCGGTAGGCGCCGTCGAACGTCACCTCGAAGCCCTCCTCGGCGGTCAGCGTCACCTGCCATCGGCCGCCCGGACGGGCGTCCAGGACGATCCGGTCCACCGGCGCGGCCATGAACCGCGGCCCGAACCACCGGGCGAACCGCTCCGGCGTGGTCCAGGCGGCGAACACGTCCTCGCGGGGCACGTCGAACACGCGGATGATCTCGTACGAGGCGGTCTGCGTCATGGTGGCCTCCCTCTCCATGTCGGCGAGGGCCCACCATGACCGGGCGGGCTTACGATCCACTTCATCCGGTCTTAAGGCTAGGCTGCGCGGGTGGACAGCGCAGAACTCAAGGAACGCGTACGCGAGCTGCGGGCCGAGGGCCGCTCGCCCAAGGAGATCGCCCGCGCGCTCAAGGTGCCGCCGTCGGCCGTCGCCCCGCTGGTGCGGGCCATCGCGGCCGAGAACGCCGGCGGCGGGGACGACCGTGAGGCCGAGCTGATCGGCTGCTGGATGAGCGTCGGCTGGAGCAACGGACTCGGCGTCGACCCCGCCCGAGGCTGGACCGACGAGGCGCCCGACGCCGAGGGCGGCAAGGTGTCGGTGCTGGTGGTGCGGCGTCACAACTGGGACAAGCTGACGGTCGTCGGCTGCCTGGCCGACGTCTACTGCACCGGCATCAAGCACATCATCGGGCCCGACGTGGTCGACGAGCGGGAGCTGCGCCGGTTCAGGGAGTTCTTCTTCTCCGACTACAAGGGCTTCCAGGAGGTGCCCGTCGAGCTGGCGCGCCACCTGGTGTTCGGCGCCGACGACTACGCCCGCTCGCTGGGCGTCGAGTCGCACGAGGAGATCGGGCAGCTCTCCGGCCTGCTGGGCGACTGGGAGGGGCCATCGGCGATCACGTTCGGCCGCCGGGGCAGGCCCTACTACGTGCCGGACACGTACGACGACCCGCAGAAGGTCGTCCACATCCTGCGCCGCAAGCTCTCCTACGACGAGTTCGACTACGACATCTAGCTCTTCTCGCCGGAGAACCTCTCCCATGGCGGCGCCGATCCGCGCCCACGAGACGCCCCGGTCGCGCAGCCGGTCGACCCAGACCTGGAGGTTGGCGTCGACCTGGGCGCTGACGGCGGCGATGCGCGGCAGGAAGTCGAGGATCTCCTGGTCGGACATGGTGTCCGGCCAGGGGATCTCGGCGGTGGACGACGACTCGCGCGGCATCTCCAGCACGGCGTTGCACAGCCCGACGCACTCGTCGCAGATGTAGACGCCGGCGCCGGCGATCATCTTGCCCACCTCGTCCTTGGCCCCTCCGCTTCCCGATACGGTGGCGCTACCCGCCTGGCACAGTGCCCCCCGCCGGGGCGTACGCACGAAGGAGCGCGACATGGCCGAGTCACGGGAGCACAGGTTCGTCGGCACGCGAGGTGAGAACGTCGTGCGCGAGTGGCCGAACGAGCGGCCCCGCTACGTCGCCGTCCTCGTGCACGGCTACGGCGAGCACATCGGCCGGTACGAGCACGTGGCCGACGCCCTCGTGCGCCACGGCGCCGCCGTCTACGGCCTCGACCACATGGGACACGGCAAGTCGCAGGGCGAGCGGGTGCTGATCGAGGACTTCGAGGACGTGGTGACCGACGTGCACGCGGTGGACGAGCGCGTCCGCGCCGACCATCCCGGCGTGCCCGTCGTGCTGATCGGCCACTCGATGGGCGGCCTGATCGCCGCCCGCTACGCGCAGCGCTACGGCGACAGTCTGGCCGCGCTGGTGCTGTCCGGGCCGGTGATCGGCTCCTGGGAGGTCATCCCGCAACTGCTCGCGCTCGACCCGATCCCGGAAGTGCCGATCGACCCGGCCACGCTCTCCCGCGACCCCGCCGTCGGCGTCGCCTACGCCGAGGACCCACTGGTGTGGCACGGCGCGTTCAAGCGGCCCACGCTGGAGGCGCTCGCCACCACCATCGAGGTCATCGCCAAGGGCGGCACCTTCGGCCCGCTGCCGACGCTGTGGATCCACGGCTCCGACGACCGGCTCGTCCCGCTGTCGGGCACCCGGCCCGGCATCGAAGCCGTCAAGGGCGGCGACTTCACCGAGATCATCTACCCGGAGGCCCGTCACGAGGTCTTCAACGAGACGAACAAGGACGAGGTGCTGGCGGACGTGACGACGTTCGTCGACCGCGCCCTCGCGTCACGCCACCCGTAGCCAGGCGTGCCCCGAGCCCTGGGTCCTGGACAGCTCCACCTTCCAGCACCCGGGCGCGGGGAACACCCACCCGGTGCCCCACTCGTAGCCGGGCCGCCGCCAGTTGGACCCGCCGTGGTCCTCCAGCCAGACGAGCTTGGCCCGCTTCCCGCCGGGCCCCGTCGCGGAGACCTTGAGCGGGCCGTCCCCGGTCATCCGCCACACGATCTTCACCTCGGCCCCCGCCTCGAACGGCACCTCGGCGAAGAGCAGCCCCCACAGCTCGGCGTCCTCGGAAGTGCCCCGCACCTCGGTGAAGCCGTCGGCGGGAGTGAGCAGTTCGGTCCCGTTGCACGTCTCCCCGGTCTTCACGGCGCCGGCCACCGGCCCGTCCGCGCCCGGTGGAGGCGCGTGCGTGGACTCGCCCGTACCCGTCGTGCCCGCCGCGCACCCGCCGACGAGCACGACCACCGCCACCACCGCCACCACCGCCATCGCCAACGCCCGCACCGACGCTCCTCCCGGCCGTTCCGTCCATCCCTTCCTCTACACACGGACGGCCGGAAAGGTTCCTGCGTTCAGGGGGAGCGTTCGAGTTCGCGGCGGTAGGCGTCGAGGACGAGGCCGTGGAAGTGGTGGACCGCGTGCTCCGACAGGCCGGACCCGCCGGGATCGTAGACGATCTTTCCTTGGGTGAACGCGGGGCTGCGCATCCCGCGCTGGACGCTCTCCACCAGGGCGATGTCCTCCTTCTGGAGCACCTCGTCGATGTAGCGGATGCTGTCCACCTCGGCCTCGTCGGGCTCGGCCGTCTCCAGGTAGAAGTCCCAGGTCTCGCGGGTCCGCTCCGGGCCGTCGGGGACGATCTGCAGCACCATGAAGTTGCCCCGGCCGGGATAGCGCAGCAGGCAGGTGTTGGGCCACAGCCACCAGACCGCGTGCTCGGTGACCGTCGCCCCCGACACGTCGTAGGCGGAGTTCTCCGCCTTGCCGGCCTGGGCCATGTGGCTGGACCAGATCCCGTGGGTGGTGACCTCGTAGGTGCTCATGTCGACCAGGGACACGAAGTCCTTGTGCGCCACGTGGCAGTGGTAGCACTCCAGGAAGTTGTCGACGACGTTCTTCCAGTTGGAGGCGATGTCGTAGGTGAGCCGGCGGGCGAGGGTCAGCTTCGCCACGTCCGGCGCCCGCGCCAGGATCTCCGCCTCCAGGTCCCCGGCCTGTTCGGTCAGGGGCGCGGCCCCGGGATCGAGGTTGACGTAGACCATGCCGCCGAACTCGCCGGCCTGGACCTGGTTCAGGCATACGGCGGAGGCGTCGAACCCGGGCATGTCGCCGGTGTTGCGCGCCCGCCGCAACCGGCCGGTCAGGTCGTAGTTCCAGGCGTGGTACGGGCACACGATGCTGCGCCGGACACCGGACCCCGTCAGCAGTTCGTGCGCCCGGTGCTTGCACACGTTGTAGAACGCCCGCAGCGCGCCGGCCTCGTCGCGGACGGCGACGATCGGCAGGCCGGCGACCGTGCCCGTGACATAGCTCCCCGGCTCCCGCAGCTTCTCCACGTGACACAGCCACTGCCACGTACGAGCGAAGATCGCCCGCTGGTCGACGTCGGACCAGCGTGGATCGGTGTAGGCGTCTGCGTGCAGGGACATCGACAGGGCGGGGTCGGGGTCGTATCCGGTGGAGATGTGATCGAACGGATCAGGTGTCACCGTACCTCCAAGACCTGACACCAGCGCCCGGGATCCGCGTGGCGACACCCGAATCCGGCGCCAACTCAATCGAGGCTAATGATCCTTGAGGCGAACAATCAACCCTTTGATCACTTAATCGGCGGCCTCGCGGTTTTCCGCCCGTTTCGCAGGTGCTGCTGCCTCAATCCCGGGCCTCGGGGTCCAGCCCGAGCACCGAACGCCCCCCGTCCACCGGCAGCGTCACCCCGTTGACGAAGGACGCCTCCGGCGAGAGCAGGTACGCGACCGCCGCCGCGATCTCACCGGCCGTGGCCACCCTGCCGAGCGGATGCAGCCGCGCCATCTCCCGCTCGACCTCGGCCGCCGCCTCCGCCGGCTGCCCGGCCAGGAACTCCTCGTACCGTTCCGTTGCCACCGACCCGGGTGCGACGGCGTTGACCCGGATTCCCCGCTTGCCGTACTCGACGGCGAGCGCCCTGGTCAGCCCTTCTATCCCGGCCTTGGCCGTGGCGTACGGCAGGCTGCCCGGCACCGCGCGCCGGGCCTGGTGGGAGGTGACGTTGACGACGGCGCCGCCGGTGCCGGCATCCAGGAAGCGGCGCACGGCGACCGCGCAGCCGACGACCGCCAGGTCCAGGTTCGCCGCGATGAGTCCGCGTACCTCCTCGATGGGCGCGCTGTGCACGGAGGCGTCGCGGAAGACGGCGGCGTTGTTCACCCAGCCGGCCAGCGTGCCCGCCTCCTGCGCCAGGTCGGCGGCGCGGCCCGCGACACCCTCGTCCGCCGCGTCGCCGACCACCCCGACCACCCGCTCGCTCGCCCAGCCCAGCGCATCGGGGTCGCGCTCGACGACCACCACCGTGTGCTTCTCTCCCAGCAGGCGCTCCACGACAGCCCGGCCGATCCCTCTGCCTCCACCGGTCACCACATACGAAAGGCTCATGATTGGACGATATGTGGATCTAGCCCCCGCCTCTTGCAGACAGCGCCAACGGGCCCCAAGCATGGGCTTCGCCCACCAGCGCTCCGCGCCAGACAGCTCAGGCCGCGCCCCTTTGGGGGGCGCGCCCCCCAAACCCCCATCTCAGACCCCGCTTCGCCGCATCGTATGAAACCTGGCCCTCGACTCCTTGCAGGGAACAGCCTGCAAACCCCGCTGAAGCAGGTCATCGACGTGCTTCACCGGCGGGTGTGTCGAGTCGTCCGTGCACTCGTGGCGGAGACTCCGGCGTTAGCCGCAGGAGGGCCCAGACGGTCCGGCCGTATCCGTCGCCGTGCACACCCCAGCGGGTGGTGAGTTGCACGACGAGATGGAGGCCGCGGCCGTTCAACTCGTGGTCCTGGGCCTGGTGCAGGCGAGGGACCGATGGGCCGCCTTGGTCGAGGACGGCGAGGACCACCAGGTCGTGGCCGGTGTGGACGGCGATGCCGAAGATGCCGCCCGCTGTGCCGCTGAGGGAGTGGCCGACATGGGGCTTGTCCTGGCTGGGACAGCGTCTCAGGAGCTGAGACCACCATCCGGCTCGACGGTCTGAGCAGCCGGTTCATGGATGGGGGAGATCCCTGCCAAGCTTCGGACCTCCACGCCGAGAGCTTCCACACCCGATCCGCGATCTACCACCTCACATCCGGGGGTGCAGGGGGCCGGGAGGCCCCCGGCAAGGGGTGCGGGGAGCTCGGCTCCCCGCTGAGAGGAGCCCGAGCCGGTCCGCGCGGAGCGCGCCTCCCGGCGAGGACCATGCCTGGGGCAGACCGGCAAGGGCCATGCCTGGGGCAGACCGGCAAGGGCCACGCCCGGGGCGGACCTGCGAGGAGCACGCCCGGGGCGGACCGGCAAGAGCCAGGCCCGGGGCAGACCTGCGAGGAGCACGCCTGGAAAAGACCGGCAAGCATCACGCCCGGGGCAGACCGGCAAGGACCACGCCCGGGACAGACCGGCAAGGACCACGCCCGGGACAGACCGGCAAGGGCCACGCCCGGGACAGGGGTCAGGAGTCGGACAGGGTGGCCAGGACCTGGTCGCCGTACTTGGCCAGTTTGTTCTCGCCCACCCCGCTCACCGTGCCCAGCTCCTCCAGTGACGACGGCCCCAGCGTCGCGATCTCACGCAGCGTGGCGTCGTGGAAGATGACGTAGGCCGGGACGCCCTGCTCCTTGGCCGTGGCCGCGCGCCAGGCCCGCAGCCGTTCGAAGATGGGGGCCGCCTCCGGGGGCAGGTCGGCCGCCGGGCGGGACTTCGGGGCCGACGCGGCCTTGGCCGGGCGGCGGGGGTCGCGGCGCAGGCGGACCTCGTGCTGGCCGCGCAGCACCGCCGCGCTGGCGTCGGTCAGGACGAGGGCGCCGTAGTTGGGCTCGACCGCGAGCAGGCCCTGCGCCAGGAGTTGCCGGGCCACGCCGTGCCACTCGGCGTTGCCGAGCTCGGTGCCGATGCCGAAGACGGTCAGCGAGTCGTGGCCGTGCTGCAGGACCTTGGCCGTCGTCTTGCCGAGCAGGATGTCGACGATCTGCCCCACGCCGAACTTCTGCCCCCGCTCGCGGGCCAGCCGCAGCACCGTGGAGAGCACCTTCTGCGCCGGCACGGTGCCGTCCCAGGACTCGGGCGGCGTCTGGCAGGTGTCGCAGTTGCCGCACGGGGAGCCGCCCGGCTGGCCGAAGTAGTCGAGCAACATGACCCGCCGGCACGTCACGGTCTCGCAGAGGGCGAGCATCGCGTCGAGGTGGAGGGCCTGGCGGCGGCGGTGCTGCTCGTCGCCTTCGAGGGCCATGCGCCGGTGCTGGACGACGTCCTGCAGGCCGTACGCCATCCACGCCGTGGCGGGCAGCCCGTCGCGCCCGGCCCGCCCGGTCTCCTGGTAGTAGCCCTCGACGGACTTGGGCAGGTCGAGGTGGGCCACGAAGCGCACGTCGGGTTTGTCGATGCCCATGCCGAACGCGATCGTCGCCACCACGACCAGCCCTTCCTCGCGCAGGAAGCGGGCCTGGTGGTGGGCGCGGGTGCGGGCGTCGAGACCGGCGTGGTAGGGGAGCGCGGGGATGCCGTTCTCGACCAGGAACGCGGCGATCTTCTCGGCCGACGAGCGTGACAGGCAGTAGACGATGCCGGAGTCGCCGGGGTGCTCGGCGCGGAGGAAGTCGAGGAGCTGCCGCTTGGGCTCGCTCTTGGCGGTGATCCGGTAGTGGATGTTGGGGCGGTCGAAGCCGGCGACGAAGTGGCGGGCCTCGCCCTCGCGCAGGCCGAGCCGCTCGGCGATCTCGGCGTGGGTGGCCGGGGTGGCGGTGGCGGTCAGCGCGATGCGCGGCACCTCGGGCCACTGGGCGTGGAGCTCGGACAGCGCCAGGTAGTCGGGCCGGAAGTCGTGGCCCCACTGGGAGACGCAGTGGGCCTCGTCGATGGCGAACAGCGAGATCGCGCCCTTCTTCAGCAGCCGCACCGTCGACTCCAGCCGCAGCCGCTCGGGCGCGAGGTAGAGCAGGTCGAGCTCGCCCGCCAGGAACTCGGCCTCCACCAGCTGCCGCTCGTCGAAGTCCTGCGTCGAGTTGAGGAACCCGGCGCGCACCCCGAGCGCGGTGAGCGCGTCCACCTGGTCCTGCATGAGCGCGATCAGCGGCGAGATGACCACGCCCGTCCCGGGCCGGACGAGCGCGGGGATCTGGTAGCACAGCGACTTGCCGCCGCCGGTCGGCATGAGCACGAGCGCGTCGCCGCCCGCCGCCACATGCTCGATGATCTCCTGCTGCCCCGGCCGGAACGTGTCGTAGCCGAACACGCGGTGCAGGACCTCGGTGGCTGTATTCATGCGGCTACCTTACGTGTTCGGAATCGCTCTCGAGCCGGGTTCGCCCACGGCGATCGTAGCCGCTGCGCATCGTCCTCCCGTGCCCCTTTCGCGGTGTGGGAATGAAAACCGTTCCCATCTGGTTGACGGGCACATGAAGAAGAACCTGCATCCCGCGTACCGTCCCGTCGTCTTCCGCGACCCGAGCGCCGGGGTCGCCTTCCTCACCCGGTCCACCGCGACCGGCACGGCCACCGTGGAGTGGGAGGACGGCCGCACCTACCCGGTGATCGACGTCGACGTGTCGTCGGCGAGTCACCCCTTCTACACCGGCCGCGGCCGCGTCCTCGACAGCGCGGGCCGGGTCGAGCGCTTCAACAAGCGTTACAGCAGGCCGTGACCCCGTACTGAACGGCCCGTCCCTGGGTAGCAGGGGCGGGACCGGCGGTGGGAGCGGTGGTGATGGCATATGGCCCTGTCGGAGCGGGAGCGCCGCATCCTTGAGGAGATCGAGGATGCCCTGGAACGCGACGACCCCAAGCTCGCCAGGCGCGTGTCGGGGGTCGCCTCCGGGACGGGCCGTCTCCGGAGGCTGCTCCTGAGTGGTTGGTTCATGGTCGCGGTCATCGTCGTGACAGTCGCCCTACTGGTGCTGGCGGTCGCGCTGGCGTGAGAGGCGGCGCTGGATGATGACCAGGTCGACGGCCGCGAAGACCGCGACGGCCGCCGCGATCGCGGCCTCCCATGCCCACACCTGCTCGCCCGTGCTCATCGCCTGCGTGATGAAGTAGACCGCCGCCGCGGTGCCCAGCACGAGTGCGGCCAGAGACAGGATCCGCCGCAACCGGTAGGGGCTGCGCGCGGTCAACGGCTCCGTTCCCGCGCGGTTGCGCAGCCACATGGGGATTCACACTCCTCTCAGGCGAGACAACGCAGCGCCGACACGAGCCGCGGGCTGAGCCCGTTGCCCGGAGGGAGCCGGCCCACCGTCGCCTCGACGAAGTCCGGATAGGACAAGCTGGCTTCGGCGTCGCCGAAGTGCACCCAGATCTGCTCGGCCGTCTGCTCCACCTGCACGCTCGGGTCCTGCTCGGCCAGCGCGAACCGGCCGACCGCCACCCGCCAGAAGGTGCGGCCGTCCGCCTCGTCCGGGCGGACGGGCGCGCCCACGTCGTCGGCGTGCGTGGCGTACTCGGAGTCGTAGTGGAAGGCCTGCTCGCCCACCGGATAGGGGCCGGCCATGGTCTCCAGGAGGGCGTCGCGGCCGAGCGCGCGCATGCGGCGGCGGGTGTCGCCGTTCTTGTCGCGCCACTCCCGCAGCACCTCTTCGACGGGCAGGTCACGCCGCTGACGGACGCACCACTCGTTGAACTCGTTGTAGCCGCCGATGCCCTCCGCCTCCATCAGCAGCCGCAGCTCGCCGAGGGTGCCGTCGAGGCAGGCCTGGTTGTAGAGCTCCTCGCCGGCCAGGTGGCCGAGCACGTCGCGGACGGTCCATCCGGCGGCGCGGGAAGGGCGCCGCCATCCCTCCTCGTCCAGGCCGGAGAAGAACCAGTCCAGCCGGGACGCCTCGGCGTCGAAGATGTCGAACGGGTCGTACTCGCGCAGCAGATCCTCTGGCATATCCGGTCGCTACCCGCAGGATCCCGGAACTCACCGGGCCCGGGCACGGCGAAGGCCCGGCCGGAGCCCGGCCGGGCCTTCACTCAGTGGTGCTTACCGGCGCCAGCTGTAGACGCGCACGTAGTCGGTGCGGCTGGTGGCGTCGTCGAGCTTCCTGTCGCCCTTGAAGACGGCCTTGTAGCTGCCGCTACGGTAGGCGCGGTCCTTGGCGTAGAACTTGCCGTGACGGTCGGTGCGGTCGGAGGCGACCCACTTCCAGCCACTGGAGCCGTTGGCCTTGTAGTAGACGTGGACCTTCTCGTAGCGCACGGCGCGCCAGTGGTCACCGCGCTCGGCCAGCAGGCGGCCGGAGAAGTAGACCGACTTGCCCTTGCGGACCTTCGACGGCGAGGCGTCGAAGCTCAGCCGGGTGTCGGCCTTGCTCCAGCCCTTGCGGACGTCGACGTAGAAGAACGACGTGTCGTGGGCGACACGCTTGCCCTCCTTGTCGAAGGCGGTGGCGATGGCCTTCCACTTGCCTTCGGGGTCGTGCGAGGTGAACGGCACCGAGAAGAGCCAGTTCTCCAGGGGCTTGACTTCCTTGCCCCGCAGGGTGCGGAACTTGCTGTCGGCCGGCTCGACGCTGAGCTCGACCTTCTCGACGTCGGAGCTGGCGCCCACCTTGAAGCGGGCGACGGTCTCGCTGCCGTGCTTGACGACGACAGGGTTCGGCGAGACATCGAGGATCTCGACCTTAGGCGCCTTGGTAGTGGTGGCGGCGACGGCGCTGCCACCAGACATCAGCATGGTCCCGCCCGCGAGAGCGGCGACCAGGCCTACGGCGATCTTTCGCATGAGGGTGCTTCTCCCCGTAAATCTTGTGGCACCGGCCCGGGATGACCGGTTCCCTTTACTGCTTAGAGCCACACTAAGGGGCAAAGGTTCGCTAAAGTTACGGAAAAATTTTGATCACGGTGGTCACCTGCACTGATGGAAAAAAATCCGTTTTGAGGCCACCTGACCGACTAGGCTCGGAGCTCATGACCGACGTCTACACCCTCGGAGAGGCGCTCGGGGTGGTCTCCAGCGGCCGGGTCCGCCACGAGACCGAGGCCAGGCTGGACATCTGCGGCCCCGAGTTCACCCTGGCCGTGGCCTTGGCGCGGCTCGGTCACCGGTGCGCCTTCGCCGGCAAGGTCGGCTCCGACGAGCTGGGCGCCCGGGTGCTGACGGTGCTGCGCGGCGAGGGCGTCGACGTCACCGACACGCGCGTCACCGAAGGGGTGCCGACCGGGCTGCTGCTGCGCGACGCGCGGGTGGGCCGCGAGCCGCTCGTCACCCACTACCGCGCCGGCTCGGCGGGCTCGACGCTGTCACCCGGCAACGTGCCGATCGACCGGGTCGGCGCCGCGCGGATGCTGCACGTCACCGGCGTCACCGCGGCTCTGGGCAGGGATCCGCACGACGCCGTGCTGGCCGCCGTGAGCGCGGCCAAGAGCGCGGAGGTGCCGATCTCGTTCGCCGTCGAGTACCGCCCCGAGCTGTGGGCGTCGGTGCGCGAGGCGGAGGAGGTGCTCACCGAGCTGGCCTGCCAGTCGCACCTGCTCTTCGTCCGCCAGGACGAGCTGGACCTCATCAAGCCCGCGCTCACCCCCGAACGCGAGGTCGTGGTCGCCCGCGGCGCCAAGGGCGCGAGCGTGCGGGCCGACCGGATGCGCTACGACGCCCCCGGCCCGCAGACGCCGGTGGTCGACTATGGCGGGGCCGGGGACGCGTTCGTGGCCGGTTACCTCAGCGCGGCCCTGGACGGGCTGACCCCGCCGGAGCGCCTGCGGCGCGCGACGCAGCTGAGCGCCGCCGCCGCGTCCACCGCCAGCGACTGGCAGGGCCTGCCGGCCAGGGGCGAGCTGTAGCTACTCGATGTTCAGGGTGAACGTCGAGGTGGTGTTCTTGATGTTCTGCGCGTTGTCGGCGAAGCGCAGGCCGCGGAACGTGGCCGAGCCGACGGCCGGGCCCTGGCCCTGCTCCGGCAGCTCGTTGACCCAGATGCCGAAGCCCGACTTGGCGTCGTAGGCGTCGCCGCTCCTGCGCGCCCCGGTGATCGACACGTCCGTGAAGACGGTGTCGGTGACCGGGTTCACCGGCCGCGCGCCGTCGTACATGGTCTGGAACATGATCCCGCTGTACGTGGGATCGACGATGTCCAGATTGCTGACCCGGATGCCCTGGAACGTCTTCGACGCCGAGAACAGCCACATCGCCGGGAAGGTCTGCGCGCCCCAGAAGTGGCCGCCGGCCCGAACGAGCGAGATGTTCTCGAACCGGGTGGGCGGGTTCGCCCCGAAGCCGTGCATCGGGTAGCCGAAGTCGAGCGAGCTGATCGTGACGCCCGAGTAGACCAGCGTGTCGGCCACGTAGATGTCGCGGAAGGTGTTGCCGTACCCGCCGTAGACGGCCACGCCCGCGGCCCGCCAGGTGAGCAGCGAGGTCAGGTTCTCGTAGACGTTGCCGTGCTGTTCGCCCGCGTTGTTGTCGGTGGCGGAGAACAGGGCGAAGCTGTCGTCGCCGGTGGACCGGGTCTCCACGTGGGTGACGTGGTTGCCGGTGCTGCCGTTGGTCATGTTGAGCCCGTCGGCGAACACGTTCCTGATCCGCGAGTTCCTGATCGTCATGTCGTCCGTGTTCGAGCCCCAGTACATGCAGACCTGGTGCTCCACCCACAGGTTCTCGATCGTCATGTTCGCCACGTTCGTGAAGTCGAACACCTTGCCCGGCCCGTCGATGCGCGAGGTGTAGTTGCCGAAGTAGGCGAAGCCCGCGAACGTCGAGCCGTTGGCCGTCGCGTCCGCGCGGAAGCCGACGTCGGTGTTCGACTGCCCGGCCGGCGCGTGGAAGCGGGTGTACCAGGGCCCGGCGCCGACGATCCTGACGGCCTTCCCGTACACCTGGAACTTGCCCGTCGTCTGGTAGCTGCCCGGCGGCAGGTAGACGCCGGTGAGCGCGCTGTCCATGCGGGCCCGGTCGAGCGCGTTCTGCACGTCCTGGTGCCCGAACCCGGCCGGTACGGCGTACTTCGCCGGGTCGGGGTTGCCGATGGGGGAGACCTGCTCGAAGTCGACGAAGTCGATCGTGTAGGTGGAGGTGTTGGCCGCGTCCTTCTGCAGCCTGATCTTGCGGCCCGCCGGGACCGTGGTGTCCAGCATCAGGTTGGCCTCGTCGTAGACGTGCCGCGGCGGGCCGGAGCCGGGGTTGTTGTCCGGGCTCGCCTCGGGGCCGTACAGCCAGGCGAAGCGCGAGGTCAGGTTGATCGCCTTGTGGAAGGCGCCGTCGACGTACACGTTCAGCGTCGCGTCGAGGCCGCCGCCGCCCGGCGCGTCCGGGATCGAGAAGCGGGTGACGAGCGTGTTCGTGGCCGCCTTGGTGGTGAACTCGACGTAGGAGCCGGTGGCGGCGAGCGTCACCGCGCGGCGGCCGGACGCCTCCCCGGCCAGGTCGCCGATCGTCCTGTTCGGGCCGATCCGGGTGGCGCCGCCGCCGACGACCGCCTCCTCGGCCTCGTACGTGTCGTACGGCATGTTCGCGCCCCTGCCGATGGACAGCGGGTGCGTGCTGGTGTTGTTGTCCCGCTTGTCAGGCAGTTCCCTGGGGTCGTCGGCGAGCACCACGCGGACCGTGTGCCGGCCGTCGGCCGCGGTCCAGGTGCCGAGCGTGACAGGGGCGGTGGTGGCTCCCGGCGCGATGACGCCGCTGGCGGAGCCGGTCAGCGTGCGGACGGTCGCGCCCGAGCCGTCGAGCACGGCGAGCGTGATGCCGTGCGAGCCGGCGCCGGAGGCGATGGTGCCCTGGTTCCTGATGGCGACGGTGAAGGTGACGGTGTCGCCGGGATCCGGGTTGCCCGGGGTCCAGCCGACGTCGGCGACCAGGTCGGCGGTGTCAGGAAGCGGGACGGCCGTGCCGAACACCTGGAACTCGGCCACCTGCCCGCCGGGCGCGCCGGAGTTGGCGGTGATCCGCAGCCGCACGTCGGCGGCCCGCGCGGTGACCGGGATCGTCACGCTGTTGCCGGTGGCGGGGTCGAAGACGTACGCGGCGGGCGCGACGAGGCGGGAGAAGCCGGCGGCGCCCTGCGCGCGGCCGAGCACCTCGACGGTGCGGGTGCGCCTGGCCCAGACCGCGTCCGGGTTCAGCTTGAGCACCACCGAGGTGAGGTCGGCGTCGCCGCCGAGCGCGACGGTCAGCGTGTTCGGGTAGGTCTGGCCCTCCCAGTACGTCCTGACGTCACCGTCGTTGGCGTTGCCGGCCACGTACGTGTGGGTGTGCGAGGAGGCGGCGATCCCCTTGCCGACGGCCAGGTTCGTGCCCGGCTCCGGGTCGGGGCCGGGGCCGCCGCTCTCCCCGTACACCTCGAACTCGGCGAGCTGGGCGGCGGGCCAGCCGGTGTTCGCGGTGAACAGCAGCCGGACGTACCGGGCGCTGCCGCTCAGCGTGATCGTGGCGGACGGCGCGAAGCCGTACGTGGCCGACGGCTTGAGCGTGGTGAAGCCGGAGCCGTCCGCGCTGCCCTGGACGGTGAGCGTCTGGGTGCGGCTCGGCCAGCCGGCGGGCAGCTTGAGGGTGAGTCCGGTGAGCGTGGCGGCGGCGCCGAGGTCCACCTGGACCCACTGCGGGAACTGGCCGTTGGCCGACTCCCAGTAGGTGGCCTGGTCGCCGTCGGTGACGTTGGCGGCCCGGTAGACGTCGGTGAAGCCGCTCGCGGTGGCGGCCTTCCCGGCGGCCAGATTGGTGGCGGCGGCGGCCGGGGGCGGGGCGATGAGGAGTCCTAGGACGAGGGTCAGGGCGGCTAAGAGTGCGCGCATGGGGGGTGGCCCTTCGCAGGAGTACAGTTGGCCGCACCATAGGCTTTCCAGCAGATGTGAGCAATATCTCGACTGGATTGCGCAAGAAATGAATGCTGCTGTGATGCTCACGTAAGTACTTGCAATGGTTTGCGCTGACAGTCGTATAGTTTGCGTCATGACGCGACGACTCGCAGAGGTGGCCAAGAAGGTCGGGGTGAGCGAGGCGACCGTGAGCCGCGTGCTCAACGGCAAGCCGGGGGTGTCCGACGCGACCCGGGAGGCGGTGCTCACCGCCCTCGACGTGCTCGGCTACGAGCGCCCCACCCAGTTGCGCGGCGACCGTGCCCGGCTGGTCGGCCTGGTCCTCCCCGAGCTGCAGAACCCGATCTTCCCCGCGTTCGCCGAGGTCGTCGGCGGCGCCCTGGCCCAGCAGGGGTTCACCTCCGTGCTCTGCACCCGCACGGTCGGCGGCGTCTCCGAGGCCGACTACGTCGATCTGCTGCTCCAGCAGCAGGTCAGCGGCGTGGTGTTCGCCGGCGGCCTGTACGCGCAGGCCGACGCCGCGCACGGCCACTACGAGCTGCTGCACGAGCGCAAGCTGCCCACGGTCCTGGTCAACGCCGCCGTCGGCCACCTGGACTTCCCGCAGGTGTCGTGCGACGACGTGGTGGCGGCCGAGATCGCGCTGGGCCACCTGCGGGCCCTCGGCCACGAGCGGATCGGCATGGTGCTCGGCCCCAGGGACCACGTGCCCTCGCGGCGCAAGCTGGAGGCGTTCCAGGCCGGGGGCGGCGACGCGGACCTGGTCGAGCACACCATGTTCTCCCTGGAGGGCGGGCACGCGGCGGCCGCCCGGCTGGTCAGGCGCGGGGTCACCGCCGTCGTGTGCGCCAGCGACCTGCTCGCGCTCGGCACGATCAGGGCCGCCCGCCGCGCCGGGCTGAGCGTGCCGCGCGAGGTGTCGGTGGTCGGCTTCGACGACTCGGCGCTGATGAACTGCACCGAGCCGCCGCTCACGACGGTCCGCCAGCCGATCGACGCGATGGGCCGGGCCGTCGTCGACCTGCTGGTGGCCCAGATCGACAAGGCCGTCGTGCCTGCGGACGAGCTGCTGTTCGAGCCGGAGCTGGTGGTGCGCGCCTCCACGGCGCGAGTCCGTACGTGATGTAGTCGTTATCTTGCAATCTTCAGTCTGAATATTGCATAGATAAGTCGCTGATCCTATGGTGTGGGCAATTCGCATCAGAAGGGTCAGATCATGAAGAGATCCGCTGGGCTCTTAGTCGCATCCGCGCTGGGACTCGCCGCCTGCGGCTCCGGGCAGCAGGCTCCCCCGGCGGGCGGGGCCGACCAGGTCACCATCACCGTCGCCTGCCAGCCCGCCAAGTCCGCGCCCAAGGAGCGCCAGGCGTGGGACGACGACGTGGCCGCGTTCATGAAGGCGAACCCCGGCGTCACCGTCAAGAGCACCGACCAGCAACCCTGCTTCGACCCCAAGACGTTCGGCCCCAAGCTCGCCGGCGGCCAGATGGAGACCGTCTTCGTGGTCCCCGTCACCAACTACGACGACGTGATCAGGCAGGGCCAGGCCCTCGACATCACCGCGTACACCGGCGAGATCAAGAACTGGGACGACCTGCGCCAGGACGTGCGCGACCTGGTGACCAAGGACGGCAAGGTCTACGGCGTGCCCAACGTGCACTACGGCGTCGGCCTGGTCTACAACCGCAAGCTGTTCGCCGAGGCCGGCCTCGACCCCAACACGCCGCCTGCGACCTGGGCCGAGATCCGCGAGGCCGCCAAGAAGATCGCCGCGCTCGGCCCCGGCCACGTCGGCTACGGCGAGTATTCCGGCGGCAACACCGGCGGCTGGCACTTCACCCAGGCCATCTACGGCCGCGGCGGCAGCATCCTGACAGACGACGGCAAGAAGGCCGCCTTCAACTCGCCCGAGGGCAGGGCCGTCCTGCAGACGCTGCACGACATGCGCTGGGTCGACGACAGCATGGGCACCAAGCTCCTGGTCGGCTGGGAGTCGCTCATGGTGGCGATGGGCAGCGGCAAGGTCGGCATGATGCTCGGCGCCCCCGACGTGGTCACCGACGTGGTCGGCAAGTTCAAGGGCAGCGTCGCCGACTACGGCATCACCGGCTTCCCCGAGGCCAAGGCGTCGCTGAGCGGCGGCGAAGCGTTCATGGTCAACCCCAAGGCCACGCCCGAGGAGGCGAAGGCGGGCATGCGGTGGCTCGACTTCCGCTTCAACACCGTCGGCAAGGGCCGCTTCGACTTCGCCCGCGGCAAGGCCATCGGCAACCCGGTCGGCGTCCCCGACAACGCGGTCTACGGCGACTCGCCCACCGGCCAGGCCATCCAGGCCGACCGGGTGAAGAACGCCTCCCTGCCGGTCGAGAACTACGACCCGTACGTCAAGGCCTCCGCCGCCATCCCGCCGAAGGCCGAGCCGGTCCACGCCCAGGAGATCTACGCGATCCTCGACGTGGCCATGTCCGGCGTGCTGTCCGACAAGGACGCCGACATCGACAAGCTGCTCGCCGACGCCGAGACCAAGGTGAACGCCGTGCTGGCGGCCAAGGGCTGACCCATGGCTGTTCTGAGGCGCAACCTGACGGCCTACGGGTTCCTGTGCGCGGCGCTGTTCTGCTTCGCGGTGTTCGCCTGGTATCCGATGATCAGAGAGTTCATCCTGAGCTTCCAGGAGACGAACCTGATCGATCCGCCCACCTGGGTCGGGCTGGACAACTTCGAGTACGCCGTGGGATACCCGGGCTTCACCGAGGCCTGGATCGCCACCCTGCAGTTCACGTTCCTCGCGCTGGTGTGCGGCTTCGCCGTGCCGTTCGTCGTCGCGCTCGTGCTCAACGAGCTGCGCCACGCCCGGGCCTATCTCAGGTTCGTGGTCTACCTGCCGGTCATGCTGCCGCCGATCGTCGCGGTGCTGCTGTTCAGGTGGTTCTTCGATCCCGGGCCCGGGCTGTTCAACCAGCTGCTCGGGCTGGTCAACCTGCCCGGCCTGGCCTGGCTCGACTCCCCGGCCACCGCGCTGATCTCCCTGGTCATCGTCTCGACCTGGATGAACATGGGCAGCGCGACCCTGATCTACCTGGCGGCGCTGCAGAACATCCCGCCGGAGCTGTACGAGGCGGCCGAGCTGGACGGGGCCGGGATCCTCAAGCGGATCAGGCACGTCACGATCCCGCAGACCAGGCTGATCCTGCTGCTCATGCTGATGCTGCAGATCGTGGCCACCATGCAGGTCTTCATCGAGCCGTACATGCTCACCGGCGGCGGGCCCGCGGGCTCGACCGTCACCGTCGCCTACATGATGTTCCAGTTCGCCTTCACGAACCAGAACTACGGCGTGGCCGGCGCGCTCGGCATGATGCTCATGATCGTGCTGCTCGTCTTCGCCGCGTTCCAGCTCCGGCTCACCCGGGAGGACAAGGCATGATCTCCGTCGGCGCCCGGGCCGCCGCCGGCCGCAGGCGGGCGGCCCGCCGCCCGAAACCCATCCACACCGGGCAGTTCCGTACGATCATCTCCCCGCTCCAGCTCAACAGCCGATGGGGACGGCGCGTCTACTGGGCCGTGCTCGTCACGGTCGTGGTGACCTTCACGCTGGCCTTCGTCTTCCCGCTCTACTGGATGATCACCGGCGCCATGAAGACGGGCGAGGAGATCGCCCAGATGCCGCCGACGCTCTTCCCCGCCGACCCCACCCTCGACGCCTACGCCGAGGCGTGGAACCTGTTCGACCTCGGCACGCTGCTGTGGAACACCGCCTACTACTCGCTGGGCGGCTGGGTCTTCTGCATGCTCGTGGACGTGTCGGCGGCGTACGCGCTGTCGAGGCTGCGGCCGATGTTCGGCGGGGTGATCCTGGGCGCGATGCTGGCCACGCTGATGATCCCGGCCATGGTCGTGCTGATCCCGCTCTACGTCACTGTCGTCGACCTCGGATTGTTGAACAATCCCTGGGGGTTGTGGTTCCCCGCGGCCGCCAACGGGTTCAACATCTTCCTGCTCAAACGGTTCTTCGACTCGATCCCGCGCGAACTGATCGAGGCCGCGCGGATCGACGGCGCCGGCGCCTTCCGGGTGCTCTGGTCGGTGGTGCTGCCCGTGTCGCGGCCGATCCTCGGCGTGGTGTCGATCTTCACCATCGTCACCTCGTTCAAGGACTTCGTCTGGCCGCTGCTCGTCATGACCGACAGCGACAAGATGACGCTCAGCGTCGGCCTGTCGCAGACCGCCGGCATGGTCACGCAGAACGCCGTCATGGGCGGCCTGGTCGTCGCGAGCATCCCGACGATCATCGTCTTCTTCGTCTTCCAACGTCACATCATGGCGGGTCTCACCGCCGGATCTATCAAAGGGTGATCATGTCGAAAACGTGGTGGCGGGGGGCCGCGATCTACCAGGTCTACCTGCGCAGCTTCGCCGACGGCAACGGCGACGGCGTCGGCGACCTGGCCGGGCTCCGGTCCCGCCTGCCCTACCTGAAGGACCTCGGCGCCGACGCCATCTGGCTCAACCCGTGGTACCCGTCGCCGATGGCCGACGGCGGCTACGACGTGGCCGACTACCGCGGCATCGAGCCGGTGTTCGGCACACTCGCCGAGGCCGAGACGCTGATCGCCGAGGCGCACGAGCTGGACCTGAAGATCATCATCGACGTGGTGCCGAACCACAGCTCCACGGCCAGCGACTGGTTCCAGCAGGCCCTGGCCGACCCGGCCGCCCGCGACCGGTTCTGGTTCCGCGACGAGCCGGGCGACTGGCAGTCGATCTTCGGGGGTCCCGCCTGGACGCAGGTGCCTGACGGCCAGTGGTACCTCCACCTGTTCGCCCCGGAACAGCCCGACTTCAACTGGGACAACCCGGAGGTGCACCGGGAGTTCGAGGACGTGCTGCGGTTCTGGTTCGACCGCGGCGTGGACGGCGTCCGCATCGACTCGGCCGCCCTGCTCCACAAGTCCGACACCGCGTGGGAGGACCTCGACCCCGTCCACGACGTCTACCGCCGCTGGCGGACCATCGCGGACTCGTACGAGGACCGCGTGCTGATCGGCGAGCTGTGGCTGCCCGACCAGGAACGCTTCGCCCGCTACCTGCGGCCCGACGAGCTGCACACCGCCTTCAACTTCGACTTCCTGTCATGCCCCTGGGACCCGGAGGAGCTGCGCCGCGTCATCGACCTCACCCTCACCACGCACGCCACCGTCGGCGCCCCGCCCACCTGGGTCCTGTCCAACCACGACGTGACCCGCCCCGTCACCCGTTACGGCCGCGCCGACACCAGCTTCGCCCACGGCGGCGCCCTCCACGGCACCCCCTCCGACCCCGAACTGGGCTACCGCCGCGCCCGCGCCGCCGCCCTCCTGGCCATGGCCCTGCCCGGCGGCCTCTACGTCTACCAAGGAGAGGAGCTCGGCCTGCCCGAGGTCGAGGACCTGCCCGACGAGCTGCGCCAGGACCCCATGTACGCCCGGTCCGGCGGCACGAACCCCGGCCGCGACGGCTGCCGCGTCCCCCTGCCCTGGTCCGGCGACGAGCCGCCGTTCGGCTTCGGCGGGCCGTCGCCGTGGCTGCCGCAGCCGGAGAGCTGGCGCAAGCTCACGGCCGAGGCCCAGCTCGCCGACCTGGACTCCATGCTCAACCTGTACCGCACGGGGCTGCGCCTGCGCCGGGAGTGCTTCGGGGACGGGACCCTCGCCTGGCTCCCGTACGGGGACCGGGTCCTGGCCTTCACCCGCGACTCGGGCGTCACCTGCGTCGCCAACCTCGGCCCGGACCCCGTCCCGCTGCCGGACGGGGCGGTGCTCCTGGCGAGCGGCCGGCTGGAGGACCGCCTCCTGCCTCCGGACACCACCGCCTGGCTGCGCACCCCATGATCGGGGCGGGCTAGCATCGGTGCGGTGAAGCGCCTTCGCCCGATGCCGCCCGCCCAGCTCGACGCCGACGCCCGCGCCCTCTACGACCGCATCAACGCCGGCCCCCGCGGCGCCTCGATGCTCGACGACCAGGGCGCGCTGGTCGGCCCCTTCAACGCCATGCTCCTCAGCCCCGCCCTGGGGGACCCCCTCCAGGAGCTGGGCGCCGCCATCCGCTACCGCTCGTCCATGACGGACCGGTGCCGCGAGCTGGCCATCCTGATCGTCGCCGCCCACTGGTCCAGCACCTTCGAGCTCCAGGTCCACGAGAAGATCGCCACCGGCCTGGGCTTCACCGACGCCCAGCTCGCCGCTGTCCGTACGGGAGAGCCGCTTGCTCTGGAGGACCCGGAGGAGGCCGCCGTCCTCCGCGTCACCCGTGCCCTCGTGACGAACGGGGACCTGGGCGACGAGGAGTACACCCTCCTACCGGCGCCGGCCCTCTTCGAGCTGACCACGCTGACCGGCTACTACGCCACGCTGGCCCTCCAACTCCGCGTCTTCCGCGTCTAGCCGGCAAGCTGGCAGACCTCGACCACCCGCAGGCGCCCGCCCAGCTCCTTGGCCGTGGCGTTCCACCGTGCGGCGTCCACGGTCAGCACCGCTCGACCTGGCTTCACCCGCTTGGAACTCCAGCTGACGATCTCTCTGATGATCACGGAAAGTGATGTTAACGTGCCTCTCCGTGGAGGGTCTCGTTTACCAAGTTGGTTAATAATGGGGGTCGGCGCAGATGGAGGTGTTCTATGCGAGCAGTCGCTTGGAGCTCCTGTGCCTGTCCGCCCGGGACCTGGTCAGGGCCTATGGTCGTGAGGGGGCTCGCAAGGTGGGGCAACGTCTGCAGGCCCTGCGGGCTGCCGAGACCCTCGACGAACTCTTCACCATGCCAGGGCGGTGCCACCCCCTGCGAGGAACGTACGCCGACTGCTACGCCATGGATCTCCATCAGGGATGGCGGATGGTGTTCAGGCTCATGACGTCGGAGGAGAAGAAGGAACGGGGGATAGAGGAAGGGGCGGCAGCTCTGGTCATAGAGATCGTCGACTACCACGGCTGATCAACGCAGTTCGAGAGGAGCGTGAGGGATGGCGGCCATCGATTTTCACACGTCCGGCGTTCCCGATTACGCCGTGCCTCCAGGGGAGACGATCCGCGAGTTCCTTGACGATCTCGGTATGAGCCAGCGTGAGCTTGCGGCACGGCTCGGCCTGAGCCCGAAACACGTCAACCGACTCATTCAAGGGTTGGTGCCGCTGAGCAGCGATGTCGCTCAGCGGCTTGAATTGGTAACCGGCATGCCTGCTCGGTTGTGGAACCGTCTTGAGGCGGACTACCAGTCTGCGCAGCAGAGGCTGCGGCTTGAAGGCGAATTGGCGGCGGCGGTTCCTTGGGCGAGAAGCATGCCCGTTCGTGAGCTGGTCAGGCGAGGGATCCTTCCTGAGGAGCCCAAGGATGATATTTCCCGCGTGCAGCAATTGCTGGCCCTGTTCGGCGTTGCTCACCTGTCCACGTGGCAGGACCTCTACGAAAGCCCCGTCGCGTCCTTCCGCCGGACCAGATCGTTCGAGGCCATCCCGAGCGCGGTGGCCGTGTGGCTCCGTCTCGGAGAACTCGCTGCCCGTGATGTCGAGTGCCGGGAGTTCGACGCCGCAGGGCTTCGCGCTGCTCTGCCGCGGCTACGTCAGCTGACCACTCAGCCGCCCGACATCATTGCCCCGATCATGCGTGACATCTGTGCCCAGCATGGTGTGGCCGTTGTCTTCGTACGCGAAATCACCGGCGCGCGGGCCAGTGGAGCCACCTGCTGGCTTTCCCCGGGCAAGGCCATGCTCCTGCTCAGCCTCCGGTATCGGACGGACGACCATTTCTGGTTCACCTTCTTCCACGAGATGGGCCATATCGTCCTGCACGGGAAGAACGACATCTGGATCGAGGACAGCGTGTCGGCCGATGACCCGAAGGAAGCGGAAGCGGATCGATTCGCCTCTGATCTCTTGATCCCGCGAAAGCTTCTGTCCGAGCTGTCTTCTCTCAAGTCCCTTGGCTCGGTTGAGGCGTTCGCGCATGAACTGGGCATCGCGCCGGGGATCGTGGTCGGGCGCCTTCAGCACGACGGTTTCTGGCCTGCTAGCCAAGGCAACAGGCTGAAGAGAAGAGTGGATCTAGAGAGCGACTTTTAGGAGCATCGGCGCACCTTCGTGCCGGCGAAGGTGGGCTCGTCGACGACGGTGCTCGCCGAGTTCGATTACCCCGCGACAGCCGAAGATGATCCCGGACGACGATGCGGCAGCGCCTACAACTCGGTGAGCAGGTAGAGCAGTGCGTTCATGCTCGTCCCGCTCACGATGTCGCGCTTGTCGATCAGCCGCCGGATCTCGGAGAGCGGCACCCACTCGATGCGCTCGGCCTCCCACGGCTCGGTGGGCGGGCCGATGTGCCGGGCGGTGTCGGCACGGAAGATGTGGTGCTCGGAGTCGGAGATGCCGCTCGTCGGCTGGGTGTAGAGCAGCGGACGCAGCGGGCCGGGACGCCAGCCGGTCTCTTCCTCGACCTCGCGGGCGGCGGCCGCGATCGGCTCCTCGCCCTCGTCGACCTTGCCGATCGGGATCTCCCAGCCCCACGTGTCGGTGATGAACCGGTGCCGCCAGATCAGCAGCACCCGGCCCCGCCCGTCGGTGACGACCGCACCGGCCCCGGGCGCCGTACGGATGAGCCGGTGATCGAGGTGTCTGCCGTCCGGCAACTCCACATCGGCCACCCGGACGTCGATCCAGCGGTCAGAGTAGAGCGGTTCTTCCGAGTGGACCTGCCAGCGCATGCGGCTGCTCCCAGCGTGGACGGCTGCGTCGGCACCACGTTACAAGGACCGTCTCCCTGCGGAACTCGCCTCACGCCGGGGTCCGGGGAGCCCGGCTCCCCGCTGACCGTACGAAGGCCCTACCTGAGGGGATGGGCCCGGCGGCGGAGGAGCAGGCCGCCCGCGCCGGCGGCCAGGACGAGAGCGGACCCGGCCAGGACGAACATCCGCCCGTCGGGGCCCGCGTCGCCGCCGGCCCCGGTGGCGACCCCTTCACGGGGGGTGATCGACCTCCGGGGTTCCTCGGAGTCGTCCTCGGTGGGGGTCACGGTGACGACGGCCGTCTTGGTCGGGGTGGCGGAGGCGGAGGGCGAGGCGGACCCGTCGCCGACGGTCAGGGTGTAGGTCTTGAGCGAACCAGGGCTGGTCGGCTCGCACTCGATGAGGGGCTCCGTCGGCCGCGGCCCGAAGTTGACGGAGGCGGGTTTCACGGTCGCGGTGCCCGCCCGCCCCGAGGTCGTCTTCATGTCCACCGAGGCTGGCAGCGCGATCGGCTGACCGACGGCGACGCCGCTCAGCTCGCCGACGCCGGTGGCCGAGGTGAGCCCGGTCAGGCCGGAGATCGACGCGTACGCGTACATCTTGAGACCCGTCGTCGGCAGCCCGTTGGGCGCTTCCAGCTCGGCGCCGCTCTCGTACGTGCCCTTCCAGCCGATCGTGAACTGCTCGCCGACCTTGGGGTTGGCGGCCGGCAGCGTCAGGGCGGTCCTGATGCGGACGGTCTGGGGCGCGCCGGAGGTGGGGGTGCAGGTGTAGTCGACCACGTCACCGGTGCCGCCGCCTCCGTCCTGGCCGACCGTGACGGTCACGCTCTCGGTGCCGGTGGTGGTGCACGTCGTCACGTCGGTGGGGGTGACGGCCAGGGCGAGCTTGAGGCTGCCGGTCTCGGTGGAGGGCTTGATCGTCACCTGGCCGCCGGTGGTGGCGGTGATCTGTACGGTGCTCGTCACCTGGCCGGTGGGCACCGCGGTGGTGCCGGGCGTGACGCTCGCGCCGGTCTTCGCCAGGTCGGCGTGGGTGCCGCCGGTGACCGCGAGCTTGCCGTTGACCTGGACCTGGGTGGTGGCGGTCGGCGCGGTGCGCAGGGTCAGCGCGGGGATGGCCCACTTCGCCTCGAACGAGCCGCTCGCGGTGTCCGGCACGACGATCGGCACGCTCAGCGTGGTGTTGCTGAAGGGGCCTCCGGAGCAGGTGTACGCCACCGTCAACGTCTTGTCGGCCGCCTGCGCGGGTGCGGCGGCGGACAGGAGCACCAGGCCGATGGCCGATGCCACCACGGCGAGCTTCGGCACGATCCGTCTCCCTGTCGATGGGATGAAAGGACCGCACCACGATGGCATCCTTTGGTCACATCTGTATCGAGATCAGCATCCTTCGGCAAATAATCGCTTGCCTGGGCCTCCTAGCCTGGAATTCATGAGACCTCTCACCGAACCCCAGATTCGCACCTCGTTCGTCAACTGCACCAAGGGTGAGGCGTCCCGTCTGCACGTGCCGCGTGACCTGCCCGGCCAGCCCTGGGACGACCTGGACTTCCTCGGCTGGCGCGACCCGAAGGCCCCCGACCGCGCCTACCTGGTGGCCGAGCGCGACGGCGGCCCGGTCGGCGTCGCGCTCCGCCTCGTCACCGCCCGCCACGGCCACCAGCGCCGCAGCATGTGCTCGCTCTGCCTCACCACCCACACCGGCAGCGGCGTCGCCCTCGTCTCGGCCCGCAGGCGCCGCGGCGAGGCCGACTCGGTGGGCGCCTACGTGTGCGCCGACCTCGCGTGCCCGCTGTACGTGCGAGGCAGGCGCAAGCCGGAGTTCGGCGAGCGCCTGGAGGAGTCGCTGACCCTGGACGAGCAGGTCGACCGCATGACGGCCAACCTGCATGCCTTCCTGGACCGCGTGGCCTGATCAGGTGCGGTTCTTGCAGGTGTCGCGCACCTTGTAGAAGTACGACAGGTACTCGGTGTGCACGTCCCGCCCGGAGATCCTGATCTGGGCGTCGTCCGCGTTCTCCAGGTGGGTGAAGTTGGCGCTGCCGGTGTAGACGCGGGGCGTGATGTCGTCGTCGTAGAAGCCGTCGGTCATCATCAGCTTCAGGTGCGGCACGACCGAGCGGCCGCCGGCGGTGAAGCGGCAGGGGGTCACCTGGATGCGGCGGCCGTTGACGGTCTTGGCCAGCTCGGCGCCGATGGTGGCGTCGGCGTTGCCGGTGCCGTCGGCGCTCTTGTAGTAGACCAGGTCCACCCAGCAGTTCTCGCCCCGCAGCCGGACCAGCTCCTGGGCGATGGCCAGCCGGTGCTGGTTGAAGTGGGTCAGCACGAGCCTGATGTCGGTCTGGCGGTAGACCCCGTCGGTGTCCTGGTAGCGGCACTCGACGAGCTTGAGGATGTTGGCGATGGGGTCGCCGCTCGACCTGGCGCGCGGGAAGAACGTGGCCCGGTACTTCGAGCCGGTCGGGGTGGTCCAGTAGTAGGCGGGGTTGGGCGCCTGCCGCCGGCCTAGGCGCAGGTCGTCGAAGTACTTGTAGTAACCGTTGTAGACGGCGGCGTCGGTCAGGGTGAACGCGTCGTTGTAGGAGTTGTACAGATACCAGTCGGACAGGTTGGACGAGGTCTGGAAGACGACGTTCCCGTGCGTGGTCCCGTCCACCTCGATGCCGGAGAACAGCGCGAACTTGCTGTGCAGGTAGTCGCGGCCGATGCAGCCGCGGTCGACCGCCGACGGGTTGGGATACTCGCAGCCGATCACGTACGAGCCGGCGCTCTCGTTCGCGCCGAGCACGGCCTTGAGGCGGGCGGTGATCTCGTCGTTGGCCCCGTTCTCCATGTCGTCGAGGATGACCTTGACGCGGACGCCGCGCTGGTGCGCCTGGATGAGCGCGTCGGCCACCTCGGTGGAGCGCTGGCCGGGGGAGAACTGGTGGTTGACGAACCTGATCTCGCTGGCCGTCCTGGCGGCCCTGATCAGCCGGATGAGCTGGTCCATCACGGCCGACTGCTGGGCGCTGGGCGTGCCGGGCACGCCGGAGTCGGCGACCGGGTCGTTGAACACGGGCGCGTTCAGCACCGGCGGGCCGGTGACGTCGGCGGACGCGCTGCCGGCGGGTAACAGGGCCGCGGCCAGGCATAAGGCCACGAGCGTGGCGATTTTCTTCATGAAGAGCGCCTTTCTGCGTGACAGTTTTCGCTGCTCGACTGTCATACGCGGAAAGATCGCCTGTCAAGGGCCCCTGTCAGGTGGACTCGCGGATCACCAGCTCCGTCGGGAGGACGACCGGCTCGGCCGGGAGGCCCTCGAACAGGTCCAGCAGCAGCCGCACCATCGCCGCCGTCTGCTCGATGACCGGGTGGCGGATCGTGGTCAGCGGCGGCTCGGTGTACTTGGCCGCCTCGATGTCGTCGAAGCCCACCAGCGCCACGTCGTCGGGCACCCGCCGGCCCGCCTGCCGCAGCGACTGCAGGGCGCCCACCGCCATCAGGTCGTTGGCCACGAACACCGCGTCGAGCTGCGGGTCGTCGCCGAGGAGCTGCCGCATGGCGACCGCGCCGGATTCGCGGGTGAAGTCGCCCACGGCGACGATCGAGCGGCGGTCGGAGTCGCGCAGCACGTTGCGGTAGCCGGTGAGCCTGTCCTGCCCGCCGATCATGTCCTGCGGCCCCGCGATGGTGGCGATGCGCCTGCGCCCCTGCTCCACCAGATGGCGCACCGCGGCCTCGGCCCCGCCCACGTTGTCGTTGTCGGCGTACGGGATGTCGACCGGGACGGCGGGCCGGCCGTACGAGACGACCGGGACGCGCAGCCGGGACAGCGCGCTCGGCAGCGGGTCGGCGCCGTGCATGGAGATGAGCATGACCCCGTCGACGTGCCCGCCCGCGATGTAACGCTCCACCCGGGCGTGGCTCTTGGCCGACGAGGCCAGCATGAGCACGACCTGCTTGTTGACCGTCTCCAGCTCCAGGCTGGCCGAGCGGATCACCGTGGAGAACAGCGGGTCCTCCGAGAACACCCTGGTCGGCGGCTCGGAGACGACCAGGGCGATCGAGTCGGTGCGCTGGGTGACCAGGCTGCGCGCCGCCGAGTTGGGCACGTAGCCCAGCTCGTCGATGGCGCGCAGCACGGCGTCGCGGATCTGCGGGGCCACCGTCGTCTGGCCGTTGACGACACGGGACGCGGTGGCCCGCGAGACGCCCGCGCGGGCCGCGACCGCTTCCAGGGTGGGACGTCTCATGGCAACACCAAAAGGGAGGGCACGGAAGGAAATCTACAGGCGGTTCGCGGCGATCACATCGCGATACCACAGCGCGCTGTCCTTGAGGACCCTGACCTGCGTCGCGTAGTCCACGTGCACGATGCCGAACCTGCGCCGGTAGCCCTCCGCCCACTCGAAGTTGTCGAGCAGCGACCAGACGAGATACCCCCGGAGGTCGGCCCCCGCCTCGATGGCCCGGCCCACCTCGCGCAGGTGGCCGCGGAGGAAGGACACCCGGTCCGCGTCGTGGACCCTGCCGTCCTCCACCACGTCGTCGAAGGCCGCGCCGTTCTCGGTGACCATGAGGCCCACGTCCGGATAGTCCTTCGACAGCCGCACCAGCAGCCGCGACAGGCCGTCGGGCACGATCGGCCAGCCCATCGCGGTGACCGGCGCGTCGGCGGGGGCGAAGCGGATGTCCTCCGAACCCGGCCAGGCCGCGTCCGCCGGCAGCCCGGGCCCCGCCTCGACGACGCACGGGTTGTAGTAGTTGATCCCGATCAGGTCGATCGGCGCGTTGATCGCCTCCAGGTCGCCGTCCAGGATGTGGCCGGTGCCGCCGTTGCGCCCGGCGGCGGCCAGCACCTCCTTTGGGTAGCGGCCGTGGAGCGCGGGGTCCAGGAACTGCCGGGTCAGCAGCGCGTGGACCCGGTCGACGGCCGCCGCGTCGGCCTCGTCCGGCACCGCCTCGTGGTCGTTCACCTGGGCCGGGGTGAGCACGGGGGAGGAGTTGACGACCAGCATGATGCCGGCCGCGCCCGCCTCCCGCAGCCGGGCCGCCGCCAGGCCATGGCCCAGCAGCAGGTGGTGGGCCGAGCGCATGGCGGAGGCCGGGTCCTTGCGGCCGGGCGCGTGCACGCCGTTGCCGTAGCCGAGGAAGGCCGCCACCCACGGCTCGTTCAGCGTCGCCCAGTTCTGGACGCGGTCGCCCAGCCGGTCGTGCACGACGGCCGCGTACTCGGCGAAGCGGTAGGCGGTGTCGCGGTCCGCCCAGCCGCCCCGGTCCTCCAGCGCCTGCGGGAGGTCCCAGTGGTAGAGCGTGAGGTACGGGGAGATCCCGGCCTCCAGCAGCTCGTCCACGAGCCTGTCGTAGAAGGCCAGCCCGCGCGGGTTCGCCGGCCCGCGCCCGTCGGGCTGGATGCGCGGCCAGGCCACCGAGAACCGGTAAGCGGCCAGGCCCAGCTCGCGCATGAGGGCGACGTCGTCGCGGTATCGGTGGTAGTGGTCGCAGGCGACGTCGCCGGTGTCGCCGTCGGCCACGTTGCCGGGGGCGTGGGAGAAGGTGTCCCAGATCGACTGGCCTCGCCCGTCCTCCTTGACCGCCCCCTCGATCTGATAGGAAGCCGTAGCGGCACCCCAGACGAAGTTTTCCGGGAAAATCATCCCTTGACCGCTCCTTGCATGATTCCGCCGATGATTTGCTTGCCGAACAGGGCGAAGACGATGACGAGCGGCAGGGTCCCCACCGCCGTGCCCGCCAGGCCCAGTACGTAGTCGTTGACGTATCCGCTGGCCAGCGTCGACAGCGCCACCTGGACCGTCGGGTTGTCCGGGGTGAGCACGACGAGCGGCCAGAAGTAGTCGTTCCAGGCCGACATGAACGTCAGCATGCCCAGCACGGCCGCCGCGGGCCGGGCGGCGGGCAGCACGACGTGCCAGAACAGCCCCCAGGTCGTGCAGCCGTCGACCCGCCCCGCCTCCAGCAGCTCCGTCGGCAGCGCCCTGCTCAGGTACTGCGTCATGAAGAACACGCCGAAGGCGTTGACCAGTGCCGGCACGATCAGCGCGTAGTTGGTGCCGGTCCACTCCAGCTTGATCATGAGCATGTAGAGCGGGATGATGCCCAGCTGGGCCGGCACCATCATGGTCGCGACCGTGATCACGAGCATGATGTTCTTGCCCCTGAAGCGCAGCTTGGCGAAGGCGAACCCGGCCAGCGTCGAGAAGAACATCACCGCGATCGAGATCGACCCGGCCACGATGAACGAGTTGAGCAGCGCCAGCCCGAACGGCACCGTGTCGAAGACGCGGGCCACGTTGGCGAAGAAGTTGCCGCCGGGCAGCAGCGGCGGCGGCACCTGGGCCAGCGCCGAGTTGTGCCGGGAGGCCACCACCACGCTGTAGTAGAGCGGGAAAGCGGAGAAGAACGCCACCGCCGTCAGCGTCAGATAGCGCAGCTTCATATCACTCCGCCCTTCACGCGCCTGGTCACCAGGTAGTTGATGCCGGCGACGACCACGACGAACAGGAACATCACCCACGAGGCCGCCGAGGCGTAGCCGAAGTCGAACTTGGTGAACCCGTGCTCGTAGACGTAGAGCGCCAGCGTCTGGAACTGCCGGTCGGGCCCGCCCGTGACGAGGCCGCCCCCGCCGCCGCTGCTGGTGCCGAAGAGCAGCGGCTCGGCGATGACCTGCATGGCGCCGATGGTCGAGACGATGACCACGAAGATGATCGTCGGCCGGATCATCGGCACGGTGATCCTGACCAACTGCTTGAGGTTGCTCGCCCCGTCCAGGGTGGCGGCCTCGTACAGCTCGCGCGGCACGGCCTGCATGGCGGCCAGGAAGATGAGCGCGTTGTAGCCCGTCCACCGCCACATGATCATCACCGAGAGGGCGAGGTGCGAGGTCGCGGTGCCGGCGGCCCAGTCGATCTGGCCCACGCCGAACCACGACAGCACCCAGTTGATCAGGCCGAAGTCCCGCCCGAACAGCTGGCTGAAGATGACCACCACGGCCACGACGCTGGTGACGTTGGGCACCAGCAGCGAGACCCGGAAGAGGGTCTGGAAGCGCAGCCGCCTGTTCAGCAGGTGCGCCAGCCAGATGGCCAGCACGAGCTGCGGCGCGGTCGACAGGATGCCGATCGACAGGGTGTTGAAGGTGGCGTTCCAGAAGTAGTCGTCGGCCAGCAGCGTCCCGTAGTTCCGCATCCCGACGAAGGTCTGCTCCTCGTCCAGGAGCGTCCACTCGTGCAGGCTGACCCAGGCCGTGTAGGCGAGCGGGAACAGGCCGAACGCGGCGAACAGCAGGAAGAAGGGCGCCACGTAGGCGTACGGCGACACCCTCGTGTCGAGGGTGTGCCGCACACTTGTCCTACGCCTCCGCCCTACAGCGAGAGGGAGGGTGCTCATTTGATCTTCTTGACGTCCTCGAGAACCTGCGCCCACGCCTCGTCCGGGGTCTGCTTGCCCTGCTCGACCCGGCCCAGGCCGTTGCCGATGGCGACCCGTACGTCGGCCTCCTTCGGGCCGAGGTGCTGCGGCTTCAGCGCCTTGGCGGCCTCGGAGTAGATCTTGCCGATCGGGGCGTCACCGAAGAACGGCTTGGTGAACGACTGGATCGACGGGTCGTCGTACAGGGCGGGGATGGACGGGAAGGTGCCCTCCTCCTTGAAGACCTTGGCCTGGTTCTCCTTGGAGGTCAGGAAGTCGATCAGCTCGGCGGCCTCCTTCGGGTGCTTGCTCTGCGCGGGCACCATCAGGTGGGAGCCGCCGCTGTTGCCGGAGCCGCCGGGCACGGTGGCGATGTCCCACTTGCCGGAGGCGTCCTGGGCCTGCTCCTGGATGAACCCGGTCATCCAGGCCGGGCAGATGATGGTGGCGAACGAGCCCTTGGCGAAGCCGGTGTTCCACGGCGGCGAGAAGGCCGCGAGCTTGGCGGTCAGGCCCTCGGTGGTGATCTGGTTGGACAGGTCCCAGGCCTTCTTCACGTCCGGGTTGGAGTCCACGATGATCGTGTCCTGCGCGTCGTAGAGCCCGACGGGCGCCTGGTTCACCATGGCGCGGAAGATCTCACCGGGGGAGTCGACGAACTTGGCGCCCTCCACGTTCGCGGCGGCGAACTTCTTGCCGGTGGCGATGTAGTCGTCCCACGTCGGCCAGAGCTGCCCGACCTCCTCCCGGTCCTCGGGCAGCCCGGCCTTCTTGAACAGGTCCTTGCGGTAGCACATGGCCAGGCCGCCGACGTCGGTGCCGAGGCCGAGCAGCTGCCCGCCGTCCTTGCTGAGGCCCTGCTGCCACTTCCAGTCGAGGTACTCCGGCTGCCGCTTGTCGAGCCCGAACTGCTTGAGGTCGGTGAACTTCTGCGGCTGCGCGGTGAAGGTGCTGATGTAGCCCACCTCGACGCCCTCGATGTCGGCGGCGCCGGCGTTCGTGGCCAGCCGCTTGACGAGGTTGTTGTGGTGGTCGTTGAACTGGGTGACGTTCTCGACGATCTCGACGTTCGGGTGGGTCTTCTTGTACTCCTCGTAGAGCGGCTTGAAGCCGAAGTCGCCGAAGAGGTTGACGGTCAGCTTGATCTTCTCCGCGGGCGCGGCGTCGGCGCCTGCGGTGTCGCCGCCGCCACCCCCGCCGCCGCCACCGCACGCGGTGGCGAGGCCGAGCAGGGACGCGGTGATCAAGGGTACGGCGATGCGCCGGAAACGAGGAGCCATGGAGCCCTCCGGGACTGGGAGCCTTGGGGGGAAGTTGCAAGAGAGCGCTCTCCGAAAACTTTCGGCCAGATCACCGCGGGCTGTCAACGGCTGTTGGGTAACGATCCCTGTTATGAAGAGAGCGATCTCAGGACGGGGAAAGCCTTGCCGTGCGGGTGGTGGCGGGTCCTTCCAGCCCTGCTCGGTGACCAGGCTGAGGCCGGACCTCCTCGAACACCGCGATGCCCGGCGCGCGCCGGAGCCGCAGCCCGTACTCGCCCAGGGAGCGCTCTCTCAGCAGGTCGAGGGCGCGCAGGCGCACCGACTCGGCGCGGCCGCGGTCGTCAGCTGAGCACCCGGCCGACCATCCGCGCGTACATCCGCCCCGGGCTGGGAGAGGACGTGAGGAAGCCCGGCAGCATCGGCAGCGCCACCGCGAACGGTTCCAGCAACCGGTAGAGCTCGTCGGCGTCGGCGGGCCGGTCGCCCGGCTGCTTCTCCAGCAGCCGGGCCAGGAGGGCGCCCAGCCCGGCGGGAAGCCCGGGGATGGCCGGTGGCCGCTCCTTCACCTGCTTCTCGAACACCACGTAGTCGGTCGGCCCGGTGAACAGCTGCCTGCCCGTCAGCATCTCGTGCAGGACGCAGCCCAGGGAGTAGAGGTCGCTGCGGGGCTCGGCGACGCCGTGCTGGATCTGCTCCGGGGCCATGTAGGCGGGCGTGCCCAGGATCTGCCCGATCCGGGTGAAGGTCGTCACGTCGGCGTCCCGGAGCATCGCCAGGCCGAAGTCGAGCACCTTGACGCTGCCGTCGGGGCAGAGCATGAGGTTGGTCGGCTTGAGGTCGCGGTGACAGATCGACAGCGCGTGCGCGGCCGTCAGGACGGCGCAGGCCTGCGCGGCGATGGCGGCGGCCCACGGCACCGGCAGCGGCCCGTGCTCGCTCACCACGTCGGCCACCGTGACGCCCTCGATGAACTGCATCACCTGGTAGAGCCGCTGCTCGTGGGTGCCGAAGTCATAGAGGACGGGAGCGCCCGGGTGTTCGAGCCGGGCCAGGATGCGCGCCTCGCGGGTGAAGCGGAGCTCCAGCTCCTGATCGGGGCCGCTGGGCAGGCGCAGCAGCTTGACCGCGACCTTGCGATCGAGGTGGCGGTCGTGGCCCGCGTAGACGGCGCCCATGCCGCCCTGGCCGAGAGGAAGATCGTCGAGCACATAGCGGTCGCCGATGACCATATGCCCCCCTCCCGCGCCCTTCCGGGGAAAAACTACACCGTCAGGACTGTGGGTGCAGGTGGCCGTCGGTGAGCCCGTCGAGACCCAGCCGGATCAGCGTCTGGCCCAGCTCCGACGTCTCCCGCAGCGCGTCTTCGAGCACCGCGAGCTGCCGGAACGCCTCCCCGTACGGGCGCTGCTCCTTGAGCGAGAGCCGCGGCAGGCGGGTGCGCCGCACGTCGAACCTGCTGGAGCCGGTGGACGCGCGGCTCCCGGCCGCGCGCAGGAAGCCCGCCAGGAAGTCGGGGTCGAGCCTGCGGGCGTCGACGCGGTAGAGCGTCAGCTGCGGGCCGAGCACGCCGCCGCCGTCGGAGATCACCCGTACGGAGGAGTAGGAGGCGACCACGTCACCCGGCTGGATCGGGACCAGGCCCCGCTGGCTGATGGTGCGGCCGGACGGGGGAGCCCCGGCGGACAGGTCGTCGGCGGTCAGCACCGGGAGGTCGCCGTCGCCGACGGCCATCCTGGGCGGGGCCTGCGAGACCGCCACCAGGCCCTCCTTGATCAGGTCGCCGACCGTGGTGGCGGGCTGGTCGAGCGGCTGCTCCAGCACCTTGAGGTCGGGCGGCGTGGTCGCGGCCGCCAGGAACCGGTCGCGGGTCTCGGCGAACGCCCGGCCCACGTTCTCCCGCCGCTGGTGGCGGGCCGGGGTCATGTCGACCTCGTCGGCCAGCAGGTCGATGATGCGTACGGTCTGGCCGGAGCCGTCGCGCAGGTAGGCGCGCCAGGCCGGCTCCACGACGGACGGGTCGGCGGCGGCGTCGAGGATCAGCACGTCGGACGGCGGCCGCTCGCCCGCGGCCGGGCGGCGCAGCAGCCACAGGTCGCAGCCGGGCAGGGCCACCACGGCACGCAGCGCACCGGCGCGCAGCAGGTTGGCGCGGATGCGCCGGCCTGCTTTGCGGCTCGCGGCGGCGGGCGGCATGAGGATCGCGACCAGGCCGCCCGGCTTGACGTGGGTCAGGCAGTGTTGCACCCAGGCCAGCTCGGGCTCGCCGCGCGGCGGCAGGCCGTACTCCCACCGGGGGTCGCCGACCAGATCCTCGTAACCCCAGGCGCGCTCGTTGAACGGCGGGTCGCAGACGACCGCGTCGGCCTTCTCGCCGGCGAACGCGTCGTGCCGCATGGCGTCGCCGGACGTGATCGTGGCGTCGGCGTCGCGCAGGCGCAGCCGCGAGGCCGCGATCGCGGCGGAGCTCTCGCTCAGCTCCTGCCCGAGCAGCCGCCGCGTCACCGCCCCGCCCCCGCCGGCGGCGTGGAGCAGGAGGGTGCCGACGCCGCAGGCGGGGTCGAGGACGGTGGGGGCATCGCCGACGAGGGCGACCATCAGGCCGGCGATGTCGTCGCGGGTGACGGAGAGCTGCCGGGAGTGGGCCTCCAGATAGCGCTCGACGAGGAACTCGTAGGCCGTCAGCGCCCCGTGGCGCTCGGCCAGCTCCGACACCGGCTCCTCCTGCTCGGGCTCGAGTTCGCTGTCGCCCGAGGTCAGCAGGGCGCCGGCCTGGGCCACCACCTCGCCGAGTCGCAAATCTCCCGCGGTTTTCAGGCGTTGCCACGCACGGTCCGCCACCGACAACTGGTAGGACTTCCCGTAGCGGCGCAGCCACGCCTCCACTTGCGGCAGCGAGAAGAGGGGTTGACTGGCCGTGCCGCCTATGGGCAAGGGGAAGTCGTCGTGGCGGCGGCGCCAGTTGCTGACGGCGGCACGCCCGACACCGGCGAGCCGGGCGATGTCCCCGGCGTTCAGGGTCGGGTCGTGGCTCATGGGGCCACCATAGTTCAATGGAGTCTTCAGCGCATCTGCTTGTGAAGTCTTTCAACCAGTGATTTACTGCGGGGTATGAAGCACAACATCCGCTATGCCGCCGGATCAGATGTGGGCCGCCGCCGGGAGCAGAATGAGGATTCCGGATACGCGAGTGGCCGGTTGCTCGTGGTGGCTGACGGGATGGGCGGACACGCGGCCGGCGAGCTGGCGAGCGCGGCGGCGATCGCCGTCATGCGCGAGCTCGACGCCACGCTTCCCGAGACGGGGTGCGACCTGGAGTCGGCGCTCGACGGCGCGGTCCGCGAGGCCGGGCGCAGGCTTGTCGAGCTGGCCGAGATCGACCCCGCGCGCAGGGGCATGGGCACGACGGTGACCGCGATGTTGTTCGACGGCTTCCGGTTCTCGCTGGCCCACTTGGGTGATTCTCGCGGATACCTGCTTCGCGACGGCGCTCTTTACCAGATGACCAAGGACCACACGCTCGTCCAGTCGATGGTCGACGAGGGGCGTATCACCGAGGACCAGGCCGCGGTCCACCCGCGCCGCTCGATGGTGCTGCGCGTGCTGGGCAGCGAGGGCAGGGCTGACGCCGACCTGGCGCTGCGTGAGGCCGACCCCGACGATCGCTACCTCCTCTGCTCCGACGGGCTCACGACGGTGCTCGGGCCCGAGGTCCTGCACGAGGTGCTGACCACGGTGGCAGACCCGGCGGCGGCCGTCCAGCGGTTGATCGATCTGGCCAACGAGGGGGGCTCGCCCGACAACGTGACCGTCATCGTGGCCGACGTGGTCGCCCCCGGCGCGGGAGACGACCAGATCTACCGCGTGGGCGCGGGCGCGTAACACCACCGGTCCCACCTGCCTCTGGTCTCACTTGCGCACCACAACCGAAATATCGGCTCATAGCTTGACACTTTCCGGGTGTCACGCGCACATCCGAGATGCCGCGATTACAGTCCATCGTGATCTGCCACGCCTCTGGGGGGAGTCGAGCTGGACCCGATCGCGGATAAGTTACTCAAAACGGTCCGAAAGGAACTCGGGTACCGGGAGAAGGACGGCCAGCACACCAAGTTCGGCCACTGGTACGCCGAGCGCGTCCAGGACCCCCAGTACAAGGACGCGCCGTGGTGTGACATGTTCATCGCCTGGGCCGCCGACAAGGCCGGCATCGGTGAGTACGTCGGCCAGTTCGCCTGGACACCGTCCCATGCCGTCTGGTTCATCGAGCAGGGCGCCTGGACGAAGAAGCCCGAACCCGGGGCGCTGGTCTTCTTCGACTGGCGGGGCGGCAAGAGCTACAAGGGCGTCGACCACGTCGGCATCGTCGAACGGGTCGAAGGCGGCAAGATCCACACCATCGAGGCGAACGTCGACCGCGTGTGGCTCAAGCGCAAGGTCCGCGACACCGACAAGGTCGTGGGCTACGGCCTGCCGCGGGTCGTCCAGGCCAACGCCGAGCGGACGGAGATCCGGGAGACCGAGCACCCGTTCCCGTTACGCGAGCGGGCCGACAAGCCCGGGAGCAACCCGCTCGACCTGATCGGCACGCCGGTGGCCCTGCTGCTCCTCATCGTGGTCACCACCGTGGTGATCGCCTTCCGCCTCGCGGGCCGTCGCCGCGGCCATCATCGTCACGGTCCGTGGAACGAGCCATCGGCCCAGCCGGAGATCGAGCGGATCGGACCCCAGTACGTCATGCGGAGCCCGGTGCCCACCCAGCCCGGGCCGCCGCCGCGGGAGTCGGTGGGCGCGGGCGCGCCCCGTCGCCGTCGTCCCTACGACCCCCAGCCCTGACCTCAGGACTCCAGGGAGATGACGACCTTGACGTGGTCGCCCTTCTCGAAGGCCGCCTCGTACTCCTTCAGCGGGAGGCGGCGGGTGATGAGGGCGTCCAGCCAGGAACGGTCCGCTTCCTGAAGGGCCTTCGCGGCGTCCCGGTAGTGGCGCAGGTTGGCGTTGACGGTGCCGAAGACGACGTCGTTCTCCAGCACGATGTCGCGGTTGATCTGTCCCGCGTCCGCCCGCAGGTGCCGTCCGCCGCTGGAGACGCCGGTCAAGCAGACGATGCCGGCCGCCGCCGTGTTGAGCATGGACTCGAAGACGAGTGACCCGGAACCGGTCGCCTCGATGATGATGTCGGGCCGGTAGCCGCCGACCGCGTCCAGGCTGCTGCCCGAGTGGTAGGTGGCGCCCAGGCCGGTGACCAGCTCGGGCTTGAGCCCGCTCTCCGCCCGGTCCAGGACGTGCACCTCCAGGCCGCGCTGTTTGCTGAGCAGCGCCGCCAGCAGCCCGATGGGCCCGGCCCCGGTGACGAGCACCCTCTCCGGCTGGAACCAGGCCCGCGAGCCGATCCGCTCGATGTGCTCCCACGCCTTGGCCAGCACGGACGTGGGCTCGACCAGCACGCCGAGCACTCCCAGCGCCGGGTCCACCTTGACCGCGTAACCGGCCTCGACCGTCCACTGCTCGCTGCCGTAGCCGTCGCGTTCCTTGATGCCGCGCTCGGTGTACTCGCCGTTGCGGCACATGTCGAACTCGCCCCTGGCGCAGGCTCCGCAGGGCACCGGGTCGGGCCGGCGCACCACCCCCACCACCAGGTCGCCGGGGGAGAACGCGGACCCCTCCGGCGCCTCCAGCACCCGCCCCAGCGACTCGTGCCCGAGGATCATCGGCTCGTCTCCCGGGAAGCCGTACTCGCCCGAGACGAGCTCCCTGTCGGTCCCGCAGATGCCCAGCGCCAGGCCCTGGACAAGCAGCTCGCCCGGCTTCGGCCGGGGATCGGGAACCTCCGTGACGCCGAGCGTGCCCTGCTTGCCCGGCACCAAAGTCATCGCACGCATGAGGCACCCCTACCCAGGGAAGCCTGGGAAATAGTAGGACGTCCTAGTATCTTCATGACAGGGCCACTGACGAAGGAGTGAGCAGGCGTGCATGTACCCGTGCATCCCGTACGTTTCGTGACGGCGGCGGCGTTGTTCGACGGTCACGACGCGGCGATCAACATCATGCGGCGCATCCTCCAGACCCAGGGGGCCGAGGTCATCCATCTCGGGCACAACCGCTCGGTGGAGGAGATCGTCGACGCCGCGATCCAGGAGGACGTCCAGGGCGTGGCGATCAGCTCCTACCAGGGCGGCCACGTGGAGTTCTTCACCTACCTGGTGGACCTGCTGCGCGAGCGCGGCGCGGGCCACATCAGGGTGTACGGGGGCGGCGGCGGGGTGATCGTGCCCGAGGAGATCGAGCTGCTCCACTCCCGGGGCGTCGCGCGGGTCTTCTCGCCCGAGGACGGCCAGCGGCTGGGCCTGCCCGGGATGATCAACAAGTTGGTCGAGGAGTGCGACGTCGAGCTGGAGGGCGCGCCCTCGGTGGAGGCCGTGGTCTCCGGCGACCAGGCGGCGCTGGCCCGCGCGATCACCCTCATCGAGTCGGGACGGGCCCCGGCGGAGCTGGTCGAAGGACTGCGCGCGGCCCGCAGGAACGCCCCGGTGCTGGGCATCACGGGCACCGGCGGGTCGGGCAAGTCCTCGCTCACCGACGAGCTGGTCCGCCGGTTCCGGGTGGACAACGACGACAAGCTGCGCATCGCGGTCATCGCCATCGACCCGACGCGCAGGCGGGGCGGCGGCGCGCTGCTCGGCGACCGGATCAGGATGAACAGCCTGAGCCCGCAGACCTACTTCCGCTCGCTCGCCACCAGGGGCGCGCCCAGCGAGGTGCCGGCCTGCCTGGACGACGTGATCATCGCCTGCCGGGCCGCCGGGCACGACCTGGTCGTGGTCGAGACGCCCGGCATCGGGCAGGGCGACGCCGGCATCGTGCCGCACGTGGACGTGCCGATCTACGTGATGACGCCGGAGTTCGGCGCCGCCTCCCAGCTGGAGAAGATCGACATGCTCGACTTCGCCGAGGCCGTGGTGATCAACAAGTTCGAGCGGCGCGGGGCCGAGGACGCGCTGCGCGACGTGCGCCGCCAGATGGTGCGCAACCGGGAGGCGTTCGGCGTCAGGCCCGAGGACATGCCGGTGTTCGGCACGATCGCGGCCCGCTACAACGACGCCGGCGTCACCGCCCTCTACCACCACCTCAAGGACCTGCTGGCGGAGAAGGGCCTGCAGGCGGGCCCCGGCCTGCTGGCGCCCGTCCAGGGCCGTACCTCGCAAGCGTCCGCGGCCATCGTGCCGCCGTCGCGGGTGCGCTACCTGGCCGAGATCGCCGAGAGCGTGCGCGCGTACCACGAGGAGACCCGCGCGCAGGCCGAGGTGGCGCGCCGCCGCCAGCAGCTGGAGGCGGTGCGGGCGCTGCTCGGCGAGGAGGACGAGCGGCTGGCGAGGCTGAGCGAGCAGGCTGAGCGCGAGCTGACCGAGGAGAGCCGGGCGCTGCTGGCCGACTGGCCCGGCACCAGAGCCCGCTACAGCGCGGACGAGCTGGTGGTACGGGTGCGCGACCGGGAGATCCACACCCCGCTCTGGCGCGAGACCCTGTCCGGCAACCGCGTCCCCCGGGTCGCGCTGCCCCGCTTCGAGGACCACGGCGAGCTGCTGCGCTGGCTGCGCGCCGAGAACCTGCCGGGCCGGTTCCCGTTCACCGCGGGCGTGTTCCCGTTCAAGCGGGACGACGAGGACCCGACGCGGATGTTCGCCGGCGAGGGCGACCCGTTCCGCACCAACCGGCGCTTCAAGCTGCTGTCGGAGGGCCAGCCGGCGACCCGGCTGTCGACCGCGTTCGACTCGGTGACGCTGTACGGGAACGACCCGGACCTCCGGCCCGACATTTACGGAAAAGTCGGGACGTCGGGGGTGTCGATCGCGACGCTCGACGACATGAAGGTCCTGTACGACGGCTTCGACCTGTCGTCACCCAGCACGTCCGTGTCGATGACCATCAACGGCCCCGCGCCGACGATCCTGGCCTTCTACCTCAACACCGCCGTCGACCAGGCGCTCGACCGCTTCCGCGAGGAGCACGGCCGCGAGCCGTCGGCGGAGGAGGCGGGCGAGCTCCGCGCCCGCACGCTGGCCACCGTGCGCGGCACCGTGCAGGCCGACATCCTCAAGGAGGACCAGGGCCAGAACACCTGCATCTTCTCCACCGAGTTCAGCCTGCGGATGATGGCCGACATCCAGGAATGGTTCATCCGCAACCGGGTCCGCAACTTCTACTCGGTGTCGATCTCCGGCTACCACATCGCCGAGGCCGGCGCCAACCCGATCAGCCAGCTCGCCTTCACCCTGGCCAACGGCTTCACCTACGTGGAGGCGTACCTGGCGCGGGGCATGGACGTGGACGACTTCGCGCCCAACCTGTCGTTCTTCTTCTCCAACGGCATGGACCCCGAGTACAGTGTGCTCGGCCGGGTGGCCCGGCGCATCTGGGCGGTCGCCATGCGGGAGAGGTACGGCGCGGGGGAGCGGTCGCAGAAGCTCAAGTACCACATCCAGACCTCCGGCCGGTCGCTGCACGCGCAGGAGATGAACTTCAACGACATCCGCACCACCCTGCAGGCCCTGATCGCCGTCTACGACCACTGCAACAGCCTGCACACCAACGCCTTCGACGAGGCCGTCACCACCCCGTCGGCCGACTCGGTGCGCCGGGCGATGGCGATCCAGCTCATCATCAACCGCGAGTGGGGCCTGGCGCGCAACGAGAACCCGCTGCAGGGCTCGTTCGTCATCGACGAGCTGACCGACCTGGTGGAGGAGGCGGTGCTGAGCGAGTTCGAGCGGCTGTCCGACCGGGGCGGCGTGCTCGGCGCGATGGAGACCGGCTACCAGCGCGGCAAGATCCAGGACGAGTCGATGCTGTACGAGACGCGTAAGCACGACGGGTCACTGCCGATCATCGGGGTCAACACGTTCCGCAACGGCGACGACCACGTCCCGCACAAGCTGGAGCTGGCCCGGGGGACCGAGGAGGAGAAGCGCTCGCAGCTGGATCGGCTGACCGCCTTCCAGGAGCGGCACCGCGACGAGGCCCCGGCGGCGCTGGCCCGGCTGCGCGAGGTGGCGATGTCCGACGGCAACGCCTTCGAGGTGCTCATGGACGCGGCCCGCGTGTGCACGCTGGGCCAGATCACCGAGGCGCTCTTCGAGGCGGGCGGGCAGTACCGCCGCAACGTCTAGTTCCTGCGGGCGACGCCGCACAGGCCCAGCGAGGAGGAGGGGTCGTCGACGAAGTCGATGGTGTCCTCCTCGGTGGGCCGCCACTCCGGCAGCCACACCAGCCCGGGTTCCAGCAGCTCGAAACCCTCGAACAGGGCCGCGATGCCGGCGCGGTCGCGCAGGACGAGCGGCGAGGTGGCCCTGCTGTAGACCTCGGTGCCCTCCTCGACGGCGTCCGGCCGGGAGTCGCTGGCGCCGTGGCTCAGGACCAGGTAGCTGCCCGGGGCCATCGCGTCGCGCAGCGTCCGGATGATTTCGCGCGGGTTCTCGGACTCCTGGACGAAGTGCATGATCGCGACCAGCAGGACGGCGACGGGCTCCCGGAAGTCGATGATCCTCCGTACCTCCGGGTGGTCGAGGATCTCCTTGGGATTGCGCACGTCGCCCTGGACGGCGGCGTTGTCCTGGCCGTCGAGCATCATCCTGGCGTGCACCAGGACCACCGGGTCCAGATCGACGTAGACCACCCTGGAGCCGTCGGCCACCTCGTGCACGGCGCCCTGGCTGGGCAGGCCGGTGCCGATGTCGAGGAACTGGCGGATGCCCAGACCGGTCAGGTGGCGTACGGCCCTGCCGAGGAACGCCCGGTTGGCCCGTGCGGCCAGCTTCGCTTCGGGCACGATGCGGAGGATCTGCTCGGCCGCCTCCCGGTCAGCCGGGAAATGGTCTTTTCCGCCCAGGTAGTAGTCGTACATCCGGGCGACGTTGGGCGTGTTCGGATCGAACTCCATGGAAGCTGACTCCAACCGGCTGCCCCCCAGGTCCGGAGATGAGAATATCTTTCCAAGATTCTATGCGCCAGTAATGTGATTTGTGGGGAAGATGTCTGGTTTGAAAAGCGAGAATTCCGCCCTGCGAGACGACACCGGAGTTCCCGTCCAGATACCGGAGACGGTTTCCGGCATCGTCTCCCTCGTGCCGTCGCTGACCGAGTCGGTCGCCGCCACCCTGCCCGGCGCCCTGACCGGCGCGACCGACTGGTGCACGCACCCGGCGGACCTGGACGTGACCAGGGTCGGGGGCACCAAGAACCCGGACCTGGAGGCCATCCGGCGGCTGCGCCCCGACGTCGTGCTGGCCAACGCCGAGGAGAACCGCGCCCCCGACATCGAGGCGCTCCGCGCGGCCGGCGTGCCCGTCTGGGTGACCAGGATCGAGACCCTCGACCAGGCCTTCACCTCGCTGGCCCGCATGTTCACCGGCGCCTGCCGGACGACCGTCCCCGCCTGGCTGGCCGAGGCCGGGGAGGTCTGGCGCGAGCCGTACCGCGGCCCGCGGCGCACGGCGGTCATCCCGATCTGGCGCCGCCCCTGGATGGTCGTCGGCCGTGACACCTTCACCGGCGACGTGCTGGCCAGGCTCGGGGTGCGCAACCTGTACGCGGACCACCCCGAGCGCTATCCCAGGATCCCGCTCCCCGAGCTCGCCGGGGCCGGCCCCGACCTGGTGGTGCTGCCGGACGAGCCGTACGCCTTCAGCGACACCGACGGCCCCGAGTCGTTCCCCGGCCTGCGCTGCGTGCCGGTCAGCGGCCGGCTGCTCACCTGGTACGGGCCCTCCCTCACGGAGGCCAGGGCGGAGCTGGAGCGGGCGCTCAGGTGACGGCGCCGGACCGCGCGGCCAGCGCGGCGTCCACGGCCCGCGGCGACAGCACGTGCTCCATGACGATCACCGCGGTGCCCACGATGCCCGCCCGGTCGCCCAGCGAGCTGGTGACGATGTCCAGGTTGCGGGTCGTGTACGGCAGGCTCCTGCGGTAGACGCTCTCCCTGATGCCCGTCAGGTAGTGTTCGCCGGTCTCGGCCATGTCGCCGGCCAGCACCAGCACGCCGGGGTTCAGCAGGCTGACCGCGGTGGCCAGCACGACGCCCAGCGTCCGCCCGCCCTCCTGGACGCGCGCGATGGCCGCAGGGTCACCGCTGTGGACCAGCCGCACCACGTCACGGCTGGTGTCGCGGCCCAGGTCGGTGGCGATGGCGTGGCCGCTGGCCAGCGAGGCCACGCAGCCGCGCGAGCCGCACGTGCACACCCGGTCGTCGGACTCCGACAGCCGGACGTGGCCCAGGTTGCCGGCCGCCTCCTCGACGCCCCGGTAGACCCGGCCGTCCAGCACGATGCCGGTGCCGATCCCGGTGGACACCTTGACCAGGACGAGCGACGCGCAGCCGCGCCAGGACGACCACCACTCGCCCAGCGCCATCGCGTTGGCGTCGTTCTCCACCAGGACAGGCACCTCGAACTCCGCCCGCAGCGCCTCGCTGATCGGATGGTCGTCCCAGCCGGGCATCAGGAACGACCTGATCATCCGCCCCGAGGCGTGGTCGACCGAGCCGGGCAGGTTGAGCCCGATGCCGCAGACCTGGCCGGCGGGGCGGCCGGTGCGGTCGAGCAGCCGCCGGAACGCCTGCCGCACCCACGTGAGCACCGCCTCCGGACCCCGCGCGATGCGCATCTCGATGTGCTCCTCGGCCATCGGCCGGGCCGCGAGGTCGGTCAGCGCGACCCGGGCGTGACTGGCGCCGAGGTCGGCCACCAGCGCCAGCCGGCTGGTGGCGTCGATGTCGAGCACCGAGGGCGGCCGCCCGCCCCTGGAGGTCGCGACGCCGGACTCGTGGATGTATCCGGCCTCGATCAGCCGGTCGACCCGGTCGGTGACGGTCGACCGGGACAGGCCGGTGACCTCGATCAGTTCCTTGCGGGTGCGGCAGGTGCGGTCGCGGATGAGCTGGAGGACCTGCCCCGCCGTCAGCATGGGTCTATCCTTTCTCCGCTCCCGCCGTGAGCCCTTCCGTGAGGAGCCTCTCACTGGCGAAGAAAATGATCACGATGGGCAGTGTCAGAACCACCGATCCTGCCATGAGCACCGTCGTCGGGATCTCGATACTGCCCGCAAGCTGTGAGAGCCCGAGCGAGACGGTCCAGCTGTCCCGCTTCTCCACCAGGAAGAGCAGGGCGAACAGGAACTCGTTCCAGGCGATCATGAACACGTAGAGGCCGGTCGCCATGAGCGCGGGCTTGGACAGCGGCAGCACCACCCGCCAGATGGTCGACAGGCGGCCGCAGCCGTCGATCGCGGCCGCCTCCTCCACGCTCTGCGGCACGGTCTCGAAGTAGTTGCGCAGCATGTATACCGTGACGGGCACGGTCTGTGCGATATAAACCAGGATCAGGCCGACGAGCGACCCCCGCAGCCCGAGCATGGTGAACAGCACGAACAGCGGAATGGCCAGCACGATCGCCGGGAAAAGATAGACCGCCAGAAACAGGAAATGCACCTGGCGGCGCCCGAAGAACTCCAGCCGGGCCACCGCGTACGCGCCGGGGATCGAGATCAGCAGGGTCACCGCCACCGACGCGACGGCGACGATCGCGCTGTTGCGTATGAAGGTCAGGAACCCCTGCCGGTCCAGGACGTCCGCGTACGTGTCGAAGGTGAAGCTCCGCGGCCAGAGCGAGCCGGGCTCCAGGATCAGCTCCTGGATGTCCCGGAACGACAGCATGACCATGTAGTAGAAGGGGAACGCGGTGGCCAGGAAGAGCACCGCGATGACCACGGGCCGCAGCACCCTGAACAGCGCCCGCTCGAACCTATCCCTGCTCACCGCGTTCACCTCCGCCGAAGAACCTGAGATAGACGACGAGGAACACGACCAGCACGACCGCGAGCACGATCGCCTGGGCGGCCGAGGCGCCGATGTCGTCGCGGGCGGTCAGGAAGTTGTAGACCCGCACGCTGACCACCTCGGTGCCGGCGCCGCCCCCGGTCAGCAGGTAGACGTCGTCGAACTTGGTGAACGTGAACACGAACCGCAGCACCGACAGCAGCGCGATGATCCGCCACAGCTGCGGCAGGATCACGTAGCGGAAGCGCTGGGTCGGCGTGGCCCCGTCGACCACCGCCGCCTCCTCCAGCTCCGACGGCAGCGCCTGGATCCTCGCCAGGATGAACAGGAAGGCGAACGGGAAGTAGCGCCACGCCTCGAAGGCGATCACCGTGAGCAGCGCCACCGGCACCTCGACGCCCAGGAAGGTGCCCCGGGCCTGGGTGAGGAAGGCGATCGGCTCCTCCAGCCAGGTGTTGACGATCCCGTACTGCGGGTTGAGCATCGTCTCCCACAGGAACGCCACCGCCACGACCGGCGCCACGTACGGGATCAGGATCGAGGCCCGCACCACCGTGCGGCCCCTGAACCGGCCGCGCAGCGCCAGCGCCGCGACCAGCCCGATCACGATCGACAGCGCCGTGCCCGCCACCGTGTAGACGAGCGTGTTGACCAGGGCCGACCAGAACCCCGGCTCGGCGAGCACGTACGCGAAGTTGTCCAGCGTGTAGTCGCCGAAGAGCCCGGACTGGCGGATGTTGATCAGCCGGACGTCCTGGAACGCCAGCATGATCGCCCACAGCAGCGGCACGACCACCACGACCAGCGTGATGACCAGGGTGGGCGAGATGAGCGCCAGCCCGGCCCTGCCCTCCTGCTCCGGCAGGGTCCGCCCGCGCCTCACTCGCGGATCCCGCGCTTGATGGTCTCGACCTCCCGTGCGGCCTGGGCGGCGGCCTGCTGAGGAGTGATCGATCCGGCCACGACCGCGCTCAGCGCGGTGGGCACGGGCAGCTCGCCCATCACGGCGCCGACCAGCTTGCCCTGGCCCTGCGGGATGCCCCACCGGTCGAACGTCTCGGGGCTGGTGCGCAGCGCTTCGAGCACCTCGGGCGGGTAGATGTCGCCCAGCGGCTTCTTGGTGTCGACGCCGGCCTCCAGCGCCTCCCACTTCTCCGCGTAGCCCTGACGGGTGGGGAACTTGCCCTCCGGCGCCATCCCGAGCCACCGCTCGTAGCCCTCGTTCATCATGTACGAGACGAACCTGCTCGACGGGTCCGTCTTGGCGTCCCGCATGATCGCCCACGATACGATCTCGCCGTACTGCGCGGGCGCGCTCCCGTCGGGCCCCTTCAGCGCGGTCACGACGCCGGTGTTCTCGGCCAGCCACTCGGGGTTCTCCCGGCACTGCTCGCAGCTCGGCAGCGCGTCCTTGCGCAGCCCCGCCAGCTCGTCGAGGATGAACGACGACCAGATGGTCATGGCCGCCTTGCCGGAGAAGTAGGTGGCCCTGGTGGAGTCGACGTCCTGATTGCCCTTGACCGAGTAGTTCTTCGCCAGGTTCGTGTAGAACTCGAAGGCCTTCACGCACTGCGGCGAGCCGAGCGTGACCTTCCCCGCGTCGTCCACCAGCTCGCAGCCGTTGGCCAGCGCCACGTGCTCGAAGCTCTGCGCGGTGAAGGAGTCCTTCGGCGCCACGGCGAGCGTGATGCCCGCGACGCCGCCGGTGTTCAGCTTGGCCGCGGCCGCCTCCAGCGCCTCGTAGGTGTCGGGCGGTCGCAGGCCGGCCTTCTCGAACAGGTCCTTGCGGTAGAGGATGAGCTGGGCCCAGCCGTCGCTGGGCACCGCGAGCAGCTTGCCGTCGCCGGTGTCGAGCTCCAGCGCCCGGGCCGAGAACGTGTCGCGGCCGAGCTGGTCGACGATCTTGCCAGGGGTCTCGGTGTCCAGGAGGTCGTTGGCCTCCAGCTCGCGGACGGACGCCAGGGGCAGCGCCCCGATCACGTCGGGCAGGTCGCCCGCCGCCGCGGCCGAGGTGACGACCTGGCTGAACTGGTCCTCGGCGATGCCCACGAGCTCGACCTGGATGCCGGTCCGCTGGGTGAACTCCTTGACGATCTGCTGTTGCACGGCCATCCGGTCCTCGAGGTTCTCCTCGGTCCAGACCGTGATCCGGTTGCCGGCTTCCTGTTCGTTGCCGCCGCCGCAGGCCGCCAGGCAGGTCGCCGACAGCAACGCGACGGAGAGGACGGCGGTTACCTTCTTCGGCATGACGCGCTCCTCCGGATGGGGATATGCGGCCACTTACCCTCTGATCAGGTCGCGCAACGCAGCGGAGGCGTTTCCGCACCTCCCTCCGCACCGGGCGCTGACCACGACCGTCCCTTCCGCCGCCCGCGGTTGGTACTCACGGCCCGGCGAACCGTAAAGGGAGGGTCTGCGCAGGGCGAAATTCTCGTATCCGTCAGACGCGGCAGACGACTCCGAAAGGATCAATCTGATCGGATTTCGGTCATCGAGGCGAAGTGGTTCCGGCTGGTACCAGCGGCCGGGACCCTCTCTGGAGCTGCTCTGCCGCAAATAGCGGGTAAGGTCGCTTTCCAGAACTCGATGTCTGAAACCCCTTTTTGCTGAAGTTTCTCGTACGGAAGTCGTAGACTTTAGAGTGATCCGCCCCCGACTACGGTGTGCGGAGCAGTACTAATCCCGTGACTTTTGATTGATCAATAAGCGTAAGTTGTTGGGGAATGCGCGTCATCACCTTCGAAGAACCGGGCCAGGTCTCCGTCAGCCTGGAACCGCCCGCCGAGCTCGTCCCGGGCAGCGTGCGCGTCCGTACGATGTACTCAGGTGTCTCCGCGGGCACCGAGCTCACCGCCTACCGCGGCACCAACCCCTATCTGAACCGCAGGTGGGATGTCGAGCGACGCCTCTTCCTCGATGGGCGGACGCACGCCTACCCGCTGACCGGCTGGGGCTACCAGGAGGTCGGCGAGGTGGTGGAGGCGGCGCCCGACGTCGCGGAGCCCGCCGTCGGCAGCGTCGTCTGGGGCATCTGGGGCCACCGCGCCGAGGCCGTCGTGCCGGCCGCCCGGCTGGCCGGCCACGTCCTGCCGCCCGGCGCGACCCCGCTGCACGCGGTCTTCGCCCGGGTGGGCGCGATCGCGCTCAACGCCGTGCACGCCGCCGACATCCACCTCGGCGACCAGGTCGCCGTCTTCGGACAGGGCGTCATCGGCCTGCTCGCCACCCGGCTGGCCGTGCTCAGCGGCGCCCGCGTGGTGGCGGCCGACGCCATCCCGGCCCGCCTGGAGCTGGCCAGGCAGTTCGGCGCGGCCGAGACCTTCGACGTGAACGCCGGCTCGGTCGCCGAGTTCATCCGCAAGCGGATCGAGGGCGCCGACACCGCGATCGAGCTCAGCGGCAGCCACCTCGGCCTCCAGGAGGCCATCCGCACCGTGCGCCGGGGCGGCCGGGTCGTCGCCGCCGGCTTCTACCAGGGCGACGGGCTCGGGCTCCGGCTGGGCGAGGAGTTCCACCACAACCAGGTGCAGCTGATCTCCTCCCAGATCGGCGGCGTCGCCTCCTGGCTGTCCCACCGCTGGGACGTCGAAAGGCTCCAGCGGACGTTCATGGAGGTCGTGCACCGGGGCGAGCTCGACGTCAGCGGCCTGGTCACCCATCTGGTGCCCGTGGACGAGGCGCCCGCGGCCTTCGACCTGATCGACAAGCACCAGTCCGAGGTGCTCCAGCTCGTCTTCACCTTCGAGGAGTCACAGTGAAGCTCGCCGCCCAGGAGCAGCTCCTGCCGGGCCGGTCCCTGCAGGAGAAGTTCGCGTTCGCCGTCGAATCCGGGTTCGACGCCATCGAGCTCCGGGGCAAGGGCGACTTCCACTTCGCGGGCCGGCTCACCGAGCTGAAGCGCGCGCTCGCCGACGGCGTGGTCATGCCGACCGTGTGCGTCGACATGCCGCACTTCATCGGCGACTTCGACCCGGCCAAGCGCAAGGACGCCATCCAGCAGCTGCGCTCCCAGCTGACGGTCATCGGCGAGCTGGGCGGCGTCGGCGTCATGACCCCCGCCTCCTGGGGCCAGTTCTCGCTCCGGCTGCCCCCGTTCACGCCCCCGCGCAGCGCGGCCGACGACCGCGAGGTGCTCGCCGAGGCGCTGGGCATCCTGGGCGAGCACGCCCAGCGCAACGGCGTGCTGATCATGCTGGAGCCCCTCAACCGGTACGAGAACCACATGGTCAACACCCTGGCCGAGGCCGTCTCGTACTGCGCCATGGACTCGATCAGGGTCGTCGGCGACACGTACCACATGAACATCGAGGAGGACGACCCCTGCCGCTCCCTGGTGGAGGCCGCCCCCTACCTCGCGCACATGCAGATCAGCGAGTCCAACCGCAACCAGCCGGGCACCGGTCACCTCGACTGGGGCGCCCAGCTGGCCGCCCTCGACGCTGTCGGCTACGACGGCTACCTCGCGCTCGAATGCCGCCTGCGCGGCGAGCCCGAGATCGTCCTCCCCCAGACAGCGGCCTTCATCAGGAAGTTCCTATGATCCTCCGCGACGCGCTGCGCGTCCTGATCGACAACTGGGACGGCAGCCACACCGTCCCCTCCCGCACGCTCTACCCCCACCAGTGGAGCTGGGACTCCGCCTTCATCGCCATCGGCCACGCCCGCTGGTCGCCCCGGCGGGCCAGGACCGAGCTGCTCAGCCTGTTCGGCGCCCAGTGGCACGACGGCAGGGTGCCGCACATCGTGTTCAACCCGGCGGTGCCCGAAGGCGCCTACTTCCCCGGTCCCGGGTTCTGGGAGGCGCGCTCCCCGTCCGGCTGGACCACCTCCGGCATCGTGCAGCCGCCCGTGCACGCGCTGGCCGCCTGGCGGGTCCACCTGGCCGAGCCCGACCCCGCCTTCCTCGCCAGGATCTACCCCAGGCTGGTGGCGCAGCAGGAGTTCCTGCGCGCGCAGCGGCGCGGGCCCGACGGGCTCGTCTCGATCGTGCACCCCTGGGAGTCGGGCATGGACAACAGCCCGTCCTGGGACCTGCCGCTGACCGCGGTGGAGCCGGTGCCCAACGGGGTGGAGCGCCGCGACCTGTGCCACATCGACCCGGCCGAGCGGCCCACGGACCGCGACTACGAGCGCTACATCGCGCTCGCCCGCGCCTACCGCGACACCGGCTACAGCCGCGCGTGCGCCTTCCAGGTCGAGGACCCGCTGTTCAACGCCGCGTACGGGATCGCCGAGTCGACCCTGGCCGAGATCGCGCGGGTGATCGGCCGTGATCCCGCGCCGCACCACGCCGAGGCCGAGACGGTCACCGCCGCCATGGTCGAGCACCTCTACCAGGACGGCCTGTTCCACTCCCGTGACGCCATCACCGGCTGCCTGATCCGCTCCGGCAGCGCCGCCGGTCTGGTGCCGCTCATCCTGCCGGGCCTGCCCCGCGACGTCGCGAACGCGCTGATCGGCACCGGGCTGGACCTGTTCGGTCTCAAGGACGGCGTGCTGCCGAGCTACTCCCCGGCCGCCCCCGGGTTCGACCCGGTGCGCTACTGGCGCGGCCCGAGCTGGATCAACGTGTCGTGGCTGGTCTGGCAAGGGCTCAAGGCCCGCCGCCCCGACCTGGCCGGCGCGCTGGCCGACGGCATGATCGGCGCGGTGGGCCGGTCCGGCTTCCGCGAGTACTTCCACCCCTTCACGCTGGAGGGGCACGGGTCCGGCGACTTCAGCTGGTCAGCCGCTCTGATCGTCGACGTGATCGCTGAGCACGGCCTGGAGGGCGTGCCGCTCACGGCTCGCGAGCTGGGCCATCAGGCGGGGGCCTTCGTCGAAGCCGACCACGTCGGTGATCAGGTGCCGGCGTAGCAGCTCGCCGCGGCCCGCGAGCAGGACGACGCTCTCGTACGAGAGCCGCTCCCGGTCCCAGGCGTGCGCCAGGCCGCGCGGCACCCGCCCGATCTGCGCGCAGCGCAGCGACAACCCGTTGTGGTGGAACTCCTCGCCGAGCCGCACCTCCTGGGCGCCGTCGGTGTAGAAGGCCAGGTCGACGGCCACCCCCTGGGGCCGCAGCAGCTTCAGCGCCAGGGCCAGCGCCCTGGCCCGGCCGCGGCACTGGAAGACCACGTCGGCGCCCCGGTCGTCGGGACCGTGGCGCCAGCGCCGCTTCAGCTCGACCGCCGGATCGGCGTCGGCGGCCAGCGTGTCGGCGCCCAGCGCGGCGGCGACCGCCAGCCGGTCAGGCGTCTCGTCCACGACCACCACTTCCGCGGCCCCGTACGAGATCGCGAACGACGCGGTCAGCAGCCCGACCACGCCCGCGCCCACCACCGCGACCCGCCGCCCGCGCACCCCGTCGCCGAGATGGTGGACGTCCTGGCCGTACAGGTCGGCGGCGGCGTGCAGCAGCCCGTTGGCGCAGATGGGGCCCATGTGGGCGACGTAGATGCCGAGCATCGGGTCGAGCTCGCCGGGCAGCGGCACGAACCGGTCGCGCATCGGGTCGGCGACGTAAGCGCTGCGGTGCCCGTACGCCATGGCCACCAGCGCGCCCTCGGCCACCGCCCGGGTGCGGGTCTCGACCACCCGGCCGACCTGCATGTAGCCGATGCCGCGCACCGGGTAGGCGATCGACGGCGTGCCGTCCAGGAACAGGCCGAGGCCGCGGTCCCAGGTCGAGGTCAGGTAGGGGTTGTCGCCCTTGACGTAGGTGAGCTCGGTGCCGGCCGACACGCCGCTGTGGACGGTCTCCACCAGGAACCCGCCGTCGGGCACGTCGCCGAGCTTCTCCTCGACCAGCGTCACTTCGCCGGGCGCCTCGATGCTGAGGACGGTCGCGACGTCATGCATCGAGCATCACCGGCTTCCGTTCGCGTGCGGACCGCGCCAGCGCCAGAGCCAGCCGGTGGGTCTTGAGCGCCTCCCGGTACGGGACGCGCACGTCGGCCTCCTTACCCTGGACGGCGTCGACGAACGCGCGATCCACCGCCACTTTGGCCTCGCCGCCGTCCCGCAGCCGCTGCTCGCCGTCGACGACCAGCTCGGTCTCGCTCAGCTCCAGCGCGATGCCCTCGGCGTGCACCTCCAGGCCCGCCCGGTGCTTGCGGTCCAGCAGGCAGCAGGTGGCCAGCAGCCCCGTGGCGCCGGCCGCGAAGCTCATGACGGCGGCGGTGGCCCGGTCCACCTCGCCGTCCACGGCGTTCCCGGCGGGCACCGCGTGCACCATCGTCACCTCGCCCACGAGCAGCCGCGCCAGGTCCAGCACGTGGACGGCCTGCTCGACGGTCTGACCGCCGGACCTGCCCGGATCGAGCCACCAGGCGACCGGCGGCACCTTGTCCAGCCAGTGGCCCAGCGCGAGCCGCACCGGCCGGTCGGCCAGCAGGTCCCGGGCGCGGTCGAGGATGTCCAGGTAGCGCCAGTGGTGGCCGACGGCGGAGGGCAGCCCGCGCCGGTCGATCTCGTCCGCGATCGACTCCGCGGTGGCCAGGTCGAGCGAGAGCGGCTTCTCCACGAAGATCGGGAGATCGCAGGCCAGGATGTCACGCTCGGGGTCACCGTGCGCGAAGGGAGGCACGCACACGTACACGGCATCCAGCCCGCCCGCGCTCAGCAGGTCCGCATGGTCGCCATAGGCGGGGGAGCCGTGCTTGGAGGCCAGCGCCTCGGCTCTGCGAGGATCTGTATCGGCGATCCCGGCGATCGTCACGTCGGGGAAACCTGATAGGACGTCGGCATGACGGGCGGCGACATTGCCGGCCCCTACGATGCCCACACGGATGGCGGGAGACATAACCCGGCATATCCCACGCCCTCCAGAAAACAAACAAATACGTTCGAAGAGTCATCAAGGGGGCAGTTGTCGCCGACCTGACCTCCAAAGATCGGGGTTGACTGCATGAAATCAGATCTGGAGGCCTTGACGAGGGTCCGGGAATGGTACGGACTCCACTCCAGCACGGCCGCCGAATGGCCGGTCGACTCTCTCCTGCTGGCCAAGGGAGCCACCACGGTGAGCGTGGTGCTGCCGGCCCACAACGAGGAGTCGACGGTGGGCGACATCGTCACCGCGATCCGCCGCGACCTGGTGGAACGGGCTCCGCTCGTGGACGAGATCGTCGTGGTCGACTCCCTGTCCACCGACGCGACCGCCTCCAGGGCGGCCGCGGCGGGCGCCCGGGTCGTCGCCCAGGAAGCGGTGCTCTCCCACCTTCCGCCGCTGACCGGGAAGGGCGAGGCGCTGTGGAAGGGGCTGGCCGCCACGACCGGGGACATCGTCGTGTTCGTGGACGCGGATCTGCGCGACTTCGGCTCGCACTTCGTCTCCGGCCTGCTCGGGCCGCTGCTGCTGGACCGTGACATCCAGTTCGTCAAGGGCTCGTACGAACGCCCGTACACGGGCGCGGACGGGGTGGCCCACCGCGGCGGCGGCGGGCGCGTGACCGAACTCGTGGCCCGCCCGCTGCTCAACATGTTCTGGCCGGAGCTGTCCGGCTTCGCCCAGCCGCTCGGCGGCGAGTACGCGGCCCGCCGCGAGGTGCTGGAGCAGGTCCCCTTCGTCACCGAGTACGGCGTCGAGTTCGGGCTGCTGGTGGACCTCCTGCAGCTCGTCGGCCTGGACGCGATGGCCCAGGTGGACCTGGGCGTACGGGTCCACACCCACCAGTCGGTGGCCGCGCTCGGCCGGATGGCCGGGCAGATCATGCTGACCGCCTGGTCCCGTCTGGAACGCCAGGGCCGCCTCGTCTCCCCGGAGTCGCCCGCCCACACGCTGTTGCAGTTCGGCCTGGATGGGCAGGCGGACCTGGTGGACGTGGGCGTGGCCGAGCGGCCGCCCCTGGCCACTCTCGTCTTAGAGGAGGACGTGGCTTGAACATCCTGCTGAACGCCGGGCCCTGGCTCCCCGTACCGCCTCCTGGATACGGCGGCATCGAGAACGTCGTCGCCACCCTGATCCCCGAACTGCGCGCTCGGGGGGTGCGGGTGGTGCTGGCCTCGGTGGGGACGAGCGCCATCGAGGTGGACGAGCTGATCAGCGTCTACGCCGACGGCCAGTTCCCCCACCTGCAGAAGCCGTACAACCAGGTCATGGGCATCGCCCACGCCCACCAGGCGCGCGTGGCCGAGGAACTGCGCCGCCGCGACGACATCGACCTCGTCCACGACCACCTCGAAGTGGTCGGCCCCGGCGTGCTGGCGGCGCTGGACGGCCCGCCCGTCCTGCACACCCTGCACTGGGACCTGCACAAGCACGCCGCCTTCTACGACTCCTTCCCTCACAAGATCGCCGTCAACGGCGTCTCCCACTCCCAGCTCGCCCGCGCCCCCGAGGCGCTGCGCCGGGCCGCGCTGGGGGCCGTGCACCTGGCCACCCCGCTCGCGGGCACCGGCCTGCGGGTCGAGCGGGGCGAGCACCTGGTGGTCATGGGCCGCGTGTGCGGGCTCAAGGGCCAGCACGTGGCCGCCCGCATCTGCCAGAAGCTCGACCTGCCGCTGACGCTGGCCGGCCCGGTGAGCGGCCTCGACACGCCCGCCGAGCTGGAGGCCGTCGCCCAGGACCCGTCCCACCCGCTCTACGGCCACCCCGACGTGCGCTACCTCGTCGACCACGTCTCCACCTACCTCGACGGCGACCGCGCCACCTGGATCGGCTCGGTCGGCGGCGAGGACCGCGACCGGCTCTACGCCTCCGCCCGCGCCTCGTTGTTCCCCATCCAGTGGGACGAGCCGGGCGGCACCGCCGTCGTCGAGGCGCTGGCCCTGGGCGTGCCGCCGGTCGGCCTGCGCCGCGGCTGCCTGCCGGAGATCATCGACCACGGCCGCACCGGCTTCCTCGCCGACACCGAGGAGGAGCTGGCGGAGTGGATACTCCGGGTGGACGAGATCGACCCGGAGGAGTGCCGCCGCGAGGCCGCCCGCCGCTTCTCACCGGCCGTCATGGCGGAGCGCTACCTGGAGCTGTACGAGCGGGCGATCAGGAGAAGCCCCGTGGCAGCACGGTGACCGGGACCGGGGCGGCGCGCAGCATCTTCATCGCCAGCTCGCCCAGGAACACCCGGTGCGGCTGGGCGTCCTCGCTCGCCGCGCAGATCAGCAGCTCGCCCGGGAGCCACGTGGCGGTCTCCATCGCGGCCGCCACGTCGTGGCCCTCGGCGACGTCGGCCTCCGCCTCGATCCCCGCGGTCTCCCAGGCCAGGCGCACGGCCAGCGCCAGGTCGTCGCGGATGCGCTCGGGATCGTCGGTGCGCAGGTCGAAGGTGATCAGCCGCAGCGGCACGCCCAGCCGCAGCGCCGCCTGCGACATCCGCGCCACCGCCTCGTCACACTGCGGCCGGTGCACGTACGCGAGCGTGAGCCTGGACAGCTCGCCGGTCGGCGCGAAGCCGGACGGCGCCACCATCACCGCCTCCGGCGACAGGTGGAGCAGGTGGTCGCCGGTGCTGCCGAGGGCGATGCGGCCGTGCTGCCCGCCGGCCGCCGACCCGACCACGATCAGGTCGGCCTTGATCCGGCTGGCCAGCACCCCCAGCCCGCGGCCGGCGCCCCGGCTCTCGAACGCCATGTACTCCGACGGGACGTCCTCCAGCGCCACGCCCGCCTCCGCCAGGTTGGCCTGGGCCTCCACCGCCCGCCCCGGGCTGCCGGGCGGGTAGATCGAGGCCACCGTGAGCTCGCCGCCGGTGACCCGCGTGATGGCCGCGCCGAGGGCCAGCGCCTCCCGCCCGCCCGCGTCGTGGGTGTAGCCGACGATCACGTGCTCTCCGATCACGAAAGCGTCTTTACCCGCTTCGAGCAGGGAATACGCCGTCATTGCAAAGCGTTGCATAACAACGGAGGCGAAAGGAATTGAAGATCACTCTTGACACCAAGTTCATGGGTTCGTCCGGCATGATCACCCTGCGTGACGCCGTCGGGCAGCTGAGGGCCCAGGACCTCGCCTGTACGGTCGCGGGTGACAAGGTAGGGGCGAAGGCGCGGATGTTCGCCGAATGCGTCGAGCGCGGTTTCACGCCGCTCCGCAGCGAGATCATGGCCGCCTGCTACATGGCCGAGCGCGACGCCGTCACCGAGTCCTTCGAACGCGGCCTCATCACCCGGGGCGAGCTGGAGCAGACCCAGCTGGCGCTGTCGAGGCGCTTCCTCGGCTCCACCTGATCTTCCTCCTTTCTGACGGCACATCGCGGTGCCATCTCCTCGTAAAGTCGTGTCCATCACCTGTTAATGGATTGGACACGTGTGTACCGCGACATCGTCGACTTCGCACTCACCACGCCGGCCTGGCTGCACACCCTGGCCGAGGTCGGCACCGACGCCGGCCTGTTCATCTTCGCGGCGTTGTTCCTCGTGTGCTGGTGGCGCGCCCGCCACGCTCCCGCGCGGGACCTGGCGATCGCCATCGCCGGACCGGCCGGGATCGTGGGCGCGTACGTGATCAGCGAGGTGCTGAAGCTCCTCGTCAGGGAGGACCGGCCGTGCCGGGGCGGCGTCGTGACGATCGCCGCCTGCCCTCCGGCGGCGGACTGGTCGTTCCCCAGCAACCACTCGGTGATCGCCGCCGGGGCCGCCGGAACCCTCATGCTGGCCTGGCGCGCGCTCGGCTGGGTGGTGGTGCCCCTGGCCGTCGTGATGGCGTTCTCCCGGGTGTTCGTCGGCGTGCACTACCCGCACGACGTGATCGCCGGGTTCGTGCTCGGCCTGACCCTCGCGCCGCTGCTGGCCCTGCTGATGGTCGGCGCCGTCACCCCGGTGGTCCGCCTGGCCCGCGCACGCCTGTCCGCCGTAGGTTGAGCGCATGGAACTGGTGACGGTCGAGGACATCCGGGCGGCCGCCGGGCGGATCGAGCCGGTCGTCGTCCGCACCCCGCTGGTGCCGGTCGGAGACCTCCTGGTCAAGCCCGAGAGCCTGCAACGGGTCGGCTCGTTCAAGATCCGCGGCGCCTACCACGCGGTGGCCCGGCTGCGCCCCGCCGGGGTCGTCACCCACTCCTCGGGCAACCACGGCCAGGCCCTCGCCTACGCGGCGGCGACCTTCGGCGTGCCCTGCGTGGTCGTGGTGCCCGAGGGCACGCCCCGGGTCAAGACCGACGCCATCCGCCGCCACGGCGCCGAGCTCGTCGTGGTGCCGCCCGACCGGCGCCTGGCCGCCGCCGCCGAGGTGGCCGCCGGGCGCGGCCTCACGCTGGTGCCGCCGTACGACCATCCGGATGTGATCGCCGGGCAGGGCACGATCGGGCTGGAGATCCTGGCCGACCTGCCCGACGTCGAGGTGGTCGCGGTGCCGGTCAGCGGAGGAGGGCTCGTCTCCGGCATCGCCGCCGCCGTCAAGGCGCTGCGCCCCCGCGCCGCCGTGATCGGCGTCGAGCCCGAACTGGCCGCCGACGCCGCCGAGAGCCTGGCCGCCGGCCGGCTCATCACCTGGGAGCCCGCCCGCACGTTCCGCACCAGCGCCGACGGCCTGCGCGCCGAGCTGTCGGAGCTGACCTTCGCCCACCTGCGCGCGCACGTCGACGCCGTCGTCACCGTCACCGAGGACGAGATCCGCGCCGCCATGCGCCACCTGGCCACCGCCGGACGCCTGGTGGCCGAGCCGAGCGGCGCCGTCGCCACGGCCGCCCGCCTGTCGGGCAAGCTGCCGCGCGGGCTGACGGTGGCGGTGCTGTCGGGCGGCAACGTCGACCCCGCCCTGCTGCGCGAGGTGCTTCAGACCGCCGACCAGGAGTGACGGCTGAGGAACCCCCGCTCGCCCGTCGCGTACTCGTGGAAGGCGCGCCGCACCTCCTCCAGCTCCGCCACCTCGGCGCGCACCATCGCGCCCTCCTTGTACTCCAGCTCGTAGCCGGGGGAGACCTGGATGAAGTGGTGGCCGAACGTCACCAGCGCCACGAACGGGTTCTGCGGCGACATGGTGCCGAGCACGTCGTGCACCAGCCCCAGATCGGGATCGTGCACGATGAGCCCGTCGCCGGTGTGGAGCTGCATACCCTGGTAGACCCCGAGCGGTGCCACGTTGTGGACGAGGTCGCGCTGCGGGTCGTAACACACCAGCCCGTACGCGCGCGCGACCTCGAACACCTGGGCCGACATCTCGTCCATGGTCTCCAGGTCCATCGTCACCAGCACGTGGTCCCCGTAGACGGTGACGGTGCCCGGCAGCTCCTTGGCGACCTCCGGCAGCTCCCTCTGAACGGGCTCGCCCTTGCGGACCTCCAGATAGGCGGCCCGTGCCTGGTCCCTGGAGACGGGCACGGGCGCGTCCCACACCATCAACTCAACGCTCACCCGTCCATCTTGTCGGACCAAGGCCGCACTTGATGGGGTACCAGCTGGAACCGAGCCGAAACCGCGCCCTGACGCAGCCCGCCCGGCGTGGCGTCGCTACGTGGTGGCGGCCGGCTTCTCCGTCTCGGGCACCAGCTGGATCGTGCAGTGCATGCACCGGCGGGCCTCGATCGGGATCTCGCCCAGGCACTCCGGGCACTCCTTCGTGGTGGCCGCCTTGTCGCGGTCGAACAGGGTGACGAGCCGCGTCATCGGCAGCACGACCAGCCAGTAGACCACCGCCGCGATGATCAGGAAGGTGATCAGGTGGTTGAGGAAGTCGCCGTACTTGAACTCGCTGCCGTTGACGGTGAACGAGTACTGCGCGAAGTCCGGCTGGCGCCCCCCGGTGACGGCGCCGATCAGCGGCGTGATCAGGTCGCGGACGAGGGCCTGCACGAGCCCGCTGAAGGTCGCGCCGACGATGACGGCCACCGCCAGCTCGACGATGTTGCCGCGCAGCAGGAATTTTCTGAAACCAGCCATAGCAGGCAACCGTATGTAGGCGGCCAAGCACAGGTCAACACAGGGTTTCAGACGGCGTCGAAGCGTCCGGCTTTGACCGCGTCCCGGAACTCTTCCCACTCCTCGCGATCGAACGAGAGCGTCGCGCCTTCAGCATCCTTGCTGTCGCGAATGAGGATTTTGTCATCATATTGCGCCACTTGTACGCAATTTCCGTTGTTGCATGAGAGCCAATGCGGCTTATGGGGAGCCTGCGGAGAGCTCATGCGGAACCTCTCAGAGTGTCTCTATGGCTGTGAAAGAGCCATCGTAGTCTCATCAGCAAGCTATCAAGCTGATGTTACGCCAGGTGTGGATGGGCCACTCTTCTTGAGCTTCTCGATGAAATCCTCCCAAGCCTCGGCGGAGAAGTTCAGCACGGGGCCGTCGCGATGTTTGGTGTCGCGGACGGCGATGCGGCCGTCGGGCAACATCGCCACGGCGATGCAGCTACCGTTGTTGCAGGAGGGAGTCTTCCAGCAGAGTTCCGGTTGGGGATTCGACATCATGTGCCCCTCCTGACTTGCTGACGGTAGGCGTCTACGATGAGTTGCCTCGCGCGCGTGCCGATGCTGGAGGTGGAGTTCCCCGATCCAGCTTCAGATACGTTCTGATGCAATCACCATCGGCAATTGCATCAGCTCTTGCCTTAATACTCAAGCGGCGCGTTTCGGGATCCTGGTTGTCAATCGGGGAGCTGGAAAGGTTGCTGTATCAGCTCCACGTGATCGGCGATGGCTGAGGCAGCCAGCAGTTCAGTTTGATCCACACGCCCGAACCGAGGGCCGACGCTGAATGATGGCCTGCATGAGCCCGATAGGCGCGATTCGATCAAGGTGATCGGCTCGAGGCGCGGATGAAATGTCAGGGCCGGATCACGGTCACCGGTTCACCGCACCTGGTCGCGCTGACGACGAATTCCTGCTGCACCGTCCCGTTGCCGGCTATATACGCTTCGACCGTGCTTCCCGGCTAAGGAGTTCGAGACTGAGACCATCCCGAGGGCCACTTCTTCCTTGGGCCAGGACAAGCAGTTTCATCGCTTCCGCGAGATAATCGACTACCTGACCTCGATGGCCCAGCCTGCGGAGGGGAGCACCGACATGATCGTAAGCCGGGTGGCGACGATGGACCGGGCATGATGACCGGCGCCAACCCCACACTCCGCCAGCGCCAGCTCGCCAACCGGCTGCGCGATCTGCGGCACGACTCGAACATGAGCATCGCCGAGGTCGCCGAGGCGCTCCTCTGCTCCGCCGCCAAGATCAGCCGTATCGAGACCGCCCAGCGCCGGGCGAGCCTCCGCGACGTCCGCGACCTGTGCAGGCTGTACGGGGTCGAGGACCCCTCCGAACTGATGGCCCTGGCCAAGGACGCCCGCGAGCAGGGCTGGTGGCAGGACGGCGAGGACGTGGACTTCCGGCCCGTCCCCGGGCTGGAGAACGACGCGATCGCGATCTCCGAGTTCGAGACCACCACGATCCCCGGCCTGCTCCAGACCGAGGACTACGCGCGGGCGGTGATCCAGGGCTTCCTCCCCCAGATCGATCCGTCTGTGCGGGAGGATCGGGTCGCCTACCGGATGAAGCGCCAGAACGTGCTGCGCAAGACGAAGCCGCCACGCTACTGGGTCCTGCTGGACGAGTCCGCGCTGCACCGCCACATCGGGGGCGAGCAGACGATGGCCGACCAACTGGACCAGGTCGCCGAGATGGCCGCGGCGCCGCGCATCACCGTGCAGGTGGTGCCGTACACGGTGGGCGCGCACATGGCGCTCGACAGCGCATTCATGTTGCTGGAGTTCGACCCGAGCGCGGGTGTGGCCGACACCGTCTACATGGACACGCTGGCCGGTCAGATCTTCCAGGAAAAGCCGGCCCAGCTCGCGCGCTTTCGTGAAGTGCTCAATCAACTCCGTGCGGTGGCCCTCAGCCCGAAGGACTCGATCGCCCTCGTGCGTCAGCGGAGTACTGCCTTCAAAGGTTGATCAGCAAGCAAGGTCTTATAGAGCCGCTTCCAAAACCCGGTTGCATGCCAGTACTGCCGGGCGCATTCGTTAGGGTGAGGGTTTCGTTACTCGTAAGGCTAAGGCGCTGAAACGGGGAATCTCTACCTTGCTCCCTTCGGGGTCGTTCTCCCACTTGTGTTCGCTCTTCGGCTGTACCTAGGTCCGCCGAGGGCCGTTCACTAGGGGAGGAGGTGACCTTGATGCCGTCGCAGGGTGGCGACCGAGGTGGCGCGGACGAGCCGTTATGGCCCGTTCTCGTTATCGCGGTTGCGGAAACGATGAAGGCTCTAGCCGATATCGTGCAGGCGCTGGGGAGCATGCACAGCGGCCGACCTTGATGGTCTCGTACCAAAGATGACCACCGAGGCCGACCGAAAGAGGGGCTTCGCGTCTGTCACTTGGCCGAGGGCTGACGCGGAGCCTCTCGCTGTTGGGCCTAGTCAACGCTTTGGTGGAGCGCCTCCGAATGCCTTCGCGTTGTAGATGGTACCCCGTTCTGATGCGGGAAACCCTGGCAATTGCCTTTGGCAGCACGCGATCGCGCTTTAATCGCTGGTCATAGGCTAGGCGTAGGAATGGAAATTGCCAAGAGGTCGCCTTGGGGACATTGATCGATCTTTCATGCTCGGAAAGCGAGCTCGTGCGGTGAACGACAGCCCGGATCCGGCTTCAGCACGCTGGGAATTCGCGGGCTGCCTCTGAGGGCCTGCTGTGTGCAGGGCTTCTAGCCTCGATCTTTCTCGACCTTGAGTTGGTCGGCTGAGGTCTTCGGCTGGAGATCGATTTCCTCGCTGTGGTCAGCGTGGCTGCCCGGCTGTCGCGCCGGGTGGGCGGGGTTCCAGGGCCCGAGGGTTCCTTCCTGGTTCGTGGGGATGGTTTCGTGCTGGTCAGGTCGGCGCTGGCAGGGCTTGGAGCCGGGCCAGGGCGGTCAGGAGTGTGCCGGCCCAGGGCCATCGCGTGGCGATGCGCAGGCGCAGGCGCAGGCGACGGCCACCGCGCACCAGGCGTCCGGCGGCGGCGAACAGACGTAACCGCAGGCGTTTGGGCTCATAACGGCGGGCGTCGGTGCCGTGTAGGGCCAGCATCTGCATCCAGGCGAGCAGTTCGCAGGCCAGGGCGACGATCTCGAGCCAGATCTGGTTCTGGGCGAAGTCGTGCAGGGGCAGGTTGCGCAGGCCGGTGTCCTTGGCGGCGCGGATGCGGTCTTCGGCGCGGGCGCGGCGGCGGTGGCGTAGTTCCAGGTCGGCGGGCTGGCCGCCTTGGGTGCCGGTGACGAAGCAGGTGAAGCGGTGTCCGTCTAGATCGGTGAAGCGCAGCTGGGCGCCGGGGTGCGGGCGTTCTTTGCGGACGATGACGCGCATGCCTTTGGGCCAGCCGGTCAGCTCCAGCAGGCCGGTGAGCTCGGCGACCCACGCGCCCGGGCGCGGCCGGCGGTCGGCGTTGTAGGCGGGGGTCCAGGCGGTGGCGGGCAGTTTGAGGATGGCGGTGGCGATGTCGTCGGTGATGGTGAAGCCGATGGAGTACTTCAGCCATCGTCCGGGGCGGGTGAGCCAGTTCAGGAACTCGTGGGTGCCGCCGCCGGAGTCGGTGCGGATGAGCACGTTGCGCCGCTGGGCGCGGGGCAGCTGGGCCAGGGCCAGGCGGGTGGTTGCGATGTGGTCGGCGGCGGTGTTGGAGCCGGCGTTGCCGGGCCGCAGCAGCAGGGCCAGCGGTTCTCCACCGCCGCCGGGGCCGTGGTCGGCGAAGGCGGTCATCGGGTGGAAGCCGTAGCTTTTCTTCCAGGTCGGGGCGGCGTGCTGCTTGTCGGAGTGGGAGATGACGATGGTGGCGTCGAGGTCGACGATCACGGGCTGGGCGTCGGTTCCGGGGGCATGAGCGCCGGCCAGGTGCCAGGCGCGCTGGCGGGTGGTGGCGCGGGCGGTGCGGATGGCCTTCAGCGCGTGGGTCTCATCGGCGGCGAGCCGGTCGATCAGGCGTGAGACGGTCGGGTCGGAGGCGATGGGGCCGAACAGCTCGGGCTGGGAGCGCAGCAGGGCGATGTCGGCCAGGCAGTCTCCGCCCAGGGCGAGAGTGAGGGCGAGATCAGCGATGACTTTGCCTGGGTCGTGCACGGCGCGTGAGGGGCGCCACCGCTCCAGTTCGTGTGACAGCGCCCGGTTCAGGCCGGTGGTGGCCAGCGTCCGGGTGAGGAGGAGGCCGCCTGCGTGGGACAGGAGACCGTTTGCGTCAGCGGACAGGCTGATCTTGCGGTTGGACGCGATAGTCTGCATGTGAAAAGTGCCTCTTGCTCTGGCGCGGACAGGACCTTCGACAAGCCCTATCCTCCCAGCTCAAAGGCACTTTTCTCATGTAAACGATCAGTTCGGCTCAAATTCCCCGTGAAAGCCCGAGGCTAGAGGGTGATCGGGGTCCAGTCGTAGCGGGGTTTCCGTCCCAGATGCTCAGTGCGGTAGCTGTCTTACGTCCCGGCCTCGACCAGATCGAGATCTCGAAGTGCGGCTGGAGCACTACGAGGTGATCGGAGCGGAACGAGGGGAAGGTACTGGTCGCGTCAGAGGGAAACGAGGCCGGGCTTGTCCGGTAGGGCGGGGGAACGGAACATGGGAGGGACCGGGAGGAAGCCTCGATGATCGAAATCTGGCCGGGAGATCCTTACCCGCTCGGGGCGACCTATGACGGCGCCGGCACCAACTTCTCGCTCTACACCGAGGTCGCGGATGCGGTGGAGCTGTGCCTGTTCGACGAGGACAACCGCGAGGAGCGGGTGAAGCTCACCGAGGTCGACGGCTTCATCTGGCACGGCTACCTGCCGGGCATCGGGCCCGGCCAGCGCTACGGCTACCGGGTGCACGGTCCGTACGACCCGGCGCACGGGCTGCGCTGCAATCCGAACAAGCTGCTGCTCGACCCGTACGCGATGGCGATCGAGGGCGGGGTGACCTGGCACGAGGCGGCGTACGGTTACCGGTTCGGGCATCCCGACACCCGCAACGACCTCGACTCGGCCCCGTACGTGCCGCGCTCGATCGTCGTCAACCCGTTCTTCGGCTGGGGTCACGACCGGCCGCCGGCGACCCCGTACCACGACACGGTGATCTACGAGGCGCACGTGCGGGGGCTGACCATCAGCCATCCGAAGATCCCCGCGCGGGTGCGCGGCACCTACGCCGCGCTCGGCCATCCGGTGATCACCGACCATCTGACGAAGCTGGGCGTCACGGCGCTGGAGCTGATGCCGGTCCACCAGTTCGTCACCGACCACGTCCTGGAGCAGCGCGGGCTGTCGAACTACTGGGGCTACAACTCGATCGGCTTCTTCGCGCCGCACAACCGCTACTCCAGTACCGGGCAGCGAGGCCAGCAGGTGCTGGAGTTCAAGGCCATGGTGAAGGCGCTGCACGAAGCCGGCATCGAGGTCATCCTGGACGTCGTCTACAACCACACGGCCGAGGGCAACCACCTGGGGCCGACGCTGGGCTTCCGCGGCATCGACAACCCCAACTACTACCGGCTGGTCGACAACGACAAGCGCTACTACATGGACACCACCGGCACCGGCAACAGCCTGCTCATGCGCTCGCCGCACGTGCTGCAGATGATCATGGATTCGCTGCGTTACTGGGTCATCGAGATGCACGTCGACGGGTTCCGGTTCGACCTGGCCTCGACGCTGGCCCGGGAGCTGCACGAGGTCGACCGGCTGAGCGCGTTCTTCGACCTGGTGCAGCAGGACCCGGTGCTGTCGCAGGTCAAGCTCATCGCCGAGCCGTGGGACGTCGGGCCCGGCGGCTACCAGGTGGGCAACTTCCCGTCGCGGTGGACCGAGTGGAACGGCCGCTACCGCGACACCATCCGCGACCTGTGGCGCGGCCAGCCGGCCACGATGCCGGAGTTCGCCTCCCGCTTCACCGGGTCGAGCGACCTCTACCAGGCCGACACCCGCCGCCCCGCCGCCTCGATCAACTTCGTCACCTGCCACGACGGCTTCACGCTGCGGGACCTCGTCTCGTACGACCACAAGCACAACGAGGCCAACAAGGAGGGCAACCGCGACGGCACCGACGACAACCGGTCCTGGAACTGCGGCGCGGAGGGCCCGGCGGGCTGGGCCATCGAGTCCCTGCGCGAGCAGCAGAAGCGCAACTTCCTGACCACGCTGTTCCTGTCGCAGGGCGTGCCGATGCTGTCGCACGGCGACGAGCTGGGCCGCACCCAGCAGGGCAACAACAACGGCTACTGCCAGGACAACGAGCTGACCTGGGTCGACTGGTCGGACGTGCGGGAGAACTGGCTGCTGCTGGAGTTCACCCAGAGCCTGGCGGCGCTCCGCAAGAAGCATCCGGTCTTCCGCCGCAGGCGGTTCTTCTACGGCAAGCCCGTACGGGGACTCAGCGACATCGCCTGGCTCACCCCGTCGGGCGAGGAGATGACCGACAGCGACTGGAACGTCGGCTACGCCAAGTCGCTGGCCGTCTTCCTCAACGGCGAGGCCATCACCGAGCCCGACCGGCGCGGCCGGCCCATCAGGGACGACTCGTTCCTGCTGCTGTTCAACGCGCACCACGACACCATCCGCTTCACGATCCCCAAGGACTACGGCGAGATGTGGCAGACCGAGATAGACACCGCGATGCCGATCAGATTGGACGTGCGCATGTGCCGCGCCGGGGAGGGCGTGGCGGTGCCGGGGCGGAGTGTGCGGGTGCTGCGCCGTGTCTGATTCCCTGACCAGGCCCGTCTCGACCTACCGGCTGCAGCTGACCCCCGACTTCGGCTTCGCCCAGGTGGCGGAGATCGCCGGCTACCTGCGCGACCTCGGGGTCAGCCACGTCTACCTGTCGCCGATCCTCCAGGCGACGCCCGGCTCCCTGCACGGCTACGACGTCACCGACCACTCCAGGATCCGCGAGGAGTTCGGCGGCGCGAAGGGCTTCCGCGAGATGGCCGAGCAGCTCGCGGCGCACGATCTCGGCGTCGTGCTCGACCTGGTGCCCAACCACATGAACACCAAAAACGCCGCGTTCTGGTCGGTGCTGAAGGACGGCCCGGAGTCCCCGTACGCGCGCTGGTTCGACATCGAGTGGGAGGACGGCAAGGTCGCGCTGCCCGTGCTCGGCGACGACACCGAGCCGGTCGTCGACGGCGACGTGCTGCGCTACCACGAGCACGAGTTCCCCTATCCGGGCCACTACCGGCTGGTCGACTGGCGGGAGGGGCCCGGCTACCGGCGCTTCTTCGACGTGTCCACCCTGATCGGGCTGCGGGCCGAGGACCCGGAGGTGTTCTTCGCCACCCACGAGGTGATCTTCTGGCTGCTCGACGAAGGGCTGGCCGACGGGCTGCGGGTCGATCACCCCGACGGCCTCGCCGACCCCCGAGGCTATCTGGAACGGCTGCGCGCCAGGTCCGGCGGCACCTGGACGGTCGTGGAGAAGATCCTCATCGGGGAGGAGCGGCTGCCCGCCGACTGGGCGTGCGACGGCACCACCGGCTACGAGACGCTCAACCGGGTCACCGGCCTGTTCGTCGACCCCGGTGGCAAGCGGCCGCTGGTCGAGCTGTTCACCCGGCTGACCGGCGAGCCCGCCGACTACCGGCAGGTCATGACCCTGGCCAAGCAGGAGGTCGTCGACCTGTTCTTCGGCGCCGAGGTGAGCCGGCTGGCCCGCGCCGCCTCCTGCGACCCGGCGGCGGTCGCCGAGCTGCTCGCCGCCATGCCGGTCTACCGGGCGTACGTGGTGCCGGGCGAGCCGCCGCCCGCCGTGTCGGTCGAGATCGTCGAGGGGGCGGCAGCGGTCTGCTCCTCCGCCGTCCACCCGCTCGTCGAGCAGGTCCTGCACGGGCCGCCCGAGGTGATCACCCGGTTCCAGCAGGCCTGCGGTCCCGTCATGGCCAAGGGGGTCGAGGACACCGCGCTCTACCGGTGGTTCCCGCTGTCGTGCCTGAACGAGGTCGGGTGGGAGCCGGACCACTTCGGCGTGCCGGTCGAGGAGTTCCACGACTACTGCGCGGCCATGCCGCCGCACACCATGACCACGCTGTCCACCCACGACACCAAGCGCTCGGAGGACGTGCGGGCCCGGCTCTCGGTGCTGTCGGAGCTGCCCGAGGAGTGGGAGAAGGCGGTGTCGGAGTGGTCGGCGCAGGTCGCCTTCGACCGCCGGCTCGACTACCTGGCCTGGCAGAACCTCATGGCCGCCTGGCCGATCTCGGCCGGCCGGTTCACCGACTACCTGCTGAAGGCGGCGCGCGAGGCCAAGACCGCGATCTCGTGGGTGCGCCCCGACCCGGACTACGAGCGGGGGCTGCGCGCGTTCGCCGAGGCGGCCGTGCGGCTGCCGGTCGGCGAGTTCACCGAGCGGATCGACCGCTACGCGATGGCGAACTCGCTCGGGGCCAAGCTCGTGCAGCTCATGATGCCCGGCGTGCCCGACGTCTACCAGGGCAACGAGACGACCGACTTCTCCCTGGTCGACCCCGACAACCGGCGGCCCGTCACATATCCGCGCACCCCCGCCTCCGCCTGGGACGCCGCCAAGCTCCGGGTCACCACGCAGGCGCTGCGCCTGCGCCGGCGCGTCGGCCCCGCCGCACCGTACACGCCGCTGCGCGCGGACGGCGCGGCGGCGGAGCACGTGATCGCGTTCGCCCGAGGCGGCGACGACCCCACCGGGACCGGTGTCGGCGCGCGGGCCGTCGCCGTCGCCACCCGGCTGCCCGTCGGCCTGGAGCGGCGCGGCGGCTGGGGCGGCACCACGCTGTCGCTGCCGCCGGGCAGCTGGCGCGACCTGTTCGGCGGCGGCGTGCACACCGGCCGGGTCCCCCTGGCCCACCTGCTCGGTTCCCTTCCCGTCGCACTCCTGGAGCGAAATGATCTTTGACGTGTGGGCCCCCAACGCCACGGCCGTCGAGGTCCTGGTCCTGGGCGAGCGGCGCGGGATGTCCGCCGGGACGGACGGCTGGTGGTCGCTCGACGTGCCGGACGCCGTGCACGGCACCAGCTACGCGTACGTGATCGACGGCGACGGCCCCTACCCCGACCCCCGCTCCCGCCGGCAGCCCGAGGGCGTCTTCGGGCCCAGCGCCGTGTACGACCACGCCCGCTACACCTGGTCCGACCACGACTGGAAGGGCCGCGACCTGCGCGGCGGGGTGATCTACGAGCTGCACATCGGCACGTTCACCCCCGAGGGCACGTTCCAGGCCGCCGCCGGCAGGCTGGACCATCTCGTCGAGCTGTGCGTCGACTTCGTGGAGATCATGCCGGTCGCGCCGGTGCCCGGCACCCGCAACTGGGGCTACGACGGGGTCGACCTGTACGCGGTGAACGAGACCTACGGCGGGCCCGACGGGCTCAAGACCTTCGTCGACGCCTGCCACCGGGCCGGCATCGGCGTCATCCTCGACGTGGTCTACAACCACCTGGGGCCGTCGGGCAACTTCCTGCACCCGTTCGGCCCGTACTTCGGCGGGTTCGAGGGGAGCTACTGGGGCGAGGCGGTCAACCTGGACGGGCCCGGCTCCGACGTGGTGCGCCGCTACTTCATCGAGAACGCGTTGCAGTGGCTGCGCGACTACCACGTCGACGGCCTGCGGCTGGACGCCGTGCACGCGCTGCACGACAAGCGCGCCACCCACCTGCTGGCCGAGCTCGCCGAGGAGGTGGACGCGCTGTCGTGCGCGACCGGCCGGCCGCTGACGCTGATCGCCGAGTCCGACCTGAACGACCCGCGCATGGTGCGTTCCCTGGACGCGGGCGGCCTGGGCATGACCGCCCAGTGGAACGACGACGTGCACCACGCGCTGCACACCGCGGTGAGCGGCGAGACCCACGGCTACTACGCGGACTTCGCCGGGCTGTCCGCCCTGGCGAAGGTGTTCACCGACGGCGTCCTGCACGACGGCGGCTACTCCAGCTTCCGCCGCCGCTCCCACGGCCGGCCCTACACCGGCGTCCCCGGCCACCGGCTGGTCGCCTGCCTGCAGAACCACGACCAGATCGGCAACCGGCCGATGGGCGACCGGCTGCCGATGCCCGCGCTCAAGCTCGGCGCGGGCCTGCTGCTGACCTCGCCGTTCACGCCGATGCTGTTCATGGGGGAGGAGTGGGGGGCGGGGACGCCTTTCCTGTTCTTCTCCGACCACGCCGAGCCCCACCTGCGCGAGAGCGAGGGCGGGCGCAGGGAGAAGGAGTTCGAGGGCTTCGGCTACACATGGGAGGCGCCCGACCCGTCGGCGGAGGAGACGTTCCTGAGCTGCAAGCTCGACTGGCAGGAGCTGAAGGACGAGGCGCACTGGTCGCTGCTGTGCTGGTACCGCGACCTGATCGCGCTGCGCAAGGCGCTGCCCGAACTGACCGACCCGCGCCTCGACCGGGTCAGGGTGGAGACCGATCCGGCGGGGAAGTGGCTGGTCGTGTGGCGGGGCGAGGTGTGCGTGAGCGTGAACTTCAGCACGGACACGGTCACGGTGCCGGTGCCGCTGGGCGGGCTGCTGCTGTCGTCGGACGAGCCGGTGGCGGAGGACGGGCAGGGGGTACGGCTCCCGGGCCAGTCCCTGGTGGTCCACCGCCCTTCCGGCTGAAGGCCCGATCCGTTCCTGTGTCGACCAGCTCTGCGGTCGGTGACCCGGTCCGTTCTTCGGGGGTCCGACTGGCGGCCGGCGGTCGTCCACAGGGGGTGTCGCTCCGCGCTCGTCATCCCCAGAACCTGGTTCGTGCCCGCGTGCCCGGCGCGCTCTCGCCGATCCTGGGGTCCCGACCACCGGAGGCCCTCGTGAAGATCGTCCTGCCCCTGCCCGTCACCCTGACGTCCCTGTTCGTCGTCACGCTCATCGGCGGCGCCTTCGAGCCCTGGCAGCTGACCGGCCCCCACAGGAAGGCCGCCATGGCCGCGCTCGGCTCCCGCCGCCTGCGGCTCACCCACCACCCCACCCCGTGGAAACCCGCCGCCGTCGCCCTCACCCCCGGCGAGCGCCGCCTGCTGCGCCGCTCCAGACAGCACCTCACCGTCTCCTCCGCCGCGCCGCCCCACGACCAACCGGCCGCCGTCCAGGCCGCCAGGGCCGTCGCCCGCGCCCTCGCCCAGGCGTACGGCGGCCTCCTGGCCGACCCGCTGACCGGCGCAGTCCTGCCCGCCCGCGACCCGGAGCCCACCGCCTTCCACCTGGCCGACGGCTGGCTCGGCTGGGACGTCCAGGTCCACGACGACGCCACCTGCTCGCCGTGGGACCCGGCGGGCGCCGGCGCCTGCGACGGCCTCATGGTCACCTCCCGCGGGCTGCGCAGGTTCGCCCTCCCGGAGATCACCCTCGACGGCGCGGCCTGCGCCCACACCCTGTGCGCCACCAACCTCCTGCGTACGGTGGCCGCCCGCCTGGTCGCCGGCCACCTCGCCTTCGCCGCCGCCCACCCCGGGGCCCGCCGCCGCGCCATCGACGACCACCTCCCCCTCCCGCCCGCCCCCCTCGGCGTCCGCCTCACCCCCTGCGCGCCGGCCCCCTCACCCGGAGGCGGCAGCATCAGACGCCTGAAGGTCGGCCCGGCGGGCGACGCCGGCCCCGTCACCTACCTCAAGGTCGGCCCCCCGGCCGGCTTCACCGGCTCACTGAACGACTGGCTCTGTGCCACCCAGGCCCCCGCCCGAGCCGCCGTCACCTCCATCGCGGCCTGACGCCCTCCGGCGGGGAACGACCGGGGCCGGTCGTTCGTAGGACCTGATGTGGACCCATTCGAAGACCTCGACCGCAGGTTGAGGGAGGCACACGACCGAGTCCGCTGGTTCGACCACCTGGCGGCGCGGCGCTCCTCGCTCGGGCGGCAGATCCGGGAGGTCGCCGACCTGGTGACCGAGCTGGAGCAGCAGCTGGCCAAGGAGCGGCGAGACGTCGAACGCCTGGAGGGCGGCCTGTCCGCGTTCATGGCCAGGCTGACCGGCTCCAGGGAGGAGCGCCTCACGCGGGAGCGGGCCGAGGCGGCGCTCGCGGGGGAGCGCCTCGACGGCCAGCGCGCGAGACTGGAAGCCCTCACCGGCGACCTCGGCGAGACGGAGCGCGACCTCGCCGCCACCGCGGGGGCCGCCGACGACTACCAGCGGCTGCTGTCCGAGAAGGAGCGCCTCCTCGTCGAGCGGGGCGACCAGCGCGGGCGGCGCCTCATGGAGCTGTCGGGCCTGATGGCCGACACACAGGCCGACCTGCGCGAGCACGACGAGGCCCTGCAGGCGGGCAAGGCGGCGGGGCAGTGGGTCGGCCACGTGCTGACGCAGCTGGAGCACGCCCGCGGCGCCTCGACCTGGGACATGTTCGGCGGCGGCGTCTTCGCCGACGCCGTCGAGCGAGAGCACCTCGTCACCGCCGACCAGGCCACGTGGCAGGCTCAGCAGGCGCTCGACACGTTCGCGAGGGAGCTGGCCGACCTCGGCTGGGCCGTCCGGCCGAAGATGCCGGAGGTGGACACCCGCTGGTTCGCCGACGTCTTCTTCGACAACATCATCACCGACGCGCTCAAGCACCAGCGCATCAACAGGACCCGCACCGCCGTGGCCGAGATGTCCGCCTGGATCGACGACTCGCTCCGGACGCTCGCCCAGGGCCAGGCTGACCTGACCCGGCGCCTCGGCGACCTCACCGGCGAGCGCGAACACCTGCTCGCCACCTGACCGTCAAGGGACGGCCGCCCAACTATGCCGGGCAGGTCGCATCTCAGCGGCTGAGGACGCGGCGCAAGGCGGACTCCAGCGCGGTGGCCGGTTCGGGGGCGGGGCCGGTGGCGCGCCAGGCGACGTAGCCGTCCGGGCGGACCAGGACCGCCCCGCCCGCGCCGACGCCGTACCGCGACCGCCACTCGCCCTTGACGTCCACCGCGTCGTGGCCGAGCACGACCCTCGACAGCGCGACCCCGAGACGCCTGGACACCAGGCGGCCCGCGTCCGACCAGGACTGCCCGCCCTCGCCGTCGGCCAGGAGCACGAACCCGCCGCCGAACAGGTCGATCGTGGACATCGGGCGGCCCTCCCAGGTCAGCGGCACGTGCGGGGCCCGGCTGCCGGGCCGGCCGGTGGGGTGGCGCGGGTCCTCCAGCAGGGAGCCGTCGTCGTCCGGATCCTCGATGACGGCCGTGGAGTGGTAGCGGGCGCCGAGGACGGCGCCCTGCGGGTCGCCGAGCGGCTCGGGATAGCCGACGCGGGCGGCCGGCGGCATCCGCATGCCGAGGTTGGCCAGCTGGGCGTCGGCGGTCATGACCCCGATCGGGCGGCGTTCGGCGTCGTAGGAGTCCAGGAAGTCCGGCCCCGCCTGACCGGTGATCACCAGCCAGAGGCGCCAGGCCAGGTCGGCGCCGTCCTGCAGCGCGAGGCTGCCGCCCTGGCCGCCGGTGGGCGGCATGGTGTGGGCCGCGTCCCCGGCCAGGAACACCCGGCCCTCGCGGTAGCGCCCGGCCAGCACGTGCGCCATGGCGAAGCTGGTCCGGTCGAGCAGCTTCACCGCCAGGTCGGGCACGCCGGTGGCGACGCGGGCCAGCTCGACGCAGCGTTCGGGGGTGAAGTCGGCCTCGCTCCGGCCCGCGCCGGTGTCGTAGTTGACCGCGAGGACGTGGGCGCCGACCCCGGTGCCGGTGAGGATCACGCCGGTCATCGCGTCGTTCCGCAGGTACCAGAGCGTCACCTCGCGCTCCCGTACGAGCCCTGACAGGTCGGCGTCGAACATGATCGAGCACATCCGCCCGAGCTCGCCCTTGCCCGTCACGGGGATGCCGAGGCTCCGGCGCAGCGGGCTGCGGTAGCCGTCGGCGGCCACCACGTAGTCGGCGCGCATCGTGACCGGCCCGTCGCCGGAGCGGACGGTGGCGGTGACGCCCGCGCCGTCCTGGTGGAGCGCGACCAGCTCGGTGGAGAACCGCAGGTCGGCGCCGAGATCCTCGGCGCGCTCCCGCAGGATGCGCTCCACCTCGGCCTGCGGGGCGCCCACGAGCGCGGCGGGGGTGGCCTCGGCCATGAAGGCGAACTCCTCCCGCTCGTCCGAGACGATCATCTGAGGGTCGGGGTCGTCGAGGGCCGAGGCGATGGCGATGCGCAGGTTGTCGCCGATGCCCGCCCAGATGTCGCACAGCTCCTGCTCGACACCGGGGACGGAGCGAAGCAACTCGACGGCCCGGTGGTTCACGCCGAACGCCTTGGGCTGGAGCGAGGTGCCGGGCCGCCGCTCGACCAGCATGACGGGGATGTCACGCCAGGCCAGGAGCAGGGCCGCGCTCAGACCGGCGTAGCCGCCGCCGACGATCAGAACAGAAACACGGTGGTACGTCATGACGACCTCCCGAGGCACGAGTAATATCGCGATGGTCACGATATGTCGCGTCTCGGGAGCGGTCAAGACATATCTCGAACTCAGTCCAGGTGCTTCTCCAGCGACTCCACCTTGCCGGTCATGGCGTCCGTCACGCCGGGGCGCAGGTCGGCCTTGAGCACCAGCCCCACCCGGGGAGCGACCTCCGCCACCGCGTCGACGGCCCGCTTGACGACGTCCATCACCTCGTCCCACTCACCCTCGACGGTGGTGAACATGGCATCCGTGTGGTTCGGCAGCCCGCTCTCCCGCACGACCTTGACGGCCCTGGCGACGGGCTCGGCGACCCCCTCGCCGACGCCGAGCGGGGTGATGGAGAATGCGACGATCACGGCGTGACCTCCTGAGCTCCTGGCGCGGCAGGTCCGCGCCGACGAACGTGGCAGGCCGGACGGTCAGAGGTGGAGGTGCTCGTCCTCCGCCTCCTCCTCGTCCTCGGCCGGGCCCTCGGAGGGCTCGACGCCGAGCATCGCCTCACGCGGCTCGATCTCGTCGATGTGGTCGACGAGCTGCAGCACGTGCTCGGGCTCGATCAGCCACTGGAGGGCGGAGGCGCCGGTCTCGTCGGACTTGACCAGCTCGGCCTGCTCGCTGCGCTCTTCGTCGGTCAGCTCGGCCTCGGGGTGGCGGATCTCCGCCAGGGCCGCCGCCTGCAGGGCGTCCACGTCGAGCACTTCGACCGTCAGCTCGACCGTGAGTCGTAGGAACTTCTGTGCGTCACTCATGCGACGAGCCTAGGGCAGCTTCCACTCCACGGGGGCCGCGCCTTGCTGGGCGAGCAGTTCGTTCGCGCGGCTGAACGGCCGGGAGCCGAAGAACCCGCTGCGCGCCGACAGCGGCGACGGATGGGCGGACTCGACGCGCGGCACGGAGCCCAGCATGGGCGCGAGATTGCGGGCGTCGCGGCCCCACAGGATGGCCACCATCGGCTTCTCACGCGCGACCAGGGCGCGGATGGCCTGCTCGGTGACCTCTTCCCAGCCCTTGCCCCGGTGGGAGGCGGGCTTGCCCGGCATCACCGTCAGCACCCTGTTGAGCAGCAGCACGCCCTGGTCGGCCCAGGGAGTGAGGTCGCCGTTGGCCGGCCTGGGCAGCCCCAGGTCGGACTCCATCTCCTTGTAGATGTTGACCAGGCTGCCCGGCAGCGGCCGCACGTCGGGGGCGACGGAGAACGACAGCCCGACGGGGTGACCCGGGGTGGGGTACGGATCCTGACCCACGATCAGGACCCTGACATCGTCGAAGGGCTGGTTGAAGGCACGCAGCACGTTGGCTCCCGAAGGGAGGTACTGCCTGCCTTCGGCGATCTCGTTGCGGAGGAACCCGCCCATGTGGGCGATGCGCTCGGCCACGGGCTCCAGCGCGCGGGCCCATCCGGCTTCGACGACTTCGTTCAGTGGACGTCCGGCCATGGGCGTTGAGCTTAGCCAGGTCTGGCGGGCGATGCGTACGGAACCCGGAGAAATGATCACCAAGGGCGGGCGCCCGCGCCCCCGCGGGAAGACGGGCGCCCGCTTGGGTCACTTCACCGAGCCGGCCATCATGCCCTGGACGAAGTAACGCTGGAACGCGAAGAACAGCACCAGCGGGATGATCAGCGACAGGAAGGCGCCGGACGAGAGGATGTCCATGTTGGTGCCGAACTGCCGCATCTGGGACTGGAGGTACTTGGTCATCGGCTGGTTCGCCGGGTTGGCGTAGACCAGCGCGATCAGCATGTCGTTCCACACCCAGAGGAACTGGAAGATGCCCAGCGAGGCGATGGCGGGCTTGCCCAGCGGGAACACCACCGACACGAAGATCCGCCACTCCGGCGCCCCGTCCATCCGCGCCGCCTCCAGCAGGGAGGCCGGGATGCCGATGAAGAAGTTACGGAGCAGGAAGATCGCGAACGGCAGCCCGAACGCCACGTGGAAGAGCACGACGCCGGGGATCGAGCCGAAGATCCCGACCTGGCCGTAGAGCGCGGCCACGGGGATCAGCGCGATCTGGATCGGCACGATCAGCAGCCCGACCACGACCAGGAACAGCAGGTCCCGGCCGGGGAACTCCATCCAGGCGAACGCGTACGCCGCCATGGCCGCGATGCCGATGACCAGGATCGTGGTCGGCACCGTGATGGCCACGGTGTTCCAGAAGGACGCCCCGAAGCCGCCGGCCAGCAGGTCGGCGTAGTTGGCGATGGTGATCTCGGCGGGCTTGGTGAAGATCGTCCACCAGCCCTCGGCGTTGTTGACCTCGGTCGTGCGCAGCGAGACCACCAGCAGGCCCAGGGTGGGCACCAGCCAGAACAGGCCGAGCAGGATCATCACGACCTGGACGACGCCGCTGCCGAGGCGGTCGACGATGCGTCCGGCCAGGTTTCGCCGTGGCGCGCCGGCGTGGCTCTGCGCCGGGGCCGTGGCCGTGGCCGTGGTCATGACTCACCCCTCTTGAACCTGCGGATGTTCATGATCATGAAGGGCAGGACCAGGATCAGCAGGAAGACGGCCAGCGCGCTGCCGAGCCCCTGGTTGTTCCCGCCGCCGAACGCGACCCGCCACATCTCCAGCGCGATCACGTTCGCCTCCGGCTGGACCGACGGCGGTGCGATGATGAACACCAGGTCGAACACCTTCAACGTATTGATGATCATCGTCACGAAGACGACGAGCAGCACCGGCGACAGCAACGGCACCGTGATCCTGCGGAACACCTGCCATTCGGTGGCGCCGTCGATGCGGGCCGCCTCCAGCGCGTCACGCGGGATGGCCGCCAGGCCGGCCGCGATCAGCACCATGGCGAACCCGGCCCACACCCAGACGAAAGCCCCGATGATCGCCGGTGTGATGAGCGTCGGGCCGAGCCAGGTCAGGCCGTTGTACGCGGCCGTGAAGTTCTCCTGCGGCAGCCGTACCTCGTAGGAGCCCGAGGGCAGGCCGTCGAACCGGAACGATCCGTCAGCGGCCGTCGTGGCGGTCGCCGCCACCTCGCCGTCGCTCACGGCCTCCACGGTCATCCCGGGCAGGCCCTTCTCCGTGGGGTCCGGCTGGCCGTTCACGCCGCCGCCGCCCGGGGTGAAGTCGAACCACACCGTGCCCGACAGCCCGTCGCCGCCGGTCGCCGCGACCGCCGGCTGGGCGTCCGCGGGCATCACCTCCGGCTTGACGCCCACGATCGGGATCAGCACGGTCTGGCCGGACTCCACCGGCTGCTTGGTGACGACCGAGCCGTCCTCCTGGGCGGCCACCGGTGACTGGTCGCCCTCGCGGGCGCGCGCCTCCGGATAGCCCTGGGAGGAGGAGAACGTGTCGTGCACCACGGTCATGATGGCGTTGGCCACGCCCTTGTCCGGGTCCTCGTCGTACACGAGGCGGAAGATGACGCCGGCGGCCATCAGCGAGACGGCCATCGGCATGAAGACGATCAGCTTGAACGCGGTCGCCCACTTGATGCGCTCGGTCAGCACCGCGAAGATCAGGCCGATCGTGGTGACCACGATCGGGGCGACGATCACCCAGATCAGGTTGTTGCGGATGGTCTTCAGCGTCCCGGCGTCACTGAAGATCGTCCCGTAGTTCTCCAGCCCGACGAACACCTGGTTGGTGGAGTCGTACATGCTGCGGACGATCGAGTATCCGATCGGGTAGACCACCCAGATGCCGAGGAGCAGGGCCGCCGGCAGCAGGAAGACGATGGCGATCGTGGGTGACGGGCCGAGGCGTCGTCGTGTGCGGGGGGTATCAGCCGGTCCCGAGGTAGGCCCGCCCGTGTCGTCCACGGGCGGGTCCTGGGGGCCGTCCAACCTTTCGGTCACGGCCATGCCTCTTTACTTCCAGGCCTTCTTGGCCTCTGCTTCGAGCGCCTCCTGGGCGCCCTTGACGTCACTCGGGTCGCGCAGGAAGTCCTGCAGGACCTTCCACTCGCCCTTGCCGTCGGTGCCGCCGAAGGCGCTCGGCGCGAGGTCGGACATGTCGTAGCGGACCGACTCACCGGCCGTGACGATCGTCTGGCCGAGCTGCTTGGTCATCTCGTTCGGGTAGTTGTCGGGGGAGACGTTCCTGTTGGGGGACAGGTAGCCGGGCAGCTTGGCCCAGACCTCGCCGCCCTCCTTGGAGGCCAGGAACTGCAGCAGCGCCATGGCGCCGGGGGAGTCCTTCATGGCCACCGCGACGTCACCGCCGAGCACGACCGGAGCGGTGTCGCCCACCTTCGGGAACGGGAAGTACTTGGCCTCCTCGCCGACCTTGGCGCCGGACTCCTCGGCCGTGACGGCGACGAAGTCGGCCTCGATCACCATCGCGGCTTCCTTCTCGCCGTAGACCTTGGTGACGCAGGTCGGGAAGTCGGTCTGCAGCGCGCCGGAGGTGCCGCCCGCGACGAACTCCTTCTTGCCGGCGATCTGCGCGATCTTCTCCAGGGCCGTGGCGACGCTGGGGTCGGTCCAGGGGATCTCGTGCTTGGAGAGCTGGTCGTACTTCTCCGGGCCGGCCGAGGACAGGTAGACGTTCTCGAACAGGTCGGTCAGCGTCCAGCCGGAGGCGCCGCAGAACGAGAACGGCGCGGTGCCGGAGTCGGCGATCGTCTGCGAGGCGGTCACCAGCTCGTCCCACGTGGTCGGCGGCTGCACGCCGGCGTCCTCGAAGGCCTTCGACTGGTACCAGACCAGCGACTTGTGCGCCGCCTTGATCAGCACGCCGTACACCTGGCCGTCGGCGGAGCCGAGCTCCTTCCAGTATTCGGTGTAGTTGGCGTCGATCTCCTTGGTGACGTCCTCGGTGAGCGGCTTGAGCGCCTTCTGCTCGGCGTACTGCTGGACCAGGCCCGGCTGCGGCAGGATCGCCACGTCGGGCGGGCTGCCGCCCTGGATGCGCGGGCCGAGGTAGGCGCCGGTGTCCTCACCGGTGGAGGCATAGGTGACCTTGGCGCCGGTCTTGTCGGAGAAGGCCTTGAGCACCTGCTCGAAGTTCTTCTGCTCCTCGCCGGTCCACTTGGCGGCGACTTCGAGCGTGACGCCTTCGAGCGTCTTGGCGCCGCCGCTCTCGCTGGCGGCGGGAGCGGACTCGGTCGGCTGGGAGGTCGTCGGGGCGTTGCCGCCGCAGGCGGTCACCGCCAGCGCCAGTCCGGCCAGAATCGCTGTTGCTCTGCCTTTACGCATGGCTTGCCTCACTGGGTTCTGATGATCTCTTCGAGTTCAGCTTTCAGCGAGGCCGCCACGTCGTTCGCGGACTCGCTGATCGGGGGGGTGAGCGCTTTGGCGACCGTGCTCGCGATCACCAGGCTGAGCTGGTTGTAGTGCGGGCTCGCCGCGCGCGGCTCGGCGGCGAGGATGCTCTCCTTGAGTACGGGCAGGTACGGAAAGCGCTCGATGAGCTCTGGGTCGTCGTAGAGCTCGGTCCACACCGGCGGGAACGACCCCTCGGTGAGGACCCGGCGCTCGTTCTCCAGGCTCGTGAAGTAACGGATGAACTCCGTCGCGGTCTGCTGGTGCTGCGAGTAGGCGCTGATGGCCAGGTTGATGCCGCCCAGCGAGCTGCTCCCCGGCCCGTCGGGGCCCGGCAGCGTGGTGACCGCGACCTTGTCGCCGAGCCTGTTCCTGGCCGGCCCGTAGGCGTGCGGCCAGTTGCGGGCGAAGGCGAGCCGGCCTTCCTGGAAGGCCAGGCGGGACTCCTCCTCCTTGTAGTTGAGCGACTCCTCGGGGATCCAGCCTTCGCGCAGGCCCTGCTGGAGGAACTCCAGCGCGGTCGTCGCGGCGGCGGGTTCGAGGGTCACCCTGGTGCCGTCGGCGCTGAGGATCTGGCCTCCCGCCGACTGCACGGCCTCGGAGAAGTTGACGGTCAGTCCCTCGTACGCGAGGAACTGTCCGGCATAACCCTCTATATCGTGCTTTTTCGTGATCTTTTGGGTCTGTTCGCGAAGTTCCGCCCACGTGCGCGGCGGCTTCTTCACCAGGTCGGTGCGGTAGTAGAGCAGCCCCGCGTTGCTCGTGTACGGGACCGCCCACAGCTTGTCCTTGTAGATCGCGGTCTTCACGACAGGCGGCAGGAACTTGTCGAGCGGGAAGGACCCGCGCTCCAAGGGGATGATCCAGCCGTTCTCCGCGAACTCCGCGGTCCACACCACGTCCAGCCCGAGCACGTCGTAACGGGTGCTGCGGGCCTGCAAGTTGGCCACCATCTGGGCGCGCTGCTCGTCGGCCGCCTCGGGCAGCTCGATGAGCGTCACCTTTTCGGCCGGGTGGGCCTGGTTCCAGCGATCCAGCAAGGGTTGAAGGTACGCCGTGGTGTCGCGCCCGGTGGCGAACGTGATCGGGCCGGTGCTTCCCGCCCGGGACTCGCCGCCACCGTCATCGCCCGTCGCCGCGCACCCTCCGGACGCCGCGAGGACGGCCAGGACGATCGCCAGACGACGGAGCACCGGTTTTTCCCTCCTTGTGCACGGGGGTTACATACGTGTTAGGTAGATGCATTCATGTTATGCACACCGGTAATCTGGTGGTCAACGGCAAGCCATGTAACGCATCCGTAACACACGGGGAGGTGAGGCGGTGCGGCTTCACCTGCTGGCGCTTCTGGCCAAGGAGCCTGCCCACGGCTACGAACTGAAACAGGACCTTGAACAGACCTTCGGAAGCGCCTACCCGTCGCCCAACATCGGGCAGATCTATGTGACGTTGGGCCGGCTGGAGAAGGACGGCCTGGTGAGAGCCGTCGACGTCGAGCAGTCCAACCGGCCGAACAAGAAGGTCTACTACCTCACGGCCAAGGGCCGCGACGTGCTCCACCTGTGGGTCGACGAGCCGACCGAGGGTCCGCGGGTGCGCGACGAGTTCTTCATGAAGCTGGTGCTGGCCCCGATGACCGGCATCGCCGACCGGATGGTGCTGATCAACCGGCAGCGCCGCCACTACCTGTCGCTGATGAAGGACCTCAACGAACTGCTCGACCGCACCTCTCCGGATGACAAGATCGCCATACTGCTCATCGAAGGTGCGATGCTCCACCTTCAGGCCGATCTCGACTGGCTCGAACGTTGTCAGGAGGACCTCGCATGAGTGACGAGGCCGTGCTCAAGGCGATCAACCTGGTGAAGATCTACTCCGGCGGCGCGGTGCCGGTGCCCGCCGTGCGCGGCGTGGACCTCCAGGTCGACGCGGGGGAGTTCGTGGCCGTGATGGGCCCTTCGGGGTCCGGGAAGTCGACGCTCGTCCACATGCTCGGCGGCCTCGACTCCCGCACCAGTGGCGAGATCTGGCTCGACGGCAAGCGGGCCGACACCCTCTCCGAGAGCGCCTGGGCGCTGCTGCGCCGCAAGAAGATCGGCTTCGTCTTCCAGTTCTTCAACCTGGTCGCCAACATGACCGTGGCCGACAACGTCGAGTTGCCCGCGCTGCTGGCCGGGGCCTCGCCCAGGGAGGCCCGCGAGCGCCGCGAGGACCTCCTGGGCGCGCTCAACCTCGGCGACCGGGCCGACGCCTCGCCCGCCCAGCTCTCCGGCGGCGAGCAGCAGCGGGTCGCGCTCGCCCGCGCGCTCGCCAACCAGCCCAGCGTGCTGCTGGCCGACGAGCCCACCGGCAACCTCGACAGCCGCAACACCCGCGACGTGCTCCGCCTGCTCGGCCGGGTCCACAAGGACGGCCAGACGATCGTCATGGTCACCCACGACGCCCGCGTGGCCGCGCTCGCCGACCGGGTGGTCAGCCTGCTCGACGGCGAGATCGTGGACGACGGCCGCATCGCCAGGCCCCGCCGGCGCACCGTCGGAGAAGTGATCGACCTGCGATGAGCACCGCACGCGCGGGCAGCCGCTGGATCAGGGCGGACCTGCGGGCCAGGAAGGGCCAGGCGACGCTGACCGTGCTCGCCGTGGCCGGCATCGTGGCCGCCCTGATCACCGCGGTGACCCTCCTGGAGGACTCCACCAACCCGTGGCGCGGCCTGTTCGCCCAGACCGAAGGCGCCCACGTCTGGCTCTACACCCGCGACAACACCGCCCAGCTGGCCGGCGTGCAGGCGCTCGACGGGGTGACGGCCACCGCCGGCCCGTACCGGTCGGCCCCCGTCACCGCGCTGCAGGACGGCAAGCGCGAGCCAGCCTCGCTGCGCGCGATGCCCGCCACGCCGCCCCGCGTGGCGCATCCCGCGGTCGTCGAGGGCGGCTGGCTCGACCCCGCGCAGCCCGACGGCGTGGTCGTCGAGCGCTCCTTCGCCCGCGAACTGCGGCTGCGGATCGGCGCCCCGTTCACCGTCGTCGCGCTCAGCGGCCAGCGCCACACCCTGTACGTGCGCGGCATCGCCGACTCCGCCGACCAGGGCTTCTACCCGGAGTGGACCCCCGGCCTGGGCTGGGTGCTGCCCGAGGCGCTCGACCGGATCGAGCCGATGCTTGGCCGCAGCGAGTGGGTGACCGGGCTGCGGCTGACCGACGCCGACGCCGCCCAGGTGGTCTCCCAGCGGGTCGTCGTCATGCTCGACGACCAGCTCCAGCGGCTCTACACCTGGCGCGAGATCCGGGCCGCCATGGAGCTCGACAACCGGCTGCTCGGCACCATGCTCGCGCTGTTCGGCGTGGGCGGCCTGGTGGCGGCGGCGCTCGCGCTGGCCAACGCGGCCGGCGGGCGCGTGCTGGGCCAGCTCCGCGACCTGGCGACGCTCAAGTCCATGGGCTTCACCCGCGGCCAGGTCGCGCTGCTGCTGCTGGTCGAGCACGGCGCGCTCGGCCTGATCGGCGTCGCGCTCGGCACGGTCGCCGGCTGGGCGGTCACTGCTCTGGCCGTCGGCGCCAGCTCCGTCGCGCCGATACCCGTGCTCACCATCGTCGCCGGCACCGCCCTGGCCGTGCTGGCCGCGGTCGGCGTGCCGGCCTGGCGCGGCGGGCGCACCCCGCCCATTCCGGCCGCGCCCTCCCAGCCGCCCGGCGGCCGCCTGTCCAGGCTGGCCAGGCTCGCGCTGCTGGTACGGCTGCCGCCCGCGCTGGTGCTGGGCACGAGAGACGCCTTCACCCGCCGGGTGCCCGCGTTCCTGACCGTGTTCGGGCTGGCCGTGCCGATGATGATGATCACGATCGGGCTGGGCGTGTGGGCCACGCTCGACAACTTCGCCCGCAATCCCGAGCAGGTCGGCCAGCACGCCTCGCTCTACGTGCGCCCCGGCAAGCTGGAGGCGGCCCAGGCCGCGCGGCTGGCCGGCGCCGACCGCGACGTGGCCGCCGTCTATCCCGGCACCGACGTGAACGCGCTGGCGCCCGGAGAGGGCCGGTCCGTCCGGGTGCGGGCGGTCGGCGGCTCCGCCTCCGACCGCTACCCGTTCCCGGTCGTCGAGGGCCGCATGTACGCCGAGCCCGGCGAGGCCGTGGCCGGGCAGGGGCTGCTCGACCTGCTCGGCGTGAAGATCGGCGACCGGGTGCGGCTGACCGTGGGCGGCTCGCCGCTGATCGTGCGCGTCGTCGGCCGCACCGTCGAGCCCGACCAGGACGGCGAGGTGCTGTCGGTCGGCCTCGACAGCCTGGCGGCCAAGGACTCCGTGCCGCCCGAGTACTACGCGCTCGCCCTGCATCCGGGGGCGAGCCGCGACGAGGTGGCGGCCCGGCTGCTGGCGGAGTCAGGGGAGAACCTGGAGGTGCAGGCCGCGGTCAACCCCGCCGACCGGCTGGCGATGATCCGGGTGGTGATCGTGGCGCTGACCGCCGTGCTCACCCTGATCGGGCTGGCCAACCTGCTCACCGCCAGCGCGCTCGGGCTGCGCGACCACGCGGCGGACCTGGCCGTGCTGAAGGCGATGGGGCTGACACCCCGCCAGGTGATGGCCACCCTCGTGACCGGCACCGGCCTGCTGGTGATCCTGGGCGTCGTGGCGGGAGCCGCGGCCGGGGCCTCGGTGGCGACCGGGCTGATCGACCTGCAGGGTCACACCAGCGGGGTGGGCGCCGGGATCGGCCGCCCGCCCTCGCCGGTGACGCTGGCCCTGGCGGTGCTGCTGGCCGTGGGCACGGCCCTCGCGGTGGCGCTCATCCCGGCCCGCCGCGCCGCCCGCGCCCAGGTGCCGATCACCGCCCGCTGACCTGCGGAAACGCCACCGCCCGGTGACCAGTCACCTGGTCACCGGGCGGTGATCGGTCAGCGCGTCGCCTCTCGCCGCAGCGCGAACCAGTAGAAGCCGTGACCCGGCAGGGTCAGCAGGTAGGGCAGGGCGCCGATCACCGGGAAGTGCACGCCGCCGCGCGCCTCCACCGGCGTCATGCCCTCGAACCGGCGCAGGTCCAGCTCCACCGGCTGCGGGAACTTCGACAGGTTGTTCACGCAGAGCATCACGTCGTCGCCCTCCTCACGCACGTACGTGAGGACCGACGGGTTGGACGACCACATCTCCGTGTACGAGCCGGTGCCGAACACCGGGTGGTCGCGCCGGATCTGCAGCATCTTGCGGGTGAAGTGGAGCAGCGACCCCTCGCTGCGCTGCTGGGCCTCCACGTTGATGGCCTGGTAGCCGTAGATCGGGTCCATGACCACCGGCAGGTAGAGCCGGCCCGGATCGCCGGTGGAGAAGCCCGCGTTGCGGTCGGGGCTCCACTGCATCGGCGTGCGCACCGAGTCGCGGTCCTCCAGCCAGATGTTGTCGCCCATGCCGATCTCGTCGCCGTAGTACATGACGGGCGAGCCGGGCAGCGACAGCAGCAGGGCGGTGAACAGCTCGATCCGGTCGCGGTCGTTGTCGAGCAACGGCGCCAGCCGGCGGCGGATGCCGAGGTAGGCCCGCATCCGCGGGTCCTTGGCGTACTCGCTGTGCATGTAGTCGCGCTCTTCCTCGGTCACCGTCTCGAGCGTCAGCTCGTCGTGGTTGCGGAGGAAGATGCCCCACTGCGCGGTGTCCGGCAGCTTCGGCGTACGGGACATGATCTCGGAGATCGGCTCCCGGGTCTCCTTCTTCACCGCCATGTAGATGCGCGGCATCAGCGGGAAGTGGAAGGCCATGTGGCACTCGTCGCCGCCGACCGTCGGGTCGCCGAAGTACTCGACGACGTCCTCCGGCCAGCCGTTGGCCTCGGCCAGCAGCACCCGGTCAGGGTAGAGGCGGTCGACCTCGGCCCGGACCTTCTTCAGGTAGGCGTGCGTCTCCGGCAGGCCGGCGCACGCGGTGCCCTCCCGCTCGAACAGGTACGGCACCGCGTCCAGCCGGAACCCGTCGATGCCCAGGTCGAGCCAGAAGCGCAGCACCTCCAGCATGGCCTCCTGCACCGCCGGGTTGTCATAGTTGAGATCCGGCTGGTGATGGAAGAACCGGTGCCAGTAGTACTGCTTGCGCACAGGGTCCCAGGTCCAGTTGGACTCCTCGGCGCCGACGAAGATGATCGGCGCGTCGGGGTAGCCCGTCGGCTCGTCCGACCAGACGTAGAAGTCGCCGTACGGGCCCTCAGGGTCGTGACGGGACGCCTGGAACCAGGGATGCCGATCAGAGGTGTGGTTCATCACCAGGTCGGTGATGATCCGCAGGCCGCGTTCGTGGGCGGCCTCCACCAGTTGGATGAAATCGGCGAGATCCCCGAAGTCCGGCAGGATCTTCATGTAGTCGGAGATGTCGTAGCCGCCGTCGCGCAGCGGCGATTCGTAGAGCGGCAACAACCAGAGGCAGTCGACGCCCAGCCACTCGAGATAGTCGAGCTTCTCGACGAGGCCGCGAAGATCTCCGGTGCCGTCGCCGTTGGAGTCCTTGAACCCCCGGACGAGAACCTCGTAGAACACCGCCCGCTTGTACCAAGCCGGATCTTCCGAGATGAAGTTCTCGGCCACCGGCTCCGGTGATGGGGATGCGTTGATCATGTGTCGCTCACAGAAGGAGATGTGGGCAGGACGAAGTCACCGGGTACCCCGGCGTTCATATCTGGTGACCGCGCCGCGTGGAGTCGTCATCCCTGCGAATCCATGCCCTTGACAGGCCCGGATTTGTGATCCGGTGCCCGCTTGTGCGGCGCTTACGGGCCGAACACTACCAGCCCGTTGGCTTTCCGGAACCCGCTTGTGGTGTGCCAGCTGTAATACCCCGGAGATCCCTGCGTAACCGTGATGTTACTGGCTGTTCTTCTCGGTGTAACTAGAACGGGGCAGAGAGGTCATCCAGGTCGTTTTCGAAGTCACTCAGCCAGAGACCGAAAAGCACCAGCCCGCGCACCCAGAACCGGTCGTTCCATCCGTTGAACCGGGTCAGCGCGTCGGGCCCGTCGGCGACCAGCGCGTGCAGCTCATCCGACAGCAGGCCGGGCACCCGCGTGGCGACCACCCGCAGCATCCGGTGGGAGTAGTCGCGCGCGGGGGCGGCCGTGGAGCGCAGCGCCACCCGCCGCAGCGGCTGCTTGATCACGTTGGTCGAGGGCAGCGCCGCCACCCGCGGGTCGGCGGCGTGCAGCACCTCGCGGTAGAAGCGGCCCTTGTCCTTGCGGGCCACGCCCACCGACAGGGCCGCGTCGAAGAAGTCCGGGTGGATGAACGGCGCCGCGAACGACGCCTCAGGCCCCACCAGGTTGACCGCCGAGCGGGCGATGCCGCGCACCGTGCGGGTGTGGAGCACCGACAGCGGCAGCTCGGCCCGGTGGCCGTGGAGCATCGAGGTGGCCGCCGCGAACTGCTCGCGCACCGTCTCGTCGATCCACGCCCCGGCCGCCTCCGACAGGAACGGCTGCGAAGGCGCCCCGAGGCTGAGCGAGCCCAGCACGGCCGCCGACCGTTCGGCCTGGCTGGTGGCCTCCAGGGCGGCGCCGCTGACCATGAAGTTCTTCAGCAGTGGCCCGCCCGCCAGCCCGTCGACCAGGATGCGGCCCGACGTGTGGACCTCCTTGGCGAACGGGGCGTACCACGCGTGGTGCGGCGTCAGGTATTCGAGCCTGCGCGCCACCTCCGCGGCGTCGTCCGGGTACGAGGCCGCGTCCTGGGTGATCACCCGGTGCGGGATGCCCAGCTCGCCGGTGATCGCCCTGGCGAAGGCGATGTCGGTGTCGGTGCCGTCGTCGGGGCTCGTGGTCCACGACTCCACGTCGAACCCCCGGGACTTCGCCACGCTGCCCAGCAGCCGGGAGTCGTAGCCGCCGCTGATCGGCACCAGCAGCTTGCGGCCGTCGTAGTCCTTGTAGACGTCGTGCAGCAGCTCCACGATCTCGCCCGCGCCGACCCACGTCTCGTACGGCTCGCTGCGCAGCCAGCGCGGCAGCCTGCGCTCGGTCGACAGCCGCTCGCCGTCCCAGACCAGCGCGCTGGAGCCCGGCAGCCGCTTGATCTCCCGGTAAGGAGTCGCCTCGCCCAGCGGGAACGTCACCCGCAGGATCGACGCCCAGGCAGACCAGTCGATCTCCAGCGGCACCAGCGCCATCAAGGGCTGGATCAGGGACGAGAAGTAGACCGCCTCGCCGATCCGTACGTAATAGACGTCGACCAGCCCGAGCGCGCCGGTGTGCAGCGTGGTGCGCGGGCCGTCGCCGATCAGGCCGGGCGTCTCGTACGTCTCCGCGACCGCCATCCAGTCGGCGGCCCGTTCCGCGCGGGCGGCGGGCGGCCTGCGCTCTCCCCAGGAGAACGCGAACGCCTCGCCGGAACGCTGGTAGGGAGGCAGCGGGGCGGAGCTGAACAGCGCCGCCTCGGCCGTCTGGAGCGCGGGGCGCACGCGAGGGCCGGCGGAGGACAGTTTGCCGACGAGGGCGCTGTCGATCCGTCCGAGACCGCCGCAGACATAGGGCCGCACGATGAACTGCACCGGATCTCTTCCCTTCGAGCCGCTTCCCGCAAAAGAGTATCCTTTGCCGGGCTGAGAGACGGAGGTCCAGTTGTCCACCGAGCTGGAGAGCACGCGCAAGGCGCTGCGGGAAGCGGTCGCGCAGGCCGAGCACGCGGCCGAGCTGGCGAGGCTGCTGGACGCGGCGCAGAGCAGGCTGGCCGAGGCCGAGCGGCACGCGGAGGAGGTCAAGGCGCTCGCCGAACGGCTGGCGGGGGCCGAGGAAGACCTGGAGCGCGAGCGCGCCGCCGCCGACAAGCTCCGCAAGGAGCTGGCCGAGCAGCGCTACCAGGCCGAGGTGGCCAACTGGAAGCTCAAGTCGATCAAGGTCGCGCGCTGGAGCAGGCTCGGCGACGCGATCAAGACCGGCAAGAGCAACCCCGTCCGGCTGGCCAAGGAGCTCAAGGGCGCCACCAAGCCGGTGAAGCGGCCCATCGCCCCCAAGCGCAAGCCCGTCGTCGTCCAGCGCAAGGACGACCGGCCTGGCGCCGCCTTCCAGGCCACCACCACGACCCGCACGCTCGCCGGCGAGTCGTTCAAGCTGAGGCCGTTCCGGGTGCCGACCGGCCCCAACACCCGCCCCCACATCACCGCCGCGGTGATCGCCGAGCCGCACGCCGAGGCGCTGCTGCGCTACGAGTGGCGGCAGACCACCGGGTTCACGCCGCGCGACTTCGCCAGGGTGCTGCCGCTGGAGGTGCCCCACCTGCTCGTGGTCGAGTCCGTCGCGACCGGGCCGTGGGCCGAGGAGCTGCGCGGCGAGCCGGGCGACGGGCTCAAGGCGCTGCTGGCCTGGTGCGCCGAGCGCGGCATCCGCACCGTGTTCTGGCACACCCACGGCGACGTGTCGGCCTACGCCGCCTCCGCCGAGCTGTTCGAGCACCGCTTCACCACCGACCTGACCGTCGGCTGGCCGCGCCTGCAGTTCGGCGTCCAGCCCCGGGTGCACAACCCGCTGCCGCTGTCCGGCGGACGCATCGACCGGGTGCTCACCCTCGACCAGCTGCTGCCGGGTCACCTGGCCTATCCCGACGTGCTGACCTCCTACCGCTGGCCGGCCGGCGTCGACTGCCCGCCCGGCACGCCCATGTGGCGCCTGGCCGAGATCGCCGCCTGCGGCACCCCGATCGGCCCGGACCCCGACACCCGACGCGCGCACGTCGCGCTGCGGCGCGCCTACGACAGCGGCACCATGACCGAGCGGATCGACGAGCTGCTCGACAAGGTCGGGCTGCCCAGCGCCCGCGCCACCCTCGACACCTCCGTCCTGCTCGTCATCCCCGAGCCAGGGCGGACGGAGCACGCGCTGGCCCAGGTCGCCAGGCAGAGCGGGGTCGCCCAGCTCGTCGTCTTCGGCCCGCCCGAGGCGGGGGAGCGCGCCCGCGACGTGCTGCCCGACGCCGACGTGATCCACCGGCCGCTCCGTCCCGAGCTCACCGTCGGCGCGATGCTCGGGCGCGGGCTCGACCTGTGCGAGGCCGACCTGGTCGCGGTCATGGACCCGCGCGACGTCTACGGCTCCCACTACCTGTCCGACCTGCGGCGCGCCTTCCTGTTCACGACGGCCGACATCGTCGGCAAGGCCGCCTTCTACGCCCACCTGCGCAAGCCGCAGGCCACGCTGCTCAAGCAGCCGGAGGCCGAATACTCCTACCTGCCGGAGATCGCCGGCGCGACCCTGCTCGCCCGCCGCAACCCGCTGCGCGAGCTGGGCTTCGCCGACCTCACCGACGGCTGGGACGAGGTGCTCATGCGCCAGTGCCGCCAGGACGGCGTCAAGGTGTTCGCCGCCGACCGGTTCGGCTACGTCCGGGTGCGCGACGAGGACCGCTGGCTCCTCGGCGCCGCCCACCTCGTGGAGTACGGCTCCGCCGAGCCGCACGCCCTCATCTGACCATGCGCCGGCGGGGGTCCCGGTGATCGCGCGGCTGGCGGAGGTGCTCGGGGAGCCGCCGGTCCCTGACGGCACGTGGGAGCGGGAGGCGGCCTACGTCTCGCCCGCCGCGTTGCGGAGCGGGGTGCCGGCGAAGGATCTGGCCGCGCGGCTGCGGGCGCTGCCGGGCGTGACCGGGGCCGAGGCGCTGCCCGGCGGGTTCGTGCGGGTCGTGGTGGCCGTGCCGGGGGCGCTCCTGGACGACTTCGAACCTCCCGCGCTGCCGGAGCCCGCCTGGCCGGACTTCCCCCGTACGTGGGAGAACCCCGGGTTCGTGGTCCGGTACGGGCACGCGCGGGCGGCGGGCGTGCGGCGGTGGGCGCGCGACCTGGGCGTCCCGGAGACCGGCTTCCGGCCCGGCCTGCTGGAGTCCCCGTACGACAGGAAAGTCCTGCGGGTGCTGGCCGAGCTGCCGGGACGGGCGGCGAGCAGGGATCCGGGCTGGGACGCCTACCAGGTGCGGCTGGCGCTGGCGTACCACGACGCGCACGAGCGCGCCCCCGCGGTGCCGATGGGAGACGCGCCGCCGCGGCCGGTGCACACCGCGCGGGTGCGGCTGGCGGCGGCGGTGGAGAGCGTGCTGGCGGGACCGGATCGCATCTAAGATATATCCGGCGAAACAGTAAAAAGACGTAAAATCTTCGCCCGTCGGCCCATGATCGTGTCTCGATAGGTGAGCACCGGGCACGGGCAGACGGGCCGTTCCGATAGCCTCGATCGGGTGAGTCGATTCGCCCACCCAGCCGGGGACCGGCACGCCGAGCCGCCGCCCCACGAGCGCCCTCCGCTGGCGCCCGCCGACCTCAACCGGATCAACCCCGCGATCTGGCCGCGAACGGCCGGCCGGGCCGACGGCGCGCTCACGATCGGCGGGCTGGACATACGCGATCTGGCCCGCGAGTACGGCACCCCGCTGTACGTCCTCGACGAGGACGACGTGCGCTCGCGCATGCGCGACTACGTCACCGCCTTCGCCGGCTCCGACGTCCACTACGCGGGCAAGGCCTTCCTGTGCAAGGAGATGGTCCGCTGGCTGCAGGACGAGGGGCTCGGCCTCGACGTGGCCAGCGGGGGCGAGCTGGCCGTGGCGCTGAGCGTCGGCTTCCCCGCCGAGCGCATCACCCTCCACGGCAACAACAAGTCGTCGGCCGAGCTGAGGCGGGCCCTGGAGGTCGGCGTCGGCCACGTCGTGGTCGACTCCTACGAGGAGATCGCCCGGCTCGGCTACTTCGCCGCCGAGCTCGGCAAGCGGCCCAAGGTCATGATCCGGGTGACCACCGGCGTCGAGGCGCACACCCACGAGTTCATCGCCACCGCCCACGACGACCAGAAGTTCGGCCTGTCGCTGAGCTCCGGCGCCGCCGCCGAGGCCGTGCGCCGCGTCCTGGAGCTGCCGTCGCTGGAGCTGGTCGGCCTCCACTCCCACATCGGGTCCCAGATCGTCGACACGGCGGGGTTCGAGGTGGCCGCCCGCCGCCTCACCGCGCTGCTCGTGCAGATCAAGGAGGAGCACGGCGTCGTGCTGCCCGAGCTCGACCTCGGCGGCGGCTACGGCATCGCCTACGTCGAGGGCGACGAGGCGCTCGACGTCAAGACCATCGCCGACAGCCTGCGCGAGATCGTGCGCAAGGTCTGCACCGACGCCGGGCTGCCCGTGCCCCGCCTCACCGTCGAGCCCGGCCGCGCCATCGTCGGCACCGGCGGCATCACCCTGTACGAGGTCGGCACGGTCAAGGACGTCGAGGGGCTGCGCACGTACGTGAGCATCGACGGCGGCATGAGCGACAACGTCCGCACCGCACTCTACGGCGCCGAATACACCGTCGTGCTGGCCAGCCGTGAGAGCGACGCCGCGCCCATGCTGAGCCGCGTCGTCGGCAAGCACTGCGAGAGCGGCGACATGATCGTGCGCGACTGCTACCTGCCGGCCGACCTGGTGCCCGGCGACCTGGTGGCGGTCGCCGCAACCGGCGCCTACTGCCGTTCCCTGGCCAACAACTACAACTACCTGCCCAAACCTGCCGTGGTCGCCGTCTCCGACGGCCGGTCCCGGGTGATCGTGCGGGGCGAGACCGAGGACGACCTGTTGAGGGGGCAGCTGTGAAACCGTTGAAGGTGGCCCTGCTGGGCTGTGGAGTGGTCGGCTCCCAGGTCATCCGGCTCATGCACGAGCAGCACGACGACCTCGCCGCCCGCGTCGGCGCCCCGTTCGAGATCGCCGGCGTCGCCGTGCGCCGCCTGGGCCGCAAACGCGACGTGGAGGTCGACCCCGGCCTGTTCACCACCGACGCCGAGTCGCTCGTCACCCGCGACGACGTCGACATCGTCATCGAGGTCATCGGCGGCATCGAGCCCGCCCGCTCGCTCATCACCGCCGCGCTGACCCGCGGCAAGTCCGTCGTCACCGCCAACAAGGCGCTGCTGGCCGAAGACGGCGCGAGCCTGTACGAAGCGGCCAGGGCCGGCGGCGGCGACCTCTACTTCGAGGCGAGCGTGGCCGGGGCGATTCCGCTGCTGCGGCCGCTGCGCGAGTCGCTGGCCGGTGACCGCGTCAACCGCGTGCTCGGCATCGTCAACGGCACCACCAACTACATCCTCGACAAGATGGACTCGACCGGCGCGTCCTTCACCGACGCCCTGGAGGAGGCCCAGACCCTCGGCTACGCGGAGGCCGACCCCACCGCCGACGTCGAGGGCTTCGACGCCGCGGCCAAGGCCGCCATCCTGGCGAGCCTCGCCTTCCACAGCCGGGTCACCGCCGAGCAGGTCCACCGCGAGGGCATCACCGAGATCACCGCCACCGACGTGGCCTCCGCCAAGGACATGGGCTACGTCATCAAGCTGCTGGCCATCTGCGCCCGCTCCGACGACGGCCGCTCCATCGGCGTCCGCGTCCACCCCGCCATGATCCCCAGGTCCCACCCGCTGGCCGGGGTGCGCGAGGCCTACAACGCGGTCTTCGTCGAGGCCGAGTCGGCGGGCCAGCTCATGTTCTACGGCAAGGGCGCGGGCGGCGCCCCCACGGCCTCGGCCGTGCTCGGCGACCTGGTGGCCGTCGGCCGCAACCGGCTGGCCGGCGCCCGCGGGCCGCAGGAGTCGACCTACGCGTCGCTGCGCGTGCATCCCATGGGCGAGACCGTCACCCGCTGCCACGTCGCGCTGGACGTCGCCGACAAGCCGGGCGTCCTGGCCAGGGTGGCGGAGCTGTTCGCCAAGCACGACGTGTCCATCCAGACGGTGCGCCAGGAGGGCCACGGTGACGACGCCCAGCTCGTCATCGTCACCCATCGGGCCACCGACGCGGCGCTCTCGGCGACGATGGAAGGGCTGCGCGAGCTCGACATCGTCCGGGCCGTCGCCAGCGTGATGCGCGTCGAGGGCGACGAGTAACCGGCGAATCACCGTTTTCATCCCGTGATCGTGAAGAGCTGATCACGGGATGATTTCGTACACTATCCGTGATCTTCTGCGGGAAATGTAACTACGCGTAGAAGATGCTGAATGAGTGCTGTGACCAGCCTTCGGGGTTTCCGGGAAAGAACACCGGATGAGTCCGCTTGTGTAAGAAGCGGCGTAAGGTAGGCGCCGGTCGAGTTTCCGGTCCTCAGGAGCAGCATCGATGTCCCTCACCCCATGCGGTTTCGCGCGCACGCCGGAGAAAGGGCTCGCCCGCCTGCTCTGGCGTGACGGCGAATGGGTCGTGGACGGGCAGGAGGAGCCCGGGGAGGCGGCGCTGCGGGCGCTGCGCGGGCTCGAAGTCGACTGGCCCGAGCAGCGGGTGCCGCTCGACGGCGTCATGCGCATGGCCGCCGCCGGGGTGCCGCTGACGTCGTCCGGGGCGCCCTCGTGGGTGCCGGAGGAACTGCGTGAGCCGCTCACCGACCACTCCTGGCTGGCGCACGAGCCCGACGGCACCGCGCGGTGCCTGGCCGACCTGCGGCGCGAGGAGCACAGCATCCGTCTGCGCCGCCTGGCCGCGCCTCGCCGGCCCGCGCAGCCGCTGGTCAGCGTGGTGATGGCGACCAAACGGCCGGAGTACGTCGCCTCCGCGCTGGGCCAGATGGCGCGCCAGCGCGGGGTGCGGGCCGAGGTGGTGCTCGGGCTGCACGGGGTCGCGTTCGAGCGGGTGCGGGAGGCCGTCGAGGGCTGCCCGCTGCCGGTGAGCTGGGTGGAGGCGGACGCCGGGGTCCCGTTCGGCGAGGTGCTGAACCGGGCCGCCGCCCGGGCCGGCGGCGACTACGTCACCAAGTGGGACGACGACGACTGGTACGGTCCCGGCCACCTTTCCGATCTGCTCATGGCCGCTGCCTATTCGGGGGCCGACGTGGTCGGTATGACGGGCGAGTTCTTCTATCTGGAGCCGCTCAATCTGACGATCAGGCGCACGACCTTCGCGAGCGGGGCCTCGTACCCGAGCGAGGTGTGGGCGGATCACATAGCGGGCGGGACGATCTTGCTGTCCCGGGAGAAATTTCAGGAAATAGGGGGGTTTCCTGCCTTGCATTCGGCAGTGGATCGGGAGTTTCTCAAGGCGGCGACCGGCCTCGGCGCGCGGGTGTACCGCACCCACGGGCTCGGGTACGTGCTGCGCCGCGGGCTGAGCGAGCAGCACACCTGGCAGCTGCCGCTGGCCCATTTCGTCAAGGTCGCGGCCAACCAGTGGCACGGCTTCCGTCCCAGCCTGCTGATGGAAGCGGCATGAGGGTACGCAACAACGACTACCGCCCGATCCGGCCCGCCGCGGACTTCGAGCCGGAGCTGCGGGTGAGCGTGGTCATCCCCGCCTACGGCGCCCAGGACAAGCTCGACCTGGTGCTCGCCGGGCTCGCCAGGCAGACCTACCCGGCCGGTCTGACCGAGGTCATCGTCGTGGACAACGGCAGCGACCCGCCCCTGCGGCTGCCCGCCGACTGCCCGCCGGACACCCGGCTGATCCGCTGCGAGACCCCCGGCCGCGGCAGCGCGCGCAACGCCGGGCTGGCCGAGGCCACGGGCGACGTCATCCACTGGCTCGACTCCGACGTGGTGCCGACCGCCGGCGCGATCACGGCGCACATGCGCTGGCACCACGCGGCCCCGTACCTCGCCGTCACCGGCTACATCCGCTTCTCCGAGTCCCCGCTGCCCGAGAAGCTGCCCGACGACCTCGAGGCGTACTTCGAGCCGGCCGAGCCGCACGCCTGGATCGTCCGCCTGGTCGAGCGGACCGACGGGCTGACCGACAACGGCGAGCGCCCCTTCAGCCTGCACGTCGGCGGCGCCACCTCCGTCAGCGCCCGGCTGATCGAGGCCGCCGGGCCCATGGACGGCGACCTCGTCCTCGGCCAGGACACCGAGATGGGCTACCGGCTCATGCAGGCGGGGGCCGTGTTCGTGCCCGAACCGGAAGCCCGCGCCTACCATCTCGGACCCACCATGCGGATGCGCCACAAGGAGCGCATCGACCGGGTCAGCTACGCGTTCATCGGCGACCGCATCCCCGCCTACCGCTGGCTGCGCCGCCATCCGGGCCGCACGTGGAAGATCCCGTACCTGGAGGTCCTGGTCGACGGGACCGCCGGGTACGACACCGTGCGCGCCACCGTGGACGCCCTGCTGGCGGGCACGGCGCACGACCTGCGCGTGGTGCTCGTCGGGCCCTGGGACACGCTCGAACGCGACCGCCGCGCCCCGCTCCGGGACCCGAACCTGGAGCTGGAGCTGGTCCGCGGGCACTACGCGTACGAGAGCCGGGTGCGGCTGGCCGCCGACGACCGCGTCGACCCGGCCGTGCCGTACGTGCTGCGGCTGCCGCCCGGCTGGGCGCCCGGCGAGGACTCCGTGGCCGCGCTGCTCGAACGGGCGCGCACCGAAGGGCTCGGGCTGATCAACATCCTGCTCGACGAGACGCCGGACGGGGTGGTGTCCGCCCGGCTCGAACGCGCGGCGTCCTTCGCCAGGGCACGCCTGCTCGCCGGTCCCGGCGAGGACCTCGACGACGTGGTGGACGAGGTGTCCGGCATCGTCTGGGTGTCCGGTGAGAGCTGCGGTTTCGCCGGCGAACAGCCGGCGCCGCAGGGCCGCCGCAGCGCCTACCGGGCCCGGGTCGCGGCCCAGGCGGAGGCGGAGCGGCTGGCCAAGGAGACCGAGCGGCTGCGGGGCGAGGTGGCCAGGTGGCGCGACGAGGCGGGCAAGTGGCGCAAGAGCGCCGTCGAGTACCGCCGGGAGATCGCCACGCTCCGCAAGGAGGCGGCGGGCCTGCGCCGCGACCTGTCCGCCGCCGACCGCAGCCGGCAGACTCTCCGCACGGCCTTCTCCGCCCGCGTCAAACGCGCCCTCCGCAAGTAGGCGCCTCCCTCGTACGTCAGTCGGGACGCAGGGCGGATCTGAGGCGGCCCAGGAGGGTGCGGTCGGGGCCGGGGGCCGCCGGGGCCGGGATGGTGACTGGAGCCGGCGGCTGTTCCTTCGGCTGCGGCCAGTAACGGTCGGGGGAGACGCGGCGTACCCCATGGGTGGTGCCGACGACCGCGTCCGGGTCCTCGCACGGACCCGACAGGAGCAGGGCGCGGCCCAGCGCGGAGGTGCGCTCCAGCCGGGCCTCGCGGCCGTCCGGCAGGTCCACGACCAGCACGCCCGTCAGGTCCTTCTGCACCGTCTCGATCATGCGCTCCAGCGTGACCCGGTGCAGCGGCACCTCCACCGGCCCCCGGTAACGGAAGGGGATCGGCGCGGGTGTCGGCGCGGCCTCGTCGATGAGCCTGATCCGGTCGTCGTGGCCGAACAGGTCGCGCATCAGCCGCAGGTCGAAGTGCGGGTCCGCCAGCACTGACCGCCGTCCCTCGCGCAGCCGGGACCACGGCCCGACCAGCGTCACCACCACGTCGTGCAGCTTGCCGTCGAGCGCCGCCGAGACCGCGCGCCGCACGTCCTCCTCCGCGGCGCCCGTGACGTCCAGCACCACCTCCACGTACGGCACCAGCCACCGCCGCCCGCGGTCCTTGCGCAGGTCACGCCGGAGCGGGACGCGGTGCGCCAGGTACGGCTCGACGGCCCGCACGGCGCGCTCCCTGTCGCGGTGCTGCGCGGGCAGTCCCAGGTGGACGGCCCGCGCTCGCATCTCCGGCACGAAGACCACGCCGTGCATCGCCAGCCGGTAGGCGAACTCGGTGTCCTCGCCCCGCAGCACGTTCGGGTCCAGTCCGCCGACGGCGTGGAACACCTCGCGCGGGATGGCGACCGTCGGCCCCGTGCACACGTGGTACGGATTGCGGCTCTTGCGCAGCCCGTCGGTCTTGGCGATCGTCGCCTCGGTCGAGCTGGCCACCGCCGCGTCCAGGTCGAACAGCTCGTCCAGGCGCCGGGCGCCGAACACTTCGCGGGCGGTGAGCGGCGGCGCCTCGACGAACTTCTTCATGCCGATCGTGACCAGGTAGTCGGTCACGTGGTGCCAGCGGGCCATCGCCTCGATGTGCTCGCGGCAGGGCACCATGTCCGCGTCGAGCCGCTGGATGATCTCGCCGTCGGCGGCCTTGACGCCGGTGTTGACGGCGTTGGAGATGCCCCAGCCGCACTCCGGCCGCACGATCCTGGTGTTGGCCGGGCGGATCTCCGGCAGCACGATGGGCGGCTCGCTGCCGTCGTCGACGACCAGGACCTCCATGAGGTGGCCCGGGTACGTCTGCGCCGCCAGTGCGGCGAGCGTCAGCTCCAGGTGCGGCCCCCCGTGCGCGGGTATCACCACGCTCACGGACAGTGCCGGAGACCAGCAACCCAGCTCGGGTGGCAGCAAGGCCGAATAGTCGTTCTGCGGCAAAGCAGGACGCGCGTTCATGTGGATGACCCCCTGGCGAGACCCTATCGGGAGATGCTGGGAATTTGCTGAATAATGACGTTGCGCGACCCCACTTGTCAGGGTCTTGACAGCTCGCCCCCGCTCAGCACGCACACCCCGCCCACCCCGTACACTCGGTGCGGAACATCGCAGGTAGGGAGTCAAGCATGAGCAGGTCCTGGCGTGGCCTCATCGAGGAGTACCGCGAGCGTCTTCCGGTCACCCCCAAGACGCCCGTCATCACGCTGCTCGAAGGCGGCACGCCGCTGGTGCCCGCGCACCGCGTCTCCGCCCTGACGGGATGCGACGTCTACCTCAAGGTCGAGGGCGCCAACCCGACCGGCAGCTTCAAGGACCGCGGCATGACCATGGCCATCAGCAAGGCCGTGGAAGAGGGCGCCAAGGCCGTCATCTGCGCCTCCACCGGCAACACCTCCGCCTCGGCCGCCGCCTACGCCGTGCGCGCCGGTCTCACCTGCGCCGTCCTGGTGCCGCGCGGCAAGATCGCGATGGGCAAGCTCGCCCAGGCGCTCGTCCACGGCGCGACGCTGCTGCAGGTCGAGGGGTCGTTCGACGACTGCCTGGAGATGACGCGCAAGCTGTCGTCCAACTACCCGATCGCGCTGGTCAACTCCGTCAACCCGTTCCGCCTCCAGGGACAGAAGACGGCCGCCTTCGAGATCGTCGACGCGCTCGGCGACGCCCCCGACATCCACTGCATCCCGGTGGGCAACGCGGGCAACATCTCCGCCTACTGGATGGGCTACCAGGAGTACGCCGCGGACGGCCTGGCCGCCAGGCGGCCGCGCATGTTCGGCTTCCAGGCCAGCGGCGCCGCGCCCATCGTCGACGGCGCGCCCGTGTCCCACCCGCACACCATCGCCACCGCCATCCGCATCGGCAACCCCGCCTCCTGGCAGCTCGCCACGGCCGCCAGAGACGAGTCCGGCGGCCTGATCCACAAGGTGACCGACCGGCAGATCGCGGCCGCCTACAAGCTGCTGGCCCAGGAAGAGGGCGTCTTCGTCGAGCTGGCCTCGGCGGCCAGCGTGGCGGGCCTGCTCCAGGCGCACGCCGAAGGCCTCGTCGACCCGGGGCAGCGGATCGTCTGCACCGTCACGGGCAACGGGCTGAAGGACCCCGACTGGGCCATCTCCGGCGCGCCCGCCCCGATCACCATCCCCATCGACGTCCACGCCGCCGCCTCGGCGCTCAGCCTGGCCTGACCCTCGCGCGGCACGGTGCTCCCGCGTCCGGGTGGCGGTCGCGGGAGAAGAGGGATGGCATGACGGGGATGTGCGTGCGAGAGGCATGAAGAGCCTTCGCGTTCCGGGGGCCGCGTGGTCCGCGGGGAAAGGTGAGAAATGAGCACCGTCGAGGTACGCGTGCCCGCCACGTCCGCCAATCTCGGGCCGGGGTTCGACACGCTCGGGCTGGCGCTGACGCTGTACGACCACGTCGAGGCCACGCTCACCGACGAGCCCGGCGTGACGGTGGCCGTCGAGGGCGAGGGCGCGGGGACGGTCGACACCGGCGAGGGCAACCTGATCGTCAGGGTGATGCGCAGGACGTTCGACCGGATGGGCGTCCCCCAGCCGGCCGGGATCCGGCTGCGGTGCCGTAACCGGATCCCGCACGCGCGCGGGCTCGGCAGCTCGTCCGGCGCCATCTGCGCGGGCATCCTGGCCGCGCGGGCGCTGGGCGGCGGCGGGCTGAGCGACGACGCGGTGTACGCGCTCGCCACCGAGATCGAAGGCCACCCCGACAACGTCGCTCCGTGCCTGGCCGGCGGCCTGACGATCGCATGGAGCGAGCATGACGGAGCACCACGTATGGTGAAGCTGACGCCCGACGCGGGCATCCGCCCCGTCGCGATCGTTCCACCGGTACGACTGGACACGGAGACCGCTCGGGGGTTGCTGCCGAAGGACGTGCCCCACAAGGACGCCTCCTTCAACACCGGCCGGGCCGCGTTGCTGATCGCGGCGCTGACCCGACGTCCGGATCGGGAGCTGCTGCTCGCCGCCACCGAGGATCGTCTGCACCAGCCCTACCGCGCGCCTGCCATGCTGGAGAGCGCGGATCTGGTAGAACGGCTCCGTGCAGTGGGCGTGCCCGCCGTCGTTTCGGGAGCGGGTCCCACGGTCCTTGCGTTTTCGACATCGGATTCGCAGGATTTGATCGCGCCAGAAGTGGGTAGTGACTGGCACATCCAGCTAATGGACGTCGACCCAGTTGGTGCGAACGTTCAGTTCCCCGAGACACGCTGATGCCTCTCTAGACCTTCAGGGAATAGCCGTGTGCGCTGGTGATGTTAGGCTGATAGCCGCACCAGGTGCCCCCTTGTTGGGTGCGTGCTTGTCAGCCACACATCGTTGCATCATGCTTCACGTCGCGAGGCGTGAGCAGCGCGGCTGTCTCCCCGGAATCCGTCGCCTCCGGTTGGCCCACACCCGGTTGGCCCGACGTGAGGTGGCGACGACGGGGACTCGCGCGTTCGATCACCTCGACATCTGGTTGTCGGCAGCAATCTGGGGGGTGTCATCCACGCGCCACCGTCCTGTGGCGGCCTGGACGAGCCCCTCGCCAAGAGTGGCGACCGTCCCCAGCGGCGGCCGAAGATCGCAAACGTGCACCCCGACCCGGTCTGTCCCGCCGGATCGCAAGCACCTCCGGGACGCCCGGTCGAACGAAGCCGGGGCCCGACCCCTGGGAAGGACCTTTTAGTTGAGCGACACCACCGAACTCCTCTCCGACGCAACAGGCACATCTGCGGCGTCCGGCGACACCCCCACTCGCGCCGCGGCCAAGCCCCGCGCGCGTCGCTCCGGCACGGGCCTGTCGGCCAAGGTGCTGCCCGAGCTGCAGAAGATGGCTGCTGAGCTGGGCATCAGCGGGACCGGGCGGATGCGGAAGAGCCAGCTCATCGCGGCCATCCAGGAGAAGCAGGGTGGCGGTTCCGGAGAAGGCGCGGCGGCTCCCGCCGCCGAGGCGCCCGCCGCGGCCGACGCGGCGCCCGCCACGGAGCGACCCACCCGGACGCGCAGGGAACGCTCCCGCGCCAAGACCGCCGAAGAGCCCGCTCCGCAGGCCGCCGAGCCGGTGGCCGCCGCGGCCACCGTGACCGCGCCCGCCGAGCCCGTCGCGGCTCCGGCCGAGCCCGTCGTCGAGCAGCCCGCGCAGCCCGCTGCGGACGCCCATCAGGGCGACTCCCGTGGCGAGCGCGGTGAGAGCCGGCGCGAGCGCCGCAGCCGTGGCGAGCGCCGCGAACGCGGCAACGATCGCGGCGACCGTGGCAGTGACCGTGGCAGCGACCGCGGCAGCGACCGTGGCGGCGACCAGCGCGTCGCCGACTCGGGCAGCCGAGGCGACCAGCGCGGCGGCGACCAGCGGGGTAGTGACCAGCGCGGTAGCGACCAGCGTGGTAGTGACCAGCGCGGGGGCGACCAGCGCGGGGGCGACCAGCGGGGCGACGGCGACGACGACCGCGGTGGCCGTGGCCGCCGGGGCCGGTTCAGGGAGCGCAACCGCGGTCGCGGCCGTGACCGCTTCGACAGCAGCGAGCCCGTGATCGGCGAGGACGACGTCCTCATCCCGATCGCCGGCATACTCGACATCCTCGACAACTACGCCTTCGTGCGCACCAGCGGCTACCTGCCGGGCAGCAACGACGTGTACGTCTCGCTCGCCCAGATCCGCCGCAACGGCCTGCGCAAGGGCGACGTCGTCACCGGAGCCGTGCGCCAGCCGCGCGATGGCGAGCGACGCGAGAAGTTCAACGCCCTGGTCCGCCTCGACACCGTCAACGGCATGGACCCGGAGCAGGCCCGCAACCGGCCCGACTTCAACAAGCTGACCCCGCTCTACCCGCAGGAGCGCCTGCGCCTGGAGACCGAGCCGAACATCCTCACCACGCGGATCATCGACCTCGTCTCCCCGATCGGCAAGGGCCAGCGCGGTCTCATCGTCTCACCGCCGAAGGCCGGCAAGACGATGGTGCTGCAGGCGATCGCCAACGCGATCACCCACAACAACCCCGAGTGCCACCTCATGGTCGTCCTCGTCGACGAGCGGCCTGAAGAGGTCACCGACATGCAGCGTTCGGTCAAGGGCGAGGTCATCCACTCGACCTTCGACCGTCCCGCCGAAGATCACACCACGGTCGCGGAGCTGGCGATCGAGCGCGCGAAGCGCCTGGTGGAACTCGGCCATGACGTGGTCGTCCTGCTCGACTCGATCACCCGCCTCGGCCGTGCCTACAACCTGGCGGCCCCGGCGTCCGGGCGCATCCTGTCGGGTGGTGTCGACTCCACCGCCCTCTACCCGCCCAAGCGCTTCTTCGGCGCGGCCCGCAACATCGAGAACGGCGGCTCGCTGACGATCCTCGCCACGGCCCTGGTCGAGACCGGGTCCAAGATGGACGAGGTCATCTTCGAGGAGTTCAAGGGCACCGGCAACATGGAGCTCAAGCTCAACCGGTCCCTGGCCGACAAGCGCATCTTCCCCGCGGTGGACGTCGACGCGTCCGGCACCCGTAAGGAAGAGATCCTCATGGCGAGGGAAGAGCTCCAGATCGTCTGGAAGCTGCGCCGGGTGCTGCACGCGCTCGACATGCAGCAGGCGCTGGAACTGCTCCTTGACCGCATGAAGGAGACCAAGTCCAACGCGGAGTTCCTGCTCCAGGTGCAGAAGACCACGGTCAACAACGACCGCGACTAGCGGCTGACGCGCGACGGGCGGCGGGGGCGACCCCGCCGCCCGTTCCGTTTCTAGCGGACGTCCACGAGCCGCTGCGGCGACAGCGCGGCGCTGGTCCTGCTCGTGCCGGCCGACTTCACCTGGTAGTAGCCGTCCCTGCCGGCCTTGAAGGACCTGGTGTAGCGGCCGGTGGAGTTGGTGGTCGCGTATCCGGCGAGGCGATACTTCGCGGCGCCCACGGCCTTGAAAGAGATGCGGACCTTCTTGCGCTTGTACGGCCTGCCGTCGCGGTACACCTTGCCGTGCACGCGGAACCACCGGCCCTTGCCGACTCTCTTCGGCACGCCGACGGTGACCCTGGCGCCGGCCTTGGCCGGGGTGCCGGCGGCGGGTTTCGTGACGGTGAAGGAGAGCAGGCTCCTCAGCGTCTCGCCGCCGCGGGTGGCGTGCACCTGCAGCGTCCACTCGCCGGGCGGGCTGTGGTCGCCGAAGTACGTGACGCCGCGGTGGACGCCGTTCGACTCCCTGGCGAGGGTGCCGAGGTCGTAGTAGGCGGTGGAGCTCTCGGCGACCAGCTTGGCCGTGACCGTCTCCGAGCCCTTGACCTTGACCTCGACGCTCACCTTGACGTCCTTGCCCCTGACCAGCTTGACGGGGGAGGGGCTGACCGTCGCCCCGGTGATGGCCTGCCTGGCGGCGACCTGCACGGTGAGGTCGTTGGCCCGCGGGGCGCCGCCGCGCGTGACCTCGGCGGTCAGCCGCCACGCGCCCGCCGGGTCGCCGGGGGCGACGGTCCACTTCCCGGTGACGGTGGCCGAGCCGGGCCTGAGGTCGAACGTGACCCGGCGCCGCTGCTTGCCCGGCGGCAGGATCCAGCCGGTGACGCGCTCGACCGTGTCCGGGTCCTTCAGTTTGAGCGTCGCCCTGGCCTCCGCGTCGGCGTGGGCGGGCACGTACGCGACCGCCTGGACCTCCCCCGTGAAGTCCGGCACCGTGGAGACCCGCTCGTACCGCGTGCCGGCCTGCGCGGACGGCACCCCCGTGCCCGTGAGGAGCAGCGCCGCCCCCGTGGCGGCCGCGAGCAGCGACCGTGCCCTGCCTGTCATCTGATGACGTCCCCCGTCCGGTCGATGATGTGCGGGAGCCTAGTGTGACCGGCGGCGCGGGTCGTCATCAAGATCGGGTGGAATGCCTGGCGGCGCTGGACGGTTGAAGGATCTGGCACACTGGTAGCTGACCGATTTTCGCGGTACCGGCTCCCGCCCCTGCGCTCCGTCGCACCTTGTCTGGCGACCCGGCGACCGCACCCGAAAGGACAGCCATGAAGCGCGACATCCACCCTGACTATCACGTGACGCAGGTGACCTGCTCCTGCGGCAACACGTTCACCACCCGCAGCACCGCCAAGAACGGCGTGATCCACGCCGACGTCTGCTCTGCCTGCCACCCCTTCTACACCGGCAAGCAGAAGATCCTCGACACCGGCGGCCGGGTGGCGCGTTTCGAGAAGCGCTTCGGCAAGAAGGCCTCGGGCAAGTAGCTTCACCGACGCCGGCCCGACGCACGACCGTGCGGCGGGCCGGCGTTCTTGGTTCGAACACAGCCCACACACGAAGGACCCGACGGTGAACCTCGACGAGTTGCTCAAGGAATACTCCGAGCTGGAGCTGCAGCTCGCCGACCCCGCCGTGCACGCCGACCAGAGCAGGGCCCGCACGCTCGGCAGGCGCTACTCCCAGCTCACCCCCATCGTCGCCACCTACCGCGAGCTGGAGACGGCCCGCGACGACCTGACCGCGGCCAGGGAGCTGGCGGGCGAGGACGAGGGGTTCGCGGCCGAGGCGGCGGAGATCGAGGAGCGCATCCCCAAGCTCGAAGAACGGCTCAAACACCTGCTGATCCCGCGCGATCCCAACGATGACAAGGACATCATCATGGAGATCAAGGCGGGCGAGGGCGGTGAGGAGTCCGCGCTGTTCGCCGGCGACCTGCTGCGCATGTACCTCCGCTACGCCGAGCGGATCGGCTGGAAGACCGAGATCATCGACAGCCAGCCGTCCGACCTGGGCGGCTACAAGGACGTCACGGTCGCGATCAAGGCCAAGGGCGACGAGGGCGTGTGGTCCAGGCTCAAGTTCGAAGGCGGCGTCCACCGCGTGCAGCGGGTGCCCGTCACCGAGTCGCAGGGCCGCATCCACACCAGCGCCGCCGGCGTGCTCGTCTACCCGGAGGCCGAGGAGGTCGAGGTCCAGATCGACCCCAACGACCTGCGCATCGACGTCTACCGCTCCAGCGGCCCCGGCGGGCAGAGCGTCAACACCACCGACTCGGCTGTCCGCATCACCCACCTGCCGACCGGGGTGGTCGTCTCCTGCCAGAACGAGAAGAGCCAGCTGCAGAACAAGGAGTCGGCGCTGCGCATCCTGCGCGCCCGGCTGCTGGCCGTGGCGCAGGAGCAGGCCGACGCCGCCGCGCAGGCCGAACGCAAGTCGCAGGTGCGCACCGTCGACCGCTCCGAGCGGGTCCGCACGTACAACTTCCCGGAAAACCGCATCTCCGACCACCGCGTCGGCTTCAAGGCGTATAACCTCGACCAGGTTCTCGACGGTGAGCTCAACGCCGTCACCCAGTCCCTCATCGACGCCGAGATGGCGGAGAAGCTCGCACAACACTCATGACATTTCTGCTGGACGAGATCGCCCTCGCCACCGCCCGGCTGGCGGAGGCGGGTGTGCCGTCACCGCGCACCGACGCCGAGGAGATCGCGGCGTTCGTCCACGGCGTGCGCAGGAGCCAACTGCACGCCGTGAAGGACGCCGACTTCGACGCGCTGTTCTGGGAGGGCGTCGCGCGGCGTGAGGCCCGCGAGCCGCTCCAGCACATCACCGGCCGCGCCTACTTCCGCTACCTCGACCTTGAGGTCGGGCCGGGGGTCTTCGTGCCGCGCCCCGAGACCGAGGTGATGACCGGCTGGGCGATCGAGACGCTGCGCGAGATGGACGTGACCGCGCCGCTCGTCGTCGACCTCGGCACCGGCTCGGGCGCGATCGCCCTGTCGATCGCCCAGGAGGTGGCGCTGTCCGAGGTGCACGCCGTGGAGGTCGACCCCGACGCCTACACCTGGGCCAAGCGCAACATCTCCGAGCACGGCCAGGGCCGCACCCACCTGCACCCCGAGGACCTCGCCGCCGCCCTGCCCGAGCTGAACGGCAGGGTCGACCTGGTCATCTCCAACCCGCCGTACATCCCGCCCGGCGCGGTGCCGCGCGACCCCGAGGTGCGCGACTACGACCCGGTACGCGCCCTCTACGGCACCGGCGACGACGGGCTCGGCGAGGTGCGGGCGGTCGAGCTCACCGCGCGGCGCCTGCTGCGCCCCGGCGGCTGGGTCGCCGTCGAGCACGCCGACGAGCAGGGCAGGGATGTCTACCTGCAGTTCTCGGAAGACAACGGCTGGCGTGACGTACGGCTACGGCAGGATCTCACCCGCAGAGACCGATTCGTCACCGCCAGGCTGGGCCAGGACTAGGATGCACGCGAAGCGGCGCGGCCTTCTCCGGACGACGCCGAACATGACGGAAGGAGGAGGCCTCGTAGAGCGCCGCTCGCGAGCGGAGTGAGGCAATGAGACCGTGACAAAGCGCTTTGACTGCAGCGATCTCGAACAGCGGGCCGAGGGCCTGCGAGAGGCGGCCGCCGCCGTCCGGCGCGGCGAGCTCGTCGTGCTGCCCACCGACACGGTGTACGGGATCGGCGCCGACGCCTTCACCCCCGCCGCCGTCACCGCGCTGCTGGACGCCAAGGGCCGCGGCCGCGACATGCCGCCGCCCGTCCTCGTCGGCACCGTACGGGCGGCCAACGCGCTCGTCGAGGACCTCGGACCGTACGGGCAGGACCTGATCGACGCGTTCTGGCCGGGGCCGCTGACCATCGTCTGCAAGGCGAACCGCGCCCTGTCGTGGGACCTCGGCGACACCAAGGGCACGGTCGCGCTGCGCATGCCGCTCCACCCGGTGGCGCTCGACCTGCTCAAGGAGACCGGCCCGATGGCCGTCTCCAGCGCCAACCGCTCGGGCATGGCGGCCGCCGCCACCGCGGCGGAGGCGGAGGAGCAGCTCGGCGACTCGGTCGCGGTCTACCTCGACGGCGGCAAGACCACCGACAACACCCCGTCGTCGATCCTCGACCTGACCACCGCCGTGCCCCGGCTCCTGCGCCGCGGCGCCATCCCGGTCGAGAAGCTGCGCGGCATCATCGGGTACGTCGCGACCGACGGCTGACCGATACCGTCTGCTTATCCCGCCTGCGCGGTGGGTGGTGGCGAGAATACGGTGGGCCCGGGAGCTAGCGACGTCCGGGAGTGGCCCATGGGCAAGTTCGACGGCATGGATCCCCAGCTGGTCCGCGAGCTGCTGGCGGAGACGAAACAGGCGGCCGTCGAGCTGCGCGAGGTGGAGGGGCGCGTCTCGCAGATCATGTCCAGGGCGGGCCTCGCGACCCAGACCACCCATCGGCCCGTCCAGGTGGCGGACTCCGCGGACCGGATGGTCAAGGACGTCTCCGCCCGGCTGGACCTCCTTGAGAAGCGCGCCGCCGGCGAGTCCCCTTCTGGCGACTCCCGCCGCACGGATCCTCCCACCGACAAACCAGGCACTGACCAGAAGCCCGACAAATCCAACCCAGACACGGACGCCCGCGACGGGAAGCCGGACGGGAACGTGCGGGACGGGAAACCCGATGGGGGCAAGCCGGACGCGGACGCGCGGGGCGACAAGCCCGATGGGGGCAAGCCGGACGCTGACAGCCGCGGCGAGAAGCCGGACGCGGATGCGCGGGGCGAGAAGCCGGATGGGGGCAAGCCTGACGCGGGTACGCCTGAGGAGAAGCCGGACGCCGACGCTCGTGGTGAGAAACCGGATGTGGATCGGCCCGAGGCCAAGCCCGGTGAGGACGGGAAGTGTGACGACGGCGCCACGGCCCGAGAGGACAAGCCCGTTACCGGTACCCCCGAGGAGAAGCCAGACGCCGACGCTCGCGGTGAGAAGCCCGATGTCGGTACTCCTGAGGAGAAGCCGGACGCCGATGCCCGCGGTGAGAAGCCGGATGCGGATCGGCCTGAGGCCAAGCCCGGTGAGGACGGGAAGTGTGACGACGGCGTCCCGGGACGAGAGGACAAGCCCGACGTCGGTACTCCTGAGGAGAAGCCGGATGCCGACGCTCGTGGTGAGAAGCCCGACGCGGATACAGGCGAGAAGCCGGACGCGATAGGCCAGGAGAAGCCGGACGCGGACCGGTCCGAGACGAAGCCCGGGGAGGATGGCCGACGGGACGGGGCGTGCGATGGTGAGCCCGGGACCCAGAAGCCTGATGCCGGTGGACAGCGGGACGGAAACACCCAGGGCATCGCCGACACCCCCCGTAAGGATCACCCGGACGACATCGAGACCGGCAGGCCAAAGGTCGTCGAGATCGACGGGGTCAAGGTGGTCCAGGTGCCCATCGACCCGCCCACCGCGAAGGAGCTGGAGAGTCTCCTGGAGAACCTCGACCAGGTCCAGCCGGCCGACACGCCCTCCGTCGGCGGCCCCTGCGACGACGGCACCTCCCAGGACACCCGCCCACCGGATCAGGGACGCGCGACGCCCGACGAGGGACGGACGACGCCAGATCAGGGACGCGCCACGCCCGACGAGGGACGCGCCACGCCCGATCAAGAACGTACGACGCCTGACGAGGGGCGCACGACGCCCGACCAGGGACGCGCGACGCCCGACACGCCTGGGACCGGCCAGGATGCCCCCTCAAGGGGTGGCGACGCCGGGCTGGTCGTTCCACCCACCCCACCCCCCGATGACGCCGCCACGGCCGCTGTGAGCGCCAGCGCTCCGCCGCCTGACGGCGCCGTCTCGTCCGGCGACGGTTCGCGTACCGAGGGCGCGGTCTCGTACGACGCAGGCTCCCGTCGTGACGATGCGGTCTCGCACGGCCAGGGCTCGCGTCCGGACGGTGGTGTCTCGTATGGAGAGGGTTCACGTACCGAGGGCGCGGTCTCGTACGGGCAAGGCTTGAGCCGTGACGACGTTGTCTCGTACGGCGAGGGCTCGCGACCCGAGAGCGCGGTCTCGTACGGCGAGGGTTCACGTACCGGCGGCAGCGTCTCGTACGGCGAGGGGTTAGCCCGTGACGGCGTTGTCTCGTACGGAGAGGGCTCACGTACCGAGGGCGCGGGCTCGTACGGCGAGGGTTTGCGGCCGGGTGTGGTGGCGGGGGAGGGTGCGGCGCCGAGTGAGGAGGAGTTGCGGGAGCTCATCGCGCGGGCCGCGGGCGTTCCGCCCATGGAGATGCCGTCCGTCGGGGTGGCGGAGGGGGAGTGGGGCCCGGGGGCCGACGGTCCGCCGGGGCAGATCGAGCCCGGTGGTCCGCGGCGAGGCGATGACGATGGGAGGAGTGCCTGATGTACGTGGATCCGCCCGCGCCGCGGCCCCGTGAGCTGGGGGAGATGCCGCCCGCCACCGCGACCGGTCCGCTCGACGAGCAGCCGCGGGTGTGGGAGTTCAACCCTGAGTACCAGCGGCTGGTCACCGCATGGCAGGAGGCCCTGCCCCTGCTCGACAAGCTGTCCAAGGCCCTGGACAAGCCCTACGCCAAGGCCAGGAGCCCGCAGACCTGGGACGCCCCGGTGGGCTCGCGCTACGTCGAGGACATCGGCCAGTGGCGCACCAGGCTCGGCCTCTACCGTCAGGCCGTGCTCACGGCCATCAGCGACGAGGCCGCCGACACGCCCCGGTGGATCCCGGCTCCGGCGGGGGCGCCGCACGCCTTCTCCTGAGAAGGAATGCCAAACTAGGGCAAAGGGGTACGCCGCCGTACAGTGGGGGTCATGGGCGCAGGACCCTTCTACGGTCCGGGCTTCGGGCTCCTGGAGGAGCGGGACCCGGAGGTGGCCGCGCTGCTGCTCGACGAGGTCGAGCGGGTGCGCGGCGGCCTCCAGCTCATCGCCAGCGAGAACTTCGCCTCACCCGCCGTGCTGGCCGCCCTCGGCTCCACGCTGAGCAACAAGTACGCGGAGGGCTACCCGGGCGGCCGCTACTACGGCGGGTGCGAGGTCGTCGACCGGGCCGAGCGGCTGGCCGTCAAGCGGGCGCGCGAGCTGTTCGGCGCCGAGCACGCCAACGTGCAGCCGCATTCGGGCGCGTCCGCCAACCTGGCCGCCTACGCTGCGCTGCTGCAGCCGGGTGACCGGATGCTGGCCATGGCGTTGCCGCACGGCGGCCATCTCACGCACGGCTCGCGGGCCAACTTCTCCGGCCGGTGGTTCGACGTGGCCTCGTACGGGGTGCGGCGCGACACGGAGCTGATCGACTACGACGAGGTCAGGGACCTGGCGCTGCGGCACCAGCCCAAGCTCATCGTGTGCGGGGCGACCGCCTATCCGCGGCTGATCGACTTCGGGGTGTTCCGGGGGATCGCCGACGAGGTGGGGGCGTGGCTGATGGCGGACGTGGCGCACCCGATGGGGCTGATCGCGGCCCGCGCCATCCCGTCCCCGGTCCCGGAGGCGGACGTCGTCACCTTCACCACCCACAAGACGCTGCGCGGACCGCGCGGCGGCGGCATCCTGTGCACCGCCGAGCTGGCCGCGCGGATCGACCGGGCGGTGTTCCCGTTCACGCAGGGCGGGCCGATGATGCACGCGGTGGCGGCCAAGGCGGTGGCGTTCGGGGAGGCGCTGCGGCCGGAGTTCGCCGGCTACGCCCGGCAGGTGATCGCCAACGCGCGGGCGCTGAGCGAGGCGCTGGCGGAGGCGGGCATGCGGCCGGTCACCGGCGGCACGGACACCCACCTGGCGCTGATCGACGTGCGCGGGCTGGGCGTCACCGGCGCCGAGGCCGAGCTCAGGTGCGCCGCGGCCGGCATCACCCTCAACCGGAACGCGATACCGTACGACCCCGAACCGCCGCGCGTGACCTCGGGCGTCCGGGTCGGCACGCCGTGCGTCACCACCCAGGGCCTGGAGCCCCGGGATCTGCGGGAGGTCGGGGCGCTGGTGGCCCGCGCGGTGCGCGACCAGGAGTCGGCCGCGGACGTCAGGGACAAGGTGACGGCGCTGCTGGGCATACATCAGCCTTATATGGACCAATAATAAGCTGGTCTGTGTCGTTTTCCGGTCACAGCCGGCCGGAGCATCCGGGAAACTAGGTCCGTGCGCGAATACCTGTTCATGGCGCTCATCGCGGCAGCGGTGACCTATCTGCTGGTCCCTCTGGTGCGCCGCTTCGCCATCCGCATCGGCGCGGCCCCCGAGATCCGTGATCGTGACGTGCACACCACGCCCACGCCCCGGCTGGGCGGCCTGGCGATGTACGGGGGTCTGGTCGTCGGGCTGCTGGTGGCCGCCCAGCTGACCAACACCGGCAAGGCGCTGGCCGGCACCGCCGCCGAGCCGGTCGTGGCCCTGATCCTGGCGGGCGGCCTGATCACGGTGACCGGCTTCCTGGACGACTGGTGGGGGATGGACCCCTTCATCAAGCTGGCCGGGCAGATCGCCGCCGCCGGGGTGCTGGTCCACTTCGAGCTGAGACTGACCTACATCCCGCTGCCGAAGGACTGGGGCGGCTCCACCAGCCTCGACTACACGCTGAGCGCGATCATCACGATCCTCGTGGTGGTGGTGGCGATCAACGCGGTCAACTTCGTCGACGGGCTCGACGGGCTCGCGGCCGGCATCGTGTGCATCGCCGCCATGGCGACCTGGGCCTACTCCATCTACCTCGGGCAGAACATCAGCGGTGACCGCATCACCACCACCGCCGCCATCTCCGCCGTGCTCATCGGGGCCTGCATCGGCTTCCTGCCGCACAACTTCCACCCGGCCAAGATCTTCATGGGCGACACCGGCGCGATGCTGATCGGGCTGGTGCTGGCCTCGTCGCTCGTCACCGTGATGCCGGTGGACCCGTCGGTCATCGAGGGCATCAACCGGTTCGGCGTGCTGCTGCCCCTGCTGGTGCCGGCCGCGGTCCTGGTGCTCCCGCTCATCGATCTGATAACGGCCGTGGTGCGCCGCACCTCCTACGGGATGTCGCCGTTCGCGCCCGACCGCGGTCACCTGCACCACCGGCTGATGGACATCGGCCACTCCCACCGGCAGTCCGTGATGATCATGTACGCGTGGACGTTCCTGTTCGCGTTCGGCATCTTCGCGATGTCCGTGGTCACGGTGCCGGTGCTGGCGTTCCCGGTGGTCATCCTGCTGGCCCTGGGCGTGCTGGTGCTGATGGCGCTGCCGCGCTGGCGGGGCAGAGGCGGCGCGCACACCTCGCGGGGCAAGCCGTCGAGCGACGACGACGACGGCCCGCCCACCGGCCCGATGCCGCCGGTCCGGCCCGACGCCGAGTTCCGGCGGCCGGTGCCGCCGCCCGGCCCGCCGCGGGAGCGGCCGAGCACCGATCCGAACTCGGTCATTCCCATCTATCCGGGCCGATCGTGATCGCGAACTAGAAACGGCAGGTAAAAGCAGCCTTCCGTGAGCTTGTGATATCTTTCACGAGCAGGGCCTCCAGATTTTCGTGTTCTGGAGGTAGCAAACGCTCGCTTGATAACTCGCGATGGAGCACCGATGCAGGCCAACGACGTGCGCGTACTGAAAAGCGCCGCGCTTCCCACCCTCGGGGTCGGAGTCGTCGCGCTGGCCGCGGCCACCATCCTGGCCGGTGGCAAAGGAGCGCTCGGCGCGGCCATCGGCGTGCTCCTGGTGATGGTCTTCTTCAGCGTCAGCGTGGTGGCCGTGTCGTACGCGGCCCGCGTCTCGCCCCAGCTGATGGCCATCGCCGCGATGGGCAGCTACCTCGTGAAGGTCATCGTCATCATGCTGATGCTGGCCACCTTCGGCGACACCACGCTGTGGAACTCGCAGGCTTTCGCCTGGACCGTGGTGGTCGGCACGATCGTGTGGACGGCCTTCGAGGTCCGCGCCTTCCTCAAGACCAAGATGCTGTACGTCGACCCCGACGCCAAGGTCCCCGGGCACGGCGACTGATGAGCCTGGTAAAACACGGGGTCCGATATGACTAGTCCTCTGCCCGCCTGCTATCGTCAGGGCCGCGATGAGCGAACAGGAACGCCGACCGGAGACAGACGGTCGCGACTTCGCCGACGCCATGTGGTCAGTCCCCAGCTATCTTCTCGCCGGGATGGCGGTCTACGGCGGCATCGGCTGGTTGCTGGACCGTTGGCTCGACCTGTCCGCGTTCTTCCCCATAGGCATCGTCCTGGGGCTGGTGCTGGCCGGCTACGCGGTCTACCGACGGCACGGTCGCTAGCCCCACGCCGCGACCGCTTCGCCGAGGAAATTCCTGTGATCCACTACGACGTTGAAGGGAACGCCGCGTGAGTGCGCTGACGGTCCTAGCGGCACCACCGGGTGAGTTCGGTGCGCCGACGCCTGGCGAGCTGTTCGACCTGCCCCCCATCATTCCCGGGGTCGCCTGGTTCACCAAGCCGGTCCTGCTCGCCATTCTCAGCTCGATCATCGTGATCGGCGTGTGCTGGGCGGCCTTCGCCAAGCCGAAACTCGTCCCCCGGGGCATCCAGAACGTCACCGAATATGGCTACATGTTCGTTCGTGACCAGGTCGCCCGGCCCTTCCTGGGCAAGGACACCGACCGGTGGATGGGCCTGCTCGTCAGCGTCTTCTTCCTGGTGCTGGTCTGGAATCTCATGGGCGTCATCCCCTTCCTCCAGTTCCCGGTCGCCTCGCACATCGCCTTCCCGTTCGTGCTGGCGCTCTCGATCTACGTCCTGAAGATCTACCTGGGCGTCAAGCACCAGGGTGGCATCGGCTACTTCAAGAACATGATGTTCCCGCCGGGGCTGCCGAAGCCGATCTATCTACTGCTGGCCCCGATCGAGTTCCTCTCGAACATGATCATCGCGCCGTTCACGCACGCCGTGCGACTGTTCGCGAACATGTTCGCGGGCCACATGCTGCTCGCCTTCTTCAGCATGGTGGGTTTCTGGTTCCTCTTCGAGAAGCTGACCCTGCCGGGCTCCACCATCGGTGTCCTCGGCGTGGTGATGACCATCATCCTCACCGGCTTCGAGATGTTCATCCAGTTCCTGCAGGCATTCCTCTTCGCGATGCTGGCCGCGATGTACATCGGTGGCTCGCTGCACGCGGAGCACTGAACCCCATACCGGAATATCCATGACCGGTGAGACTCCACTTCACCGGCCGTCCAGTAAAGGAATAAGAGCAATGGGTCTTCTCGCTGAGGTCTCCGGCAACGTCACCGCCATCGGTTACGGTCTCGCCGCCATCGGCCCCGGCATCGGCGTCGGCATCATCTTCGGTCAGGGCGTGCAGGCCATCGCCCGCCAGCCCGAGGCCTACGGCCTGATCCGCCAGAACATGCTCCTCGGCTTCGTCCTCACCGAGGCCCTCGCCCTGATCGGTCTGGTCGCGCCGTTCATCTTCCAGGCTCTCTGACGGCCAGAAGCATCCCCTGACGAAAGGCTGCACCCATGAACATGGCAGCTACGCTCCTCACAGTGGCGGCGGAGGAGGGTGCCAACCCCCTCATGCCGCACACTTACGAGCTCGTCGTCGGCATCTTCTCGTTCTTCGTCGTCGTTCTCGTCGTCGGCAAGATGCTCGTCCCGCGCATCCAGAAGACGCTGGCCGAGCGCACCGACGCCATCGAGGGCGGCATCAAGAGGGCGGAGGAGGCCCAGGCTCAGGCCCAGGCCCTGCAGCAGCAGTACGCCGAGCGGCTCGAAGAGGCGCGGCGCGAGGCGGCCAGGCTCCGCGAGGAAGCTCGCGAGCAGGCCGCGCTGATCAAGGCGGAGCTCCGCGAGGAGGCGCAGGCCGAGGCCCGTCGCCTCGTCGAGGCCGCACACGCCCAGATCGAGGCCGACCGCCAGGCGGCGTTCGCCCAGCTCCGCACCGAGATCGGCCGTCTGTCGACCGACCTGGCCGGCCGCATCGTCGGCGAGTCGCTGACGGACGAGGCCCGGCAGAGCCGCATCGTCGACCGGTTCCTCGACGAGCTGGAGAGCTCCAACGCGCAGGCGGTGCGCTAATGCGCGGCATGAGCAGAACCTCGCTGGCAGAGGTCGAGGAGCGCTTCAACGCGGTCGCGGGCAGCGCTGACCTCGGCACGCTCTCCGACGAGCTGTTCGCGGTCGCGGATCTGCTCGACCGCGAGCACGGCCTGCGCCGGGCGCTGTCCGACCCGGCGAGGCCCGCCGAGCAGAAGGCGCAGAGCGTGCGCGTGCTGCTGGAGGGCAAGGTCAGCGAGTCGGCGGTCGCCACCACCGAGGCCGCGGTCTCGGCCCGGTGGTCGCGCGTCGGCGACCTGGCCGACGTGATCGAGCGGCTCGGCGTGGTCGCGGCCGCCGCCGAGGCGGAGAGCCAGCGGCGGCTCGACGACGTGGAGGACGAGCTCTTCCGCTTCGGCCGCATCGTCGCCGCCAACCCGTCGCTGCGCCGCGCGCTCAGCGACGCCGGCGCCCCGGCGGAGGGCAAGCGCGAGCTGCTGCGGTCCTTGCTCGAAGGCAAGGTCGCGCCCAGCACGATGCGGCTCATCACGCAGGTTGTGGTACATCCACGAGGACGTAGCCTGGAGACAGGGCTGGAGGAGTTCGGCCGGCTGGTGGCTCAGCAGAGCCGGCGCCTGGTCGCCGTGGTCCGCAGCGCGGTCGAGCTGACCGAGGAGCAGAGGCAGCGTCTCATCACGTGGCTGCGCTCCTCCTACGGCCGTGACGTGCACCTGAACGTCGAGGTGGACAAGCGAGTGCTCGGTGGGTTCTCGGTCCGCATCGGCGACGAGATCATCGACACCACCATTGTGGGACGAATCGAAGAAGTCCGCCGCCGGTTGGCCGGCTAGGCGAATAGGGAGACAGAGTAGAGATGGCGGAGCTTACGATCCGGCCGGACGAGATCCGGGACGCGCTTGAGCGCTTCGTCCAGGCGTACGAACCGGAAGGCGCCGCGCGCGAGGAGATCGGGACCGTCGTCGACGCCGGCGACGGCATCGCCCATGTCTCCGGCCTTCCCTCGGCGATGGCGAACGAGCTGCTCGAGTTCGAGAACGGTACGCGCGGCCTGGCACTTAACCTCGACCCGCGCGAGATCGGTGTCGTTATCCTCGGCGAGTTCGCCGGCATCGAGGAGGGCCAGACGGTCCGCAGGACGGGCGAGGTCCTGTCCGTGCCCGTCGGCGACAACTTCCTCGGCCGCGTCGTCGACCCCCTGGGCAAGCCGCTCGACGGCAAGGGCGCGATCGAGCACGAGGAGCTGCGCGCCCTGGAGCTGCAGGCCCCGTCGGTCGTCCAGCGGCAGCCCGTGAAGGAGCCGCTGCAGACCGGCATCAAGGCGATCGACGCGATGACCCCGATCGGCCGCGGCCAGCGTCAGCTGATCATCGGCGACCGCGGCACCGGCAAGACCGCGATCGCCGTCGACACGATCCTCAACCAGCGCGAGGGCTGGCTGTCGGGCGACCCGGAGCGCCAGGTGCGCTGCGTCTACGTCGCCGTCGGTCAGAAGGGCTCGACGATCGCGCAGGTGCGTTCCCGCCTTGAGGAGGCGGGCGCGATGGACTACACGACCATCGTCGCCGCCCCGGCCTCCGACCCCGCGGGTTACAAGTACATCGCCCCCTACGCCGGTTCGGCCATCGGCCAGCACTGGATGTACCAGGGCAAGCACGTCCTCATCATCTTCGACGACCTCACCAAGCAGGCCGACGCCTACCGCGCGGTCTCGCTGCTGCTGCGCCGCCCGCCGGGCCGCGAGGCGTTCCCCGGTGACGTCTTCTACCTCCACTCCCGCCTGCTGGAGCGCTGCGCCAAGCTCTCCAACGACATGGGCGCGGGCTCGATGACCGGTCTGCCGATCATCGAGACCAAGGGCAACGACGTGTCGGCGTTCATCCCGACCAACGTCATCTCCATCACCGACGGCCAGTGCTTCCTGGAGACCGACCTGTTCAACGCGGGCGTCCGTCCCGCGATCAACGTCGGTATCTCCGTCTCCCGAGTCGGCGGTTCGGCCCAGGTCAAGGCCATGCGCAAGGTGGCCGGCACGCTCAAGCTCTCCCTGTCGCAGTACCGCGACCTGGAGGCCTTCGCGGCCTTCGCCTCCGACCTCGACGCCGCCTCCCGGGCCCAGCTCGACCGCGGTCAGCGTCTGGTCGAGCTGCTCAAGCAGCCGCAGTACTCACCGTTCCCGGTCGAGCGTCAGGTGGTGTCGGTGTGGGCCGGCACGACCGGTGAGCTCGACGAGGTGCCGGTCGAGGACGTCCGCCGCTTCGAGTCGGAGTTCCTCGACTACCTGGCCTCCTCGCACAAGGGCATCTTCGACGGCATCCGTGAGACCAAGGAGCTGCCGGACGACGCGGCGACCGCTCTCAAGGACGCCATCTCGGAGTTCAAGAAGGGCTTCACCACCTCTTCGGGCGAGCTGCTGGTGAAGGACGAGCCGGTGGCGCCGCTCGAGGCGGACGAGGTCGGCCAGGAGAAGATCAAGAAGGTCGTCCGTCCGGCGACGGGGAAGTAGCACATGGGTGCCCAGCTAAGGCTGCTGCGGCGGCGGATCAACTCGGTCAAGTCGACCGCGAAGATCACGCGCGCCCAGGAGCTCATCGCCTCCTCACGGATCGTGCGGGCGCAGCAACGGATGCAGGCGGCGCTGCCGTACGAGCGCGAGATCACTCGCGCCGTCACCGGCGTCGTCAGCAACGCGGCCAGCGTCGACCATCCGCTGACCGTGGCGAAGGAGAACCCCGCCAAGGCGGGCGTCCTCATCGTCACCAGCGACAGCGGCTTCTGCGGCGGCTTCAACGCCAACGTGCTGCGTGAGGCCGAAGCGCTGCGCGGGCTCATCGAGGGCCGCGGGATGCAGTACATCCCGTTCGTCAGCGGGACCAAGGGAGTCACCTGGCACACCTTCCGCCAGCGCGAGATGGGCGGTCAGTGGACCGGTTTCTCCAGGAACCCGTCGTACGCCGACGCCAAGGAGATCGCGACCACGCTGATCGACTCGTTCAAGGACGACAACGGGATCGACGAGATCCACATCGTCTCGACGCAGTTCGTCTCGATGCTCACGCAGAACGTCGTGGTCCGGCGGATCCTGCCGCTCGAGGTCGAGGTGACCGAGGCGACGGAAGCCACCGTGATCCCGCCGTACTTCGAGTTCGAGCCGACCGCCGGCGACGTGCTGGAGTCGCTGCTGCCGCGCTACGTGGAGTCCCGCATCTTCACCGCGCTGCTGCAGTCGGCGGCCTCCGAGGAGGCCGCGAGGCGGCGCGCGATGAAGTCCGCGACCGACAACGCCAACGAGCTGATGCGGATTCTCACCCAGCAGATGAACCAGGCTCGCCAGGCCGAGATCACCCAGGAAATCAGCGAGATCGTCGGTGGCGCCAACGCGCTCGCTGACGCCGCAGCGGGGAAAGAGTGAAATGACTGCAGAGGCTGTTGAAACTGTAGAAACCCCCGCGGCCGGCACTGGCCGCGTGGCACGTGTCACCGGCGCCGTCGTCGACGTGGAGTTCTCCGTCGAGACGATGCCGGAGATCTATAACGCGCTCAAGGTCGACGTGACCCTCGGCGGCGAGACCAGGACCCTGACCCTCGAGGTGGCCCAGCACCTGGGCGACAACCTCGTCCGGGCCATCTCCATGCAGCCGACCGACGGCCTGGTCCGTGGCCAGGCGGTGACCGACACCGGCGGCCCGATCTCGGTGCCCGTCGGCGACGTCGTCAAGGGCCACGTGTGGAACGCGCTGGGCGAGACGCTCGACGTGCCGACCTCGTCGCTCAAGATCGAGGAGCGGTGGGGCATCCACCGGCCGTCGCCGCCCTTCGACCAGCTCGAGTCCCGCACCGAGCTGCTGGTCACCGGCATCAAGGTCATCGACCTGCTCACCCCGTACGTGCAGGGTGGGAAGATCGGTCTGTTCGGCGGCGCGGGCGTCGGCAAGACCGTTCTGATCCAGGAGATGATCCGCCGCGTCGCCCGTAACTTCGGCGGCACCTCGTGCTTCGCCGGGGTCGGCGAGCGCACCCGTGAGGGCAACGACCTCTGGCTGGAGATGGAGGAGGCGGACGTCCTCAAGGACACCGCGCTCGTCTTCGGCCAGATGGACGAGCCGCCGGGCACCCGGCTGCGGGTGGCGCTGTCCGCGCTGACCATGGCGGAGTACTTCCGCGATGTGCAGAAGCAGGACGTGCTGCTGTTCATCGACAACATCTTCCGCTTCACGCAGGCCGGTTCCGAGGTCTCCACGCTGCTCGGCCGCATGCCGTCCGCGGTGGGTTACCAGCCGACGCTGGCCGACGAGATGGGTGTGCTCCAGGAGCGCATCACCTCGACGCGTGGTCACTCGATCACCTCCATGCAGGCGATCTACGTGCCCGCGGACGACATCACCGACCCGGCTCCGCACAACGCGTTCGCGCACCTCGACGCGCAGACCGTGCTCTCGCGGCCGATCTCGGAGAAGGGCATCTACCCGGCGGTGGACCCGCTCGACTCCTCCTCCCGGATCCTCGACCCGCAGATCGTGGGCGAGGAGCACTACCGGGTGGCCCAGGAGACCAAGCGGATCCTGCAGAAGTACCGCGAGCTCCAGGACATCATCGCCATCCTCGGCATCGACGAGCTCTCCGAGGAGGACAAGGTCACCGTCCAGCGGGCCCGCCGCATCGAGCGCTTCCTGTCGCACCCGATGTACGCGGCCGAGGCCTTCACCGGCCAGCCGGGCGAGACCGTGCCGCTGGACGAGACCATCGCCTCGTTCAAGGGGCTGTGCGCGGGCGAGTACGACCACCTGCCCGAGCAGGCGTTCTTCATGGTCGGTGGCATCGACCAGGCCGTGGCCAAGGCCAAGGAACTCGAGAGCCGCTAAACCGCCCTCTTATGGTGGTGGCGCGGCGGCCGGCCGTGCCACCACCTGATCGGAAAGGAACCTACACCAGTGGCTAAGCTACGCGTAGGGGTTGTCTCACCCGAGCGTGAGATCTGGTCGGGCGAGGCCGACATGGTGATTGCCAAGACCGTGGACGGCGAGATCGGTATCATGCCGCAACACGCACCCGTGCTCGGCGTCCTCGTCGAGGGCGGCGTGCTGCGCGTGAAGCGGGAGGGTGAGTCCGACCTGGTCGCCGCGGTTCACGGGGGCTTCATCTCCGTGGCCGACGACGAGGTCTCGGTGCTCGCGGAGGCGGCCGAGCTCGGTTCCGAGGTCGACGTCGCCGCGGCCCGTGACGCTCTCGACCGCGCGCAGGCCTCTGTCGAGGCCAACCAGGAAGACGCCGACGCGGCGCTCGAGGCCAAGCGGGCTCGGGCACGGCTGCGCGCGGCGGGCGAAGAGGTCTGACTTACACGAGCCTTTGGGGGGCGGCATGGTGGCAACGTTGGTGATCTGCGCGCTGCTGGCCGCCGCCCTGGTGGGCGCGCGGGTGTTCATGGTGGCCCGCCGCGGCAACGTACCGTGCCGCCTGAAGGCGGGCGACGGGGGGTGGCGTGCCGGAGTGGCACGCTATGCCGACGGAGAACTCCACTGGATCCCGCTCCTGGGTGTGCGACTGAGGCCGCGCCACGCGATCGCGAGGCGCGGCCTCGTCGTTTCCGGGCGCAGAGAGCTCGACAACGGGCTGTACGCCGTCGACTGCTCCGGCTCTACCCGTGACGTCTCGCTGGCGATGAGCGCCGACGCCCTGACCGGTTTCCTGGCCTGGCTGGAGTCGGCGCCGCCGAGCGCCTATCTCGACGTCGCCTGACCGGCTAGCGGGTGCCGCCGGGCTTCCAGAGGATCTCGTCGCCGTCGTGGGCGATCCTGCACAGGATGAAGAGCAGGTCCGACAGCCGGTTGAGGTAGGTGGCGGTCAGCGGGTTCATGTCCTCGTGCTCGTGCAGCGCCGCCCACGTGGTGCGCTCGGCGCGGCGGACGGTCACGCGCGCCAGGTGGAGCGCGGCGGTGGCGGGGTCGCCGCCCGGCAGGATGAAGCTGCGCAGCGGCTTGAGCCGCTCGTTGAAGAGGTCACACTGCTCCTCCAGCCAGTCGATGTACGACTGCTCGACCCGTAGCGGCGGGAACTCGGGATTCTCGGTGATCGGGCTGGACAGGTCGGCCCCGAGGTCGAACAGCTCGTTCTGGACGCGCCGCAGCACCGGTACGAGGTCGCCGGGCAGGGTGTCGTGCGCCAGGGCCAGCCCGAGATGGGCGTTGGCCTCCTCCACGTCCGCGTAGGCGGCCAGCCGCGGATCGGTCTTCGAAGTCCGGCTCATGTCGCCGAGCGTGGTGGTGCCGTCGTCCCCCGTGCGGGTGTAGATACGGGAGAGGACGACCGGTTTGTCCTTGTCTGCGCGCGTCATGTGCTCAGCGTAATGACAAATGTCATCCGGAACGGACGCGGATCACACCCCAGGCCGCTGATTTCCACGACTACCAGGCGAATGCCGCACGCGCCACGATCTATCCATGACGAAGGAGAGGACCTGATGCTCGAGATAAGCGGGCTGCGCAAGCGCTTCGCCGGAGGCCCCGGGGCGCCCGAGGGAAAGCAGGCCCTGGACGGGATCGGCTTCACCGTCCGGCCGGGTGAGATGTTCGGGTTCGTGGGCGCGAACGGCGCGGGCAAGTCGACGACCATGCGGATCGTCATGGGCGTGCTCAAGGCCGACGCCGGCACCGTGAGCTGGCGCGGCGAGCCCATGACGCACGCCGACCGCCAGCGCTTCGGCTACATGCCGGAGGAGCGCGGCCTCTACCAGAAGATGCGCGCGGGCGAGCAGATCGAGTACTTCGGCCGGCTGCACGGGATGAGCCAGGCCAACGCGAAGAAGGCCACCGAGGACCTGCTGGAGCGGCTCAGCCTGACGGACCGCAGGAACTCCAGCGTGGAGTCGTTGTCGCTGGGCAACCAGCAACGCGTCCAGCTCGCGGTGGCGCTCGTGCACGACCCCGAGCTGCTGATCCTGGACGAGCCGTTCTCCGGTCTCGACCCGATCGCGGTCGACGCGCTGGCCACGGTGCTGCAGGAGCGGTGCCGCGGCGGGGTGCCGGTGATCTTCTCCAGCCACCAGCTCGAACTGGTGGAGCGGCTGTGCGACTCCGTGGGCATCGTCTCCGCGGGCCGGATGGTGGCCAGCGGCACGGTCGACGAGCTGCGCGCCGCCGAGGGCGGCATGCTGCGGGTCGTGGTCCGCGACCCGGCCCCCGGGTGGGCCGACGGCCTGCCGGGTCAGGTCAACGTGCAGGGCAACCGGCACGTGCTGGTCACCGAGGACGGCGACGACCAGGACATCCTGCGCCGGGCCATCAAGGCGGGACACGTCGAGCACTTCGGGGTCGAGCAGCCGACCCTCACCGAGATCTTCAAGGAGGCCGTGGCGTGAACGGGATGATGCTGGTCGCGCGGCGGGAGATCACGACGCAGATACGGACCCGGTCGTTCGTCATCAGCCTGCTGGTCACCGTCGTGGTGGTGGGAGCGCTGGCGTTCGCGCCCAAGCTGTTCGACCGTCCTGACTCGTACACGATCGGCACCGTGAACTCGCAGCAGCTGCCGCTGGAAGCGGCGGCGCCGGACATCGAGTTCGAGTGGCGCAGCTTCCCCGACGAGGCCGCGGCCACGCGGGCCGTGCTCGACGGGGACGTGGACGCGGTCCTGGTCGACGGGGCCAAGGTGTTCACCGACGGGCAGATCGAGACCGAGCTGGGCGTCCTCCTGCAGAGCACGCACCGCGAGGCGAAGCTGGGCGCGGCCGGGGTGCAGATCGCGCCCCTGCAGATGGAGTCCGTCGGCGCGGACACCCGTTACCAGGCGGCCAGGACCGGCATCGCCGTGGTGCTGGTGCTGGTGCTGTTCATGCTCATCCTCGGACAGGTCATGATGGTCGCCATGGGCGTGGTGGAGGAGAAGGGCAGCCGGATCGTGGAGATCCTGCTCAGCTCGGTGCGCCCGTGGCAGCTCCTCGGCGGCAAGGTCATCGGTCTGGGCGTGCTCGGGCTGATCAACCTCGGCGCGATCCTGGTGGCCGGCATCGGCGCCTCGTTCGCCTCCGGGTTCGCCGCCGACTTCCCGCCGGGCATGACGGGCATCGTGGCCGGGGTCCTCGTCTGGTTCGTGCTCGGCTACGCGTTCTTCGCCACGCTGGGCGCCGCGCTGGCCTCTCTGGTGTCGCGCCAGGAGGAGGTCGGCAACGTGATGTCGCCGATGACCATGCTCATCATGGCGGCCTACTTCGTGGCCTTCTACGCGACCACCGACCCCACCGGCACCCTCGCCACGATCGTCTCGTTCGTCCCGCCGTTCTCCTCGATGGTGATGCCGGTGCGGATGGCGGCCACCGAGGTGCCCCTCTGGGAGGTCGCCGCGTCCGCCGGGCTCATGGTGCTGGCGGTGCTGGCCATCCTGGCCTTCGGGGCCAAGGTGTACGAGCGCGCTGTCCTGCGTACCGGGGCCAGGGTGAAACTCGGCGAAGTGCTGCGCGCGAAGTAATGAACGAGATCGACCGGGCGAGACGCAAGACCTGGTGGATGCTGGCGACTCTGGTGGGCTTCCTGTGGCTGTTCACCGGCACCCGCGTGGTCTTGTCGGCGCTCAACGGGGAGCCGCTTTCCTGGGCCCGCACCGTGCCTGCGATGATCTTGATTGCTGGTTTCACCTGGGTCTACCTGCGTATCTCCGCGGCCCTGACCGAGCGCCGCTACCCCGTCCGTGAGGTGGCGGTGGCCGGGGCGACGGCCGTCGTGACGGCGGCCGTCGGCGGCGCGGACCCGATGTCCTTCGGCTTCGTCCTGATCGCCTGGCTGGCGGTGGCCTCGCTGGAGGTGCCGTCCAGGGTGGCCATCCTGATGGCGGTGGGTACGTTCGTCACGGGCGTGGGACTGGCCTACGTCACCTACCTGAGCGATCCGGGCCACCTGCTGGGCGGTGACTGGAGCGCGGGCCGGAACCTGCTGTACCTGGCCCTCATGTACGGGGTGTTCTGCGCCGCCTTCCCTCCCACGAACCGGGTGTGGATGTGGTTGCTGACGCTGACCATCCAGGCGCACGAGGGCAGGGAGGCGCACACCCGCCTGGCCCTGGCCGAGGAGCGGCTGCGCTTCTCCAGGGACCTGCACGACCTCGTGGGGCACCGGCTGTCCGCGATCGCGGTCAAGGCGGGGCTCGCCGTGCGGCTCTCGGACCAGGACCCGGCGGCGGCCAGGTCGCAGATGGCCGAGGTCAACGAGCTCACCAGGACGGCGCTGCGCGAGCTGCGGCAGGCCGTGCGCGGCTACCGCGAGCTTGACTTGACCGCCGAGCTGAATAGCGTGAAAGACGTGCTCGAAGCGGCGGGCATCGCGTGCCATACCCGGCTGCCCTATCGTGACCTGCCGGGCGAGGTGGCGCCGGTGTTCGCCTACGTGGTGCGCGAGGCGGTGACCAACGTGCTCAAGCACAGCACCGCCACCCGCTGCGACATCCTCCTGCGGTTCACCGAGGACGAGGCGGAGCTGCGCGTGCACAACGACGGCGCCGGCACGCTGGACGGTGCGGGGACCGGTAGCGGGCTGCTGGGGCTGGAGGAGCGGGTGGCCGCCGTGGGCGGCGAGTTCACCGCCGGGCCCGACGGCGACGGGGGGTTTCTGCTCACCGCTGTCGTGTCCTTGCCCGTACGTGGGTAGGGGGCATATATCCCCATGGAGGAGGTGGCATGCGCGTCCGGGGCAATCCCAAGGGTCAGGTGGTGCGGCTCGGCGCCCGGCTCGACGCGGGCACGTCGGCGGGAGTGCGCGAACGCCTGCACGAGGCGGTCGAGTCCGGCGCCGGCGACCTGATCCTCGACCTTTCCGAACTGGAGATGATCGACGCCACCGGCCTCGGCGTGCTCGTGGGCACGCACAGGCTCGCGCTCGACATAGACCGCCGCGTGGTGCTGCGCGCGGTGCCGCCGCGGATCATGCGGATCCTGGCGGTGACCCGGCTGAACCGGGTCCTCCACGTCGAAGCGCACACCGCCGCGGTGGCGTGAATCCGTATTTCGCCGGATTCGGACGTTGAATAACGGGGGACCGCAAATTGCGGAGGGCGGCCGTTACGGCGTCAGCGCCCGGAGGAAGAGATGGACGGCCACGCCCACGAGTTCGTCGAGCTCCGGCGGCCGGTCGGCCAGCAGCCATTCGATGAGCAGCTCCTGAAGCCCGCCAATTACCCCCAGCGCCACCAGCCGCCGATTCACCCCCGGCGCCTGCGGGAAATCGGCCCAGGCTTCCTCCACGAGCCCGGCGAAGGAGTCGATGGCGCGCTGCCGCGACATCATCAGCACATCGCCGGATCTGCGCACCTCCACATGCATGATCCGGGCCCTGCGCCAGTCGGCGGTGGTGAACTCGATATAGGCCCGAATTCCCGCCCTGATCCGGCCGTCCAGCGTGTCGGGCGCGTCCTGCACGGCCTTCGACACCACGGCGAGGCTTTCTTCGACGCAGCGCTCGTGCAACGCCTGTAAGAGTTCCTCCCGGCCGCCGAAACATTCATAGAAGGCGCGGTTGGAGATCCGCGCCTCGGAGCACAGCCTTTCGATCGTCGTGGCCGCGAAACCAGGCTTCGCGTATAGCGTGTAGGCGGCTGTCATCAGCCGCTCGCGTCTGTCGGCCAGCCTTTGTTCCGCTGACATCCCCCGGTAAGACCGGTTCACATTCCACCCGTCCAACATGATCGTGGCCCCCGAGCACACAATTATGGATGGATGATCGGATTGTGGAAAGGGCGGGCAGTTTACCTCTTACGTCGTCCGTGCAAGAACGTGACAAGTCTGATCAGCCGCTCAAGCTCGTCAGGCTGCCGGGAGAACGAGGTCAGCCGCATTCCGGGCACCGGGAAGCGTTGCCGCGCGATGGCCTTGGCGCGGGCGAACTCACGCAGCCCGTCGGCGCCGTGGATACGCCCGAAACCGGAGTCGCCCGTACCGCCGAACGGCAGCGAGGCCACGCTCGCGAACGAGATGACCGAGTTGACGGACGCCATCCCGGTGCGCATCGCGCGCGCCAGCGCCATCGCCCTGCGCCGGTTCCCGGAGAACACCGTGCCGGCCAGCCCGTACGCCGTGTCGTTGGCCAGCTCCAGCGCCTCCTGCGCGTCCTTGGTGCGGCGCACCGTGATCGTCGGCCCGAACGTCTCCTCGCGCACCGCCGGTGAGTCCTCGGGCACGTCCTCCACGATCACCGGGTCCACGTACGGCGGCCGCACCGAGTCGGGCCCGCCCGCGACCGTCCTGCCGGACTTGGTGGCGTCGTCGATGTGCCGCTTGATGATGTCGAGCTGCCCCGGCATGGTGATCGGCCCGTAGTGCTCGCCCGCCTTCACCGTGGCGGCCCGCTCCGACAGCGCCCGCATGAACGGCTCGTACACGGCGTCGACCACGTACACCCGCTCCACGCCCACGCACGTCTGCCCGGCGTTCGACAGCGCGCCCCACAGGCACGCGTCCGCCGCCGCCTCGACGTCGGCGTCGGCGTCGACGATGAACGCGTCCTTGCCGCCGCACTCCGCCACCATCGGCGTCAGGTTCTCCGCGCAGGCCGCCATGACCCGCTTGGCCGTCGCCGTCGAACCGGTGAAGGCGATCTTCTTCACCCGGGGGTCCCGCGCCAGGGCCGCGCCCGTCTCGCCCAGCCCCGTCACCGTCTGGAACACCGGCCGCTCCGGCACCGCCTCCGCGAACAGCTCCGCCAGCCGCACCCCCACCCCGGGGGTGAACTCGCTCGGCTTGAACACCACCGCGTTGCCCGCCGCGAGCGCGTAGGCGATCGACCCCATCGGGGTGAACACCGGGTAGTTCCACGGCCCGATGACCCCGACCACGCCCAGCGGCAGGTACTCCAGCGTGGCCGACAGGTTGGCGCCGACCATCCCGGGGGAGACCCGGCGCGGCCCCAGCACCTTCCGCGCGTTGCGGGCGGCCCAGTCGATGTGCGTGATCGCCAGCACGATCTCCAGCGTGGCGTCCGCGACCGGCTTGCCCGTCTCCTCGTGCACCAGCGCGGCCAGCTCCCGCAGCTCGCGCGTGACGACCGCCTTGTAGTCGAGCAGTCTGCGCCTGCGGCCCGCGTGTCCCAGCCCCTCCCACCACTCGGCGGCCTCCTGCGCCCGGGCGACGGCCGCGCGCACCGCCTCGGCGTCGTGCTTGGGGTGACTGGCGACGACCGTTCCGGTCGCGGGATTCAGGGAGTCGAATGTGAGCGTCGTCATGACGCCAACATAGAACGGTAAGCCGTCGCTTACTAGCGGGCCGGCGGCTCAGAAGAGCGTCGGGTTCTCCGGCTCGATGCCGCGCAGCGCCTGGTAGTCGAGCGTGACGCACTCGATGCCGCGGTCGGCCGCCAGCACCCTGGCCTGAGGCTTGATCTCCTGGGCGGCGAACACCCCGCGCACCGGGGCCAGCAGCGGGTCGCGGTTGAGCAGCTCCAGGTAACGGGTGAGCTGCTCGACGCCGTCGATCTCGCCACGGCGCTTGATCTCGACCGCCACCGTCGCGCTCTTGGCGTCGCGGCACAGGATGTCGACGGGGCCGATGGCCGTCATGTATTCACGCCGGATGAGCGTGTAGCCCTCGCCGAGAGTGGTGATGTGCTCGGCGAGCAGCTCCTGCAGGTGGGCCTCGACGCCGTCCTTGATCAGCCCGGGGTCGACGCCCAGCTCGTGGGAGGAGTCGTGGAGGATCTCGGCCATCGTCAGGACCAGCTTCTCGCCGGTCTTGCCGTGGGTGACGGTCCAGGTCTCGCCGTCCTCCTTGAGCTTGCACGGCGGGTTCATCCAGTTGAGCGGCTTGAATGCGCGATCGTCCGCATGGATCGACACGCTCCCGTCCGCCTTGATGAGCACGAGCCTCGGCGCCATCGGGAGATGTGCCGTGAGCCGTCCGATGTAGTCGACGCTGCATCGCGCGATGACCAGCCGCATGAGAGTCCACCCTAGCGGCTCTGTAAAACTACAAGCATGGCGTTTGAAATGGTGGGAGTGGTCGGGCTCGGCACGATGGGTGCCGGGATCGCGGAAGTGTTCGCCCGGGGCGGGCTGCGGGTCATCGGGGTGGAGGCCGACGCCGACGCGCTCGCCCGCGGCCGGGGCCACCTGGAGAGATCGACGCAGCGCGCGGTCGACCGGGGCAAGCTGGCGGCCGGTGACCGCGACGAGGTCCTGGGCCGGATCACGCTCACCACCTCCCGCGAGGACCTGCGCGAGGCGGACCTGGTGGTCGAGGCCATCCCCGAGGTGCTCGGCTACAAGACGGCGCTGATGAACGACCTCGACGGGATCTGCAAGCCGGAGACGGTGCTGGCCACCAACACCTCCTCGCTGTCGGTCACCGCGATCGCCGCCGCCACCGGGCGGCCCGGCCGGGTGGTGGGCCTCCACTTCTTCAACCCGGCGCCGGTCATGCGGCTGGCCGAGGTGGTGCGCACGGTCGTGACCGACGACGACGTGGTGCCGGCGATGCGCGACCTGGCCGTACGGCTCGGCAAGACGGCGGTGGTCGTCGGCGACCGCGCCGGGTTCGTGGTGAACCGGCTGCTCCTGCCGTACCTCAACCACGCCGCCGTGCTGATGGAGCAGGGCGTGGCCGGGCGCGACGACATCGACGCGGCGATGCGCGACGGCGCGGGGCTGCCGATGGGCCCGTTCCAGCTGCTCGACCTGATCGGGCTCGACACCGCGTACGAGATCATGGGCGTGCTGTTCGACGAGACCCGCGACCGCCGCCACGCGCCCGCGCCGGTGCTGCGCGAGCTGGTCTCGGCGCGGCTGCTGGGGCGCAAGAGCGGGCGCGGCTTCTACGGCGACGAGCCTCGGCCGCACGAGCCCGCCAAGTCCTCGGTGATCACGTTCGACGTCGCCGGGCAGGGCGGCGACGAGCTGGCCGAGCGGCTGGGCACCGCCGGGTTCAAGCGGTCGGCGGAGCCCGACGTGCTGCTCCGGATGGCCGACCGGCCGGTGATCGAGCACGCCGTCCAGCTGTCCGACCCGTCGCGGCTGGTCGGTGTCCACGTGGTGGGCGGCCGGGTGGCCGAGGTCGTCTCCACGGTCCTCACCTCCCCTGAGGCGGCCTTCGCGGCCGCCGACCTGATGAAGGTGATCGGGCTGGCCCCGGTGGCCTGCAAGGACCGGGCCGGGTTCGTGGTGGACGCGCTGCTCTACCCGTATCTCAACGACGCCGTGCGGATGTACGAGTCGGGCTACGCCTCGATCGACGAGATCGACTCGGCCATGCGGCTCGGCTGCGGCTACCCCGCCGGGCCGTTCGAGACGCTGGAGTCCGTCGGCCTGGACGTGGTGCGCGACGGGCTGCGGGCGCTGTACGCGGAGTACCGCGAGCCGGCGTTCGCCCCCGCGCCGCTGCTCGACCAGCTCGTCACGGCGGGCGTGCGCACCTTCCCGCGGCCATGAGCCCGCGCCGCGCCCGGCGCAAGGAGCCCGCCCGGCCCCCCGTCTTCCCGCGCAGCTCCGACCGGGTGGAGGAGTGGCCGGACGGTGAGTGGAAAGTACGCTCACTCACCGGCGGGACCTCCACCAAGGACTACCGCTGTCCCGGCTGCGACCAGGAGATCCGGGGCGGCCAGCCGCATCTGGTCACCTGGCCCGACTGGCCGGGCGGCGAGGACGAGCGCCGCCACTGGCATCCGGTGTGCTGGCGCAAGAGACTGGACCGCGGCCCGGGCCGCAGCCGCTACTGACCGACTCGTACCCGAAGGACGAAGGAGCGACGTGGAAATTCGCGCGGCGACCGTGCTGCCCGCCCGGCGTGAGCCGATCGAGCTGCACACCGGCGACGGCCTGACCCTGGTGGGCGAGCTCGCCCTGCCCGAGGACCGGCCGCCGGCGGCGACCCTGGTGATGCTGCACCCGCTGCCGACCCACGGCGGCTTCATGGACAGCCATGTCTACAAGAAGGCCGCCAACCGCCTGCCCGCGCTGGCCGACCTGGCGGTGCTGCGCTTCAACACCCGCGGCACCTCCTCTGACCGGGGCACCTCCGAGGGCACGTTCGACGGCGGCGAGGACGAGCGGTTCGACGTGGCGGCGGCGCTGGAGTACGCCGAGTTCCACGACCTGCCCCGGGTCTGGGTGGTCGGCTGGTCGTTCGGCAGCGAGCTGGCGCTCAAGTGGGGGCACGACCCGCTGGTCGAAGGCGCCATCCTGCTGTCCCCGCCGCTGCACCGGGCCAACGAGACCGACCTCGACGCCTGGGCCGGGTTCGGCCGGCCGCTGATCGCGCTGGTGCCCGAGTTCGACGACTACCTGCGCCCCGACGAGGCCAGGCGCCGCTTCGCGCGGGTGCCGCAGGCCGAGGTGGTCGGCGTCGAGGGCGCCAAGCACCTGTGGGTGGGCGAGCCGTACGTGCGCGTCGTGCTGAACGAGATCGTCCGCCGCATCGTCCCCGACCGGCACCCCCTCCCCACCGAGGTGTGACCGCCATAGAATCTCGTTCGGTCCGTACGGAGGAGGCAACATGGGCGCGTTCGCTCTCGACGGCAAGAAGGCTCTGGTCACCGGGGCGTCCAAGGGCATCGGCAAGGCGATCGCGCTCGCGTACGCCGAGGCGGGCGCGGACGTGGCGCTGACCGCGCGGTCGGCGGACGCGCTGGCCGAGGTGGCCAAGGAGATCCAGGCGCGCGGCCGCGAGGCCGTGGTCATCCCCGCCGACCTGACCGACAGGGACACCGCCGCCGCCGTCGTGCGCGAGGCCGTCGCCGGGCTCGGCCACCTCGACGTGGTGGTCAACAACGCGGGCGGGTCCAACTTCCTGGTCGAGTTCAAGGACCTGCGGCTGGCCGGCTGGGACAAGATCATGCGGCTCAACCTCGACTCCGCCATGGCCGTCTGCCACGCCGCCGCGCCCCACCTGCTCGGCCGCGGCAGCGGGTCCGTGATCAACATCGCCTCCGCGGCCGCGCTCGGCGCGCCCTTCCTGGCCCCGTACGCGGCCGCCAAGGCGGGTCTGGTGGCCCTGACCAAGACGCTGGCCCTGGAGTGGGCGTCGGCGGGCGTACGGGTCAACGCGCTGTGCCCCGGCTGGACCGCCACCGACCTCAACCGCAACCTGTGGGACGACGAGAGCGGCGGCCAGGCGACGGTGGCGAACGTGCCGATGCGCCGCTGGGCCACGGTGGAGGAGATCGCCCAGCCGGCCGTGTTCCTGGCCAGTGAGGCCTCGTCCTACATGACCGGCCAGATGATGATCGTCGACGGCGGCCTCACCACCGCCTGACGAACCGGACGGACCATTCACCGCATATCGGCACCGGCTGTGGAGTGATTGTCGCGGGGAACCGGGTTACCGTGAGGTCCGTGCAGCTCTACACGAGAACAGCCGGGACCGGGCTCCCGGTCGTACTGCTCCACGCGTTCCCGCTCTCGTCGGCCATGTGGCTGGCCCAGCGGGAGGGGCTGGCCAGGGCGTGCCGGGTGATCACCCCCGACCTGCGCGGCTTCGGCGGATCGCGGCTCGGCGACGACGAGCCGTCACTCGACCTCATGGCCGACGACGTCGCCAGGGTGCTCGACGAGGAAGGCGTCGAGCGAGCGGTCATCGGAGGGTTGTCGATGGGCGGTTACGTGACCATGGCGTTCTGCCGCCGCCACCCCGACCGCGTGCTGGGCGTCATCCTGGCCGCCACCAAGGCGAGCCCCGACGCCGCGCCCGCGCGCGACAACCGCGAGCGCATCGCCCAGGCGGTGCTCGCCGACGGCAGCGGCGTGCTGGTCGAGGAGGTGCTGCCTGGCCTGATCGGGACCACCACCAAGCAGCGCAGGGCCATGGTGTTCGGCCGGGTCAAAGGGCTGGTGCAGTCGGCGCCGCCCAAGGCCGTGGCCTGGGCGCAGCGCGCGATGGCCGCGCGGCCCGACTCCTTCGACACGCTGGCCGCGCTCAAGGTGCCCGCGCTGGTGCTGGTGGGCGACGAGGACGAGCTGGCGCCGCCGGCGGACGCCCGTGCCATGGCCGGAGCGGTGCAGGACGGCCGGCTGGAGGTCATCTCCAAGGCCGGTCATCTGATCGCCGTCGAGCAGCCCGAGGCGTTCAACGCCGCCGTCGAGCGCTTCCTCAGCTCTGAGCTTGCCGGGGTATCACGATCTCACGAATGATCAGGGCGATCGCGGCGGCCACCGGGATGGCCAGCAGCGCCCCCACGATGCCGAGCAGCGTGCCGCCCACCAGGGCGGCGATCACGGTCACCGCCGGGGTCACGTCGACCGAGCGCTTCATCACCTTCGGATAGATGACGTAGTTCTCGATCTGCTGGTAGATCACGAAGAAGATCGCGCAAGCGATGCCGGCGGGGAGCGAGCCGAGCAGCGCGACGCCGGTCACCACCACGGCCCCGATCGTGGCGCCCACCAGCGGGATCAGGTCGGTCAGGGCCACCACGAGGGAGAGCGCGAGCGCGTACTCCACGCCCAGGATCGACAGGAAGATCCACGTCAGCACGCCGGCGATGAGCGAGATGAGGATGTTGCCGGCGACGTAGCCGCCGATGCCGCCCAGGATCTCCTCGGCGATCGCCCCGGTGCGGTCGCGGCGCGAGGCGGGGACCAGCTTGAGCAGGTAGGCCTTGATCGTGTGCAGCGAGCCGAGGAAGTAGAGCATGAGCACCAGCAGCGTCACCGTGGTGAACAGGCCGTCGATCACCACCAGCCCGGCTCCCACCACGCCGGTGGCCAGCGACGGTCCGAGCGTGCTCGTGACGAACGTGGCCAGCTGCGGCAGGATCTGGTAGTCGGCGTCGAGCTCGCGCAGCGTCGGGTGGCTGCTCAGCTCGCGGATGTAGCCGGGCACGGCCGCCACGAAGTCGGCGAGCTCCTGGCTGACCGGCGGCACCACGGCCAGGCCGAACAGCACGAACGCCACGATCACCGCGGCGAACACGGACGTGATCGCCCACCGCCTGGCCAGGCCGCGCCGCTGCAGCGCCTCAACCGCCGGGTTGAGGCCGACGGCGAGGAACATCGCCACCACGATCATGATGATCACGCTCAGCGAGCTGACGACCATCTGCGCGATCGCGATGGCGGTGAGCACGCCGAGCCCGCCGGTCAGCCCGAACAGGAACGGGCCCCGGGCCAGCGGCTTCCCCGGCATCCCGTACGAACCCAGGGCGATCCCCGCCGAGGCGTCGCCGGGGATGACGGTGTGCGCGCCCTGCTCCGCGAGCGGGCGGCGCTGGGTGGCCTGAGCGTGATCTCCGGACCCGGCGCCGGCGGCCGTCCCGCCCCCGTCCGTGAGGGCGGAGGGCGCGTCCGCGGGAGGCTCCGGGCTCGGGAGGGAGTCCGCTCCGGCGGGCTCGGCTGCTGCGGTCACGGGGTCTCCTGCACGAGGGGGGCGCACAACGAGAGAGAGCCTAGCGACCTTGGTCGCCAGGCTCTCTCCGGTTATGCGATCGATCCCCGTGCAGCCGGCCCGGGACGCCCCTCGTGCCGGCCTACTCCTGCCACCACTCGGCGTCGTCGTCGGACTTGCTCTCGGCCTTGGCGGAAGCCGCCGGGGCGGCCACCGGGGCCGGGCGGTCGTCGACCGACGCGGCGGCGATGGCCGGCTTCGGCGGGGCCGCGGTGACGGCGGGGTCGGGGTCGAGGCCCGGCAGAGCCGCGCCGCCGAGCAGCTGGCGCAGCTGGGCGAGGTGGCTGGTGATGCTGTCGCGCTGGCGGGTCAGCTCGTCGACCTGGCGCTGCATCGAGGTGCGGGTGCGCTCGGCTTCGTTCTTCGCCTCGGTGACGATGGTCTCGGCGCTGCTCTTGGCCTCGGCGACGATCTGCTCGGAGTTCTTGCGCGCGTTGGCGACCAGCTGCTTGGCGTGCAGGTCGGCCTCGCGGCGGGTCTGCTCGGCCTGCTGGGTCGCCTTCGTGGCCCGGGACTCGGCGGTGGCGGCGCGCTGCTCGGCCTCGGCCACCAGCTTCTGCGTCGCGGCCTGGGTGGCGGCGTGGCGCTCGGCCTCCTGGCGCTCCGCCTCCTCGCGCCGGGCGGCGAGCTGGATCTCGAACTCGGCCTCGTCCTGCGCCCGCTTGGCCTCGGACTCCTCCAGCACCCGCTGAGCCTGCGCGCGCATCTCGTCGGCCTGCCGCTTGGCGGTGGTCAGGACCTCGTCGCGCTCGCGCTTGGTCGAGGCGCGCAGCTGGGCGACCTCGCGCTCGGTGGTGGTGCGCAGCTTGGCGATCTCGCGCTCGGCGTCGGCCCGCTTCTCCGCGACCTCGTGGTCGGCGGTGGCGCGGAGCTTGGCCACCTCGCGCTCGGTGGTCGCCGTCAGCTCGTCGGACTCGCGGCGGGCGGTCGAGCGGATCTCCTCGGCGTCGCGCTCGGCGCTGGTGCGCATCTCCTCGCTCTCGCGCGTCGCCTGCGCCCGCTTCTCGGCCGCCTCGGCTTCCGCGGCGGCACGCAGGTCGGCCGCCTCGACCTTGGCCCCGGCCTTGATCTCGTTGGCCTCGGACCTGGCCGCCTGGACGAGCTCCGTGGCCTGTTCTTCCGCCAGGCGGAGCAGCTGTTCGATACGGGCGCCGAGACCGGAGTAGGTGGGCCGCTCCTGCTCCTGCAGCTGGCGCTGGGAGTCGGAGAGCTCGCGCTGCAAGGACGTGGTCTGCTCGCGAGCCTGGCGCAACTCGGCGTCGAGCTGCTTCAGGTGGTCGTGGACCTGATGCCGGTCGTAACCTCGGAGCACCACGTCGAACTCGCGGGCTGGTGCGTCCTCGAAGAAGTTGTTGAGCTGGGCGTCGATGTCGGACTGCATGGAGGCTCGATCCTGGGTTGTCGAGACGGCTACACGGGCCGGACGGGGGGTTCGGGGCATCCGAGCCTGGAGCCCGTGCCTCGGGGCAGGCTCCATGTCCGGTGGAAGGCCAGCGTACTCCGCCGATGCCGAGTACGAAGCCCCGTCCGGGTTTCTGCGTGACTAGTTACTTATGAACGATTTTTGCGTTTGCTAGCTCTTGGCCGCTTGCACCAACTCGGTCAGCATTCCTCCCACGTCCTTGGGGTGCAGAAACGCGATCCGGGAGTCCATGGAACCGTGACGGGGGCGCTCGTCGAGCAGCCGGACGCCCTTGTCGCCGATCTTAGACATCGCCTCCGCGACGTCCGGGACGCCGAACGCCACGTGGTGCACTCCCTCACCCCTCTTGGCGAGGAATTTCCCCACGGGGGAGTCGGGCGAGAGCGGTTCGAGCAGCTGGATGTAGGAGCCGCCGCCGTCGGCGTCGGCGATGCGCAGCATGGCCTCCTTCACCCCCTGCTCCTCGTTGACCTCGCGGGCGACCACCTCCAGCTCGAACAGTTCAGAGAAGAGCGCGATCTTCTCTTCGAGGTCGTTGCACGCGATCCCGATGTGGTCGATGCGCATGAACATGTGGGCCACCTCCATAGCGAACACCCTGCTACCGATAGGTATGGTGTCAAAGAGCTCCCCTCGTGTGCACAGGAGGCCCCGCATGTCTGGTTCCGTCATCGTCGCCGGAGCGCGTACCCCCATCGGAAAACTGCTCGGCTCGCTGTCCGGCCTGAGGGCGGTGGACCTGGGCGCCATCGCGGTCAAGGCCGCGCTGGACCGTGCCGGGGTGGCGCCGGAGGCCGTCGAGTACGTGATCCTGGGCCAGGTGCTGCAGGCCGGGTCGGGTCAGCTCCCCTCCCGCCAGGCGGCGGTCAAGGCGGGCATCCCGATGACGGTCCCGTCCATCACGATCAACAAGGTGTGCCTGTCGGGCCTGGACGCCATCGCCATGGCCGACCAGCTGATCCGCGCGGGCGAGTTCGACATCGTGGTCGCGGGCGGCATGGAGTCGATGACCAACGCCCCGCACCTGCTGCCCGGCATGCGCAAGGGGGTCAAGTACGGAAGCGCCGAGATCCTCGACTCGATGGCCCATGACGGCCTGTTCTGCGCGTTCGACCAGTGCGCGATGGGCGAGTCGACCGAGCGCTACAACACGCGGCTGGGCATCGGCCGCGAGGAGCAGGACGCCGTGTCGGCCCGCTCCCACCAGCTCGCCGCCGCGGCGGCCAAGAACGGCGCGTTCGAGCCGGAGATCGTGCCGGTGGAGATCCCGCAGCGGCGCGGCGAGCCGCTGGTGGTCAAGGACGACGAGGGTGTGCGCGGCGACACCACCGCCGAGACGCTGGCCAGGCTGCGGCCCGCGTTCGCGGCCGACGGCACCATCACGGCCGGTTCGGCGTCGCAGATCTCCGACGGCGCCTGCGCGGTGGTGGTGATGTCCAAGGCCAAGGCCGAGGAGCTGGGCCTGGAGTGGCTGGCCGAGATCGGACGCCACGGCAACGTCGCGGGCCCCGACTCCTCCCTGCAGTCGCAGCCGGCCAACGCCATCAAGCACGCTCTGGCCAAGCAGGGGCTGAGCCCGCAGGACCTGGACCTGATCGAGATCAACGAGGCGTTCGCCAGCGTGGTGATCCAGTCGGTCAAGGAACTGGGCGTGCCGATGGACATCGTGAACGTCAACGGCGGCGGCATCGCGCTCGGCCACCCGATCGGCGCGTCCGGCGCCCGCATCGTGCTCACCCTCGCCCACGAGCTGAAGCGGCGCGGCGGCGGCGTCGGCGCCGCGGCCCTGTGCGGCGGCGGCGGCCAGGGTGACGCGCTGATCATCAGCGTGCCGAAGAACGCGTAACACCCGCGCGCCCGCTCCCCGAACCCAGGGGAGCGGGCGCGCCGGTGCGTGTCGCTATGGGGGGAGATGCGCCCGGCCGCGAGGGAGGGTGCGGCCGGGCGTCCTTGGCATGGTCATGACTCGCGTAGCAGGCCGAAGAGGGAGCGGTGACGGCGCTCGGGCTTGCGCGCCCTGGCCGCCGCGCGGGCCAGCCGGCGCTCGGCGGCCTCCTGGCGCAGCTCGCGCGCCCGATGCTGCATGACGGTGTACTCGAACTCGGCGTTCATGAGAGTGCTCCTCGTGGTCGTTTCTCCGCACTCTCAAGATTCGTCCTAAGGCCCGTGGCGGCACATCGGGCGGATGCCTTATCTCCCGGCCTCAGCCGTGGCCGGCCCGCGTCTAAGGGTGCCTAGGGCTCGTCCGCGAACTTGACCGTGACCTTGGTGAAGCCGAGCGACTTCAGCATGCCCTCCAGCATGGTCCGGGTGTTGGCGTCGGCCCGGGCCCGCAGGTCGCTGGAGGCGGCCGCCTCGGCGATCTTGCGTTCGGCGAGCACGTACAGCTCCCGCTGGTCGGCCGGAGAGCCGGACAGGAAGTCCTCCACCCGGTCGAACAGCCCCCGCCGCTGGGCGAAGACGTAGGAGCGCTCGTTGTCCAGGTTGGGCTTCTCCAACTGGGCGCGGGGGAGGGTGACCGTGACGGCGGTGCGGTCCTCCGACACGGTCAGCGCGTCGCCGGCCAGGCCGGCGAAGTCGACGTACGCGTCCACGCCGCCGGCGCCGACGAAGAGGGTGCGGGTGCCCTTGACCGCGTCAGGCAGGAAGTTGGCGTCCTTCTCCAGGTCGACCACGACCTGGAAGGTGCCCGTCGCGGCCTCGAACCTGCTCAGGTCCTTGATCGATTCGAGCAGCACCGGCTGGCTGCGGTCGACGGTCTGCGTGCCCATGGGATTGAGCCAGGACCAGGCGAGCCGCCCGGCCACCACCAGCAGGACCGCCACGACCAGCAGCCCCGCCACATATCGCCACGTGCGGCGCCGGCGAGGAGAGACCGCCGAGGGCGCCGTCTGCGAAGTCGTCATGCCCCCTGACTACCCCCGGATCGATCATCTGTGCCACCCATGAGGTGACATCTCCGGTCCCCAGTTCGGCGAGGGGTGCCCGCTCGGGTCAGGGTAGACCGGGTAGACCTGCGGGGCGCTCTCCTGGTGCACCTGCGTGGCCACCGGGGTGGCGGCCTGGGGCGGAGTGCCGGCCGGGCCGCCGCCGAAGTGGGTGGCCGACAGCTTGCAGGCCTGGAAGTCGCTGAAGAACATGCGCAGCCACTCGCGGCGCTGGTGCTCGTTCAGTCCGGAGAACCAGGCGGCGGCGTACTCGTGCTCCAGCAGCGGCCCCCCGGGCAGCGGCTCGCCGCGCAGCCAGGCCGTCACGATCTCGCGGTAGCCGTCGGCCGGCCTGCCGGGACACCGGGCGGCCAGGGCCTCGACGTACTCGTGCACGGCCTCCTCGGCGAACCCCGCCGACAGGTCCGGCACGTGGATCGGCGCCAGCCCGTTCGAGGGCTTGAGCGGGTCGTCCAGCGGCCGCTGCTCCACCCGGGTGAACGCGGCGGGCGTCTCGGCCAGGCGGGAGGCGATCTCGGTGAAGGCGGCGCCGAGCTCGGTCAGCCCGCCCCGCATGCCGGGATGGACGCAGACCGTGATGGGCCACTCCTGACAGCTGTAGGCGATGTCCTGGGCGGCCGCGGGCCGCGGCTCGCCGAGCACCCGCGCCACGCCCGTGCCGGCCGCCAGCACCGCCAGCAGCGCGAAGGCCAGCACCACGGCCTGCCGGGTGACCAGCGCGGCCCAGCCCAGCAGCAGCGCCCCGGTCACGCCGAGCAGCCAGATGATCTGGTTGACGAAGACGGTGCCGCTCAGCCCCTGGAACAGGTCGTACGGCTCGCCCGTACCGGGTGCGAGACGGTCGGCCCAGCCGTCGCCGTCGGCGACCCAGCTGAACAGGGCGTAGCAGCCCAGCCCGGCCAGCGGCGCGGTCGGCGCGTACGGCAGGACCCAGCCGGCCACCCACCCGATCACCGAGTAGAGGGCCAGCCCCGCCATGCCCATGCCCAGGCCCGTCAGGCTGAGCCGGCCCGCCTGCTCGGTGAGCACCGTCTTGACGGCCAGCACCAGCACGGTCGCGGCGAAGGAGCCCAGCACCACCAGCACGATCGCCAGCGGCGCCTTCAGCGCGCGCCAGGTCGTCAGCGGCAGGTCGCGCGAGGCCCGGCGCTTGCGCAGGGCCACCCAGGCGGCGAAGGCGGCGGCGACGGGCCCGGTCAGCCTGAGCGAGCCGATGACCGCCGCCACGATGTTCTCCCACGCGTCCACGCCGGGGATCAGGACGCTCCACGCCGCGACCAGGCCGAGCGCGAGCAATACGGCCACCGTGACGGCCGCGCCCTGCTTCAGCTCCTCGCGTGAAACGCCCCCGTGCTCACGCACGCGTCATCCCAATGAAGTTCATCAAAAGCACCCCCCGTGCCCCGTCGGCGACAGGGGGAGCCGGCAGTCCGGCCGGTCCCCACACGGCTGATGGACTTGGCTCCCCCGTCACCATTCGATGCGAGAACCATAACGGAGCGTGATGAAGGACGCCCGGATTCTTGGCCAAGCGGAGAATGCGATTGCGCTCCGTAAGCAGACGAAACTGGACGAGCAGCGCGCTAACGTATCTGCGTGTCGCAGCCCAAGCCGCTCAACCTGCCGTTCGACCCCATCGACCGTGCCGCGGAGACCTGGCGCGATCACTTCGGGCCCTCGTCCGCCATGGCCGCCGTCACGTCGATCATGAGAGCCCACCAGATCCTGCTGTCCCAGCTCGACTCGCTGCTGAAGCCGTACGACCTGACCTTCGCCCGCTACGAGGCCCTGGTGCTGCTGACCTTCAGCAAGACCGGGGCGCTGCCGCTGTGGAAGATCGGCGAACGGCTGATGGTCCACCCGACGAGCGTCACGAACACCGTCGGCCGGCTGGAGAGGTCCGGGCTGGTGCGCCGCCTGCCCAACCCGCGCGACGGCCGGGGCGTGCTCGCCGAGATCACCGAGGCCGGTCGCGACGTCGTGCGGCGCGCCACGGGCGATCTCATGACCGCCGAGTTCGGCCTGGGCATGTACGCCGAGAGCGAGCTTGGCCGGATGTTCGACCTGCTGCGCACGTTGCGGGTGGCGGCGGGTGACTTCTCGGTCCCCCCGATGGGGCAAGATGAGGAGCATGGCGGACTTCTCTAGGCCCGGATCGCTCTACGGAGCGGTCGATCTGGGCGCACGTAAGCAGGCTCTGGAGGCGCAGGCCCGGCGGGAGACCGGTGGTGCCCAGGCAGCCTCATCGGCCTCGGTCGTCGACGTGACCGAGGAGACGTTCACCACCGACGTCATCGACCGCTCGATGAGCGTGCCCGTCGTGCTCGACCTGTGGTCGCCGCGGGCGCCCGGCAGCGCCCAGCTCAGCCCGGTGCTGGAGAAGGTCGTCGGCGACCTGGGCGGCAGGGCCGTGCTCGCCAAGGTCAACGTCGACGGCAGCCCGCAGATCGCGCAGGCGCTGCGCGTGCAGGCCGTGCCGACCGTCCTGGCGATCTTCCAGGGGCAGGCCGTCACCGGGTTCCAGCAGGTGCTGCCCGAGCCGGAGGTGCGCCGCTGGCTCGACGAGCTGATGGCCGCCGTGGAGCAGTTCTACCAGGCCAACCCGGGGGCCAGGCCGCCCGCCGAGGGGCCGGGCGAGCCGGAGGCGCAGCCTGCCGACCCCGACCTGGTCGCCGCCGAGCAGGCCATCGACCAGGGCGACCTCGACGCCGCCGCGGCCGCCTACGAGCGACTGCTCGCCCGCGTGCCCGGCGACGAGGACGCCAGGATGGGGCTCGCCGGCGTCAGGCTGATCAAGCGCACGTCCGACGCCGACCCGGACGACGTGCAGCGCCGCCTGCAGGACCCCGCCGACATCGACGCGCACCTTCTGGCCGCCGACCTGGAGATGCTGTCCGGCTCCGTCGACCAGGCGTTCGAGCGGATCATCGCGGTGGTCAAGCGCACCTCCGGCGACGACCGCGACAAGGCCCGCGTCCACCTGCTGGGCCTGTTCGAGACGCTGCCCGCCGAGGACCCGTCCCTGGCGAAAGCCCGGCGAGCGCTCGCGAGCGCCCTGTTCTAACCTGAAGGTGTGCGAGTCGTCACAATTTCGGCGACCTACGGCACCGCCGGCCACCAGGTGGGCCCGGCCGTCGCCGAACGGCTGGGCGTGCCCTTCGTCGACCGGGCGATCCCCGGCGCCGTCGCCGGAGAGCTGGGCTGCACCCTCGAGGAGGCCCTGACCTACGACGACCGCGCCGAGCACGGCCTCGGCCGCCTGCTGTCGGGGACACTGCGGCTGCCGACCGTGACGTTCGGCGGCGTCGACATGTACGTCCCGGGCCCGCTGCCGCACGCGCCGGAGGAGTTCGTCCGGCGCACCGAGCAGGTGCTCCGCGACACCGCCCGCACCCAGGGCGGCGTCTTCCTGGGCAGGGCGGGGGCGATCGTGCTCGCCGATCTGCCCGGGGCGCTGCACGTACGGCTCGACGCACCGCTGGAGCGGCGGGTCCGTCAGGCGGCCCGGCTGGGCGCGACGACCGAGCGGGAGGCCCGCAAGGTCATCGAGGACAACGACCGCGCCAGGAACGCCTACGTCCGCCACTTCTACCGCGCGGACCCGTCCGATTGCTGCCTGTATCACCTGGTGATCGACAGCACCGTGCTCCCGGTGCCGGTGTGCGCCGACATGATCGTCATGGCGGCCGAGGCGCTGGCTTGACCCGAACACCCCTAACATGGGAGCACTTCATGGGCAGGCGCGAAGGAGCGATTGACGTGGCGACCGTCCCCAGTGTGTCGTACTCCATCACCGTGCGGCTGGAGGTGCCGGCCGGGGGCAAGGCCGTCAGCCAGCTCACCCACGCCGTAGAGTCGGCGGGGGGCGTCGTGACCGCCCTCGACGTCACCAACGCCGGCCACGAGAAGCTCCGGATCGACGTCACCTGCGCGGCCCGCGACACCGACCACGCCCAGGCCATCGTCGACCAGCTCGAAGCCGTCGAGAGCGTGGTCATCCACAAGGTCTCCGACCGGACCTTCCTCATGCACCTCGGCGGCAAGATCGAGATGCAGTCGAAGGTGCCGCTGCGCAACCGTGACGAGCTGTCCATGGCCTACACGCCGGGCGTGGCGCGGGTGTCCATGGCGATCGCCCGCAACAAGGAGGACGCGCGCCGCCTCACCATCAAGCGCAACACCGTCGCCGTCGTCACCGACGGCTCGGCCGTGCTCGGGCTGGGCAACATCGGGCCGGAGGCGGCGCTGCCGGTGATGGAGGGCAAGGCGGCGCTGTTCAAGCGGTTCGCCGGCATCGACGCCTGGCCCATCTGCCTCGACACCCAGGACGTCGACGAGATCGTCCGGACCGTCCAGCTCCTCGCCCCCGGCTTCGGCGGCATCAACCTCGAAGACATCGGCGCCCCGCGCTGCTTCGAGGTGGAGCGGCGGCTGCGCGAGCTGCTCGACATCCCGGTCTTCCACGACGACCAGCACGGCACCGCCATCTGCGTGCTGGCCGCGCTCACCAACGCCCTGCGCGTGGTCGACAAGAAGCTGGAGGACGTGCGCATCACCATGGCGGGCGCGGGCGCGGCGGGCAACGCGGTGCTGCGGCTGCTGCTGGCGGCGGGCGCGCGCAACGTGATCGTCTGCGACTACCGCGGCGCCGTCTGCCGCACCCGCGACGACCTCGACGACTCGCTGCGCTGGATCGCCGAGCACACCAACGCCGAGGGCTACTCCGGCGACCTGCGCGGCGCGGTCAAGGGCGCCGACGTCTTCGTGGGCGTGTCGGCGCCGGGCATCCTCACCGGTGACGACATCGCCGCCATGGCGCCGGGCGCCGTGGTGTTCGCGCTGGCCAACCCCGAGCCCGAGGTGTCGCCCGACGAGGCCCGCGAGCACTGCGCGGTGGTGGCCACCGGGCGCTCCGACTACCCCAACCAGATCAACAACGTGCTGGCGTTCCCCGGCGTCTTCCGCGGTCTGCTCGACGCGCAGGCCACCGAGGTCACGGAGGAGATGCTCCTGGCCGCGGCCCGCGCCCTCGCCGCCGTGGTGACGACGGAGGAGCTGGGGCCCAACTACATCATCCCGAGCGTCTTCCACCCGGACGTGGCGGGCGCGGTCGCGGCGGCGGTCCGCGAGTCGGCGGGCGGCCGCGCCCGCGGCTTCACCGAGGCCTGACCCTTCCGCGGGTCCTCCCGGGCCGGGCCGCGGATCCTCACGGGTCCGGGCGCGGCCCCTTCCCGTGCCCGCGAACGTGTCTCGCCCGCGGGCGGCGGCCATCGCTCGCCCTCCCGGGCGGGTCGGTCATGCCCGTCCGGCGGCGCTCTCATCGAGTACGCGCCCATGCCCTGGTGAAGTAGAGCGAAAGGAGAGTCGATGGAATCAGGGTCCCGCTTGGCGGGAACGGTCCGTCCTGGCGGACGCACGGCGAAGGTCCGCGCGGCGGTGCTCCAGGCCACCCAGGACGAGCTCGCCGAACGCGGCTTCCACCGCCTGACCATGGACCAGGTGGCCAGCAGGGCGGGCATCGGCAAGACGACCATCTACCGGCGCTGGGGCACCCGCGTCCGCCTTGTCACCGATCTCATGAGGGAGCTGGCCGAGCGGTCCCTGCCGCCCCCCGGCGCGGGCTCGGTCGAGGACGTGCTCATGGCCAGCGCCAGGTCCGTGCTGGAGTCGCTCACCGACCCGCACCTCGGCGTCACCCTCCAGGCGGTCATCGCGGCCGCCGTCTCCGACGAGGAGGCGGCCGGCGCGCTGCGCGCCTTCTACGACCGGCGCATCGGGGAATGGGCCCGGTTCGTGGACGCCGCGGTCGAGCGCGGCGAACTGCCGCCGGGCACCGACGGGGCGGAGCTGATCCGCGCCGTCTCGGCGCCCCTCTACTACCGGCTGATGGTCGTCAGGCACCCCCTGGACGAGACGACGGCCGCCCGGTCGGTCGCCCGCGCCCTGGTCGCCGCCAGGGCGGGCGCGTTCGTGCCCACCTTAGGCTCAGCGCTCGAAGGGTGAGCCGGAGCGCGGCCAGAGGGACCCGTACCACCACACGACGCCGCCGGTGAGGATCAACCCGCCCGCCGTCGCCAGCTTGGCCACCAGGTCGAGCGGCGGGCCGGTCATCGGCAGCCGGTGACCCCACGGACAGTCGTTGCGCACCCGGGTGGAGTCGATCAGCGTGTCGGCCGCCGACCCGCTCACCGAGTACGCCTCGATCTCCGCGCTGCTGCCCTGGCGTACCTTCACCGTACGGGTGATCGCCTTTCTGGCCGGGATGGAGCCCGACGCCACGGTCGCCGAGTCGGCGCGCAGGTCGAAGCGGGTGAGCTGGCGGGTCTGGTTGCGCAGCGTGACCCGTACCGTGTTCGCGCGGCAGCCGATCCGGTCCACCGACATCGTGAACGGGTCACCGGGGTCGGGGCCCGGCCAGGCGCAGGCCGTCGCCGGCAGGAGGAAGACCACGAAGGCGGGCAGGGCGGCGAGGGCGAGGCGGGCGCGCATGCGATGGCTCCTCCAGGCACGGGCGAACGTGACACATTTTCGTCCCGCATCGTGCCCATATCGCTACGTTGAGTAACATGCGGCGGCTGTAGGCGCGAAGAGCCCCCTTCCTCCTTCATGATGGATGTATGGCGGAAGCGATCTACGTCGGCGGGTTGTTGGTGGCGACGCCGCTTCTCGACGATCCCAACTTCCGGCGTAGCGTCGTGCTCATCCTCGAACACGACCACGACGGCGGCACGCTCGGCGTGGTTCTCAACCGGCCGAGCGAGATCTCGGTGACCCAGGTGCTGCCCGTGTGGGACCCCCTGGTGACCGGGCCGCCGGTGCTCTTCGAGGGCGGGCCGGTGCAGACCGACAGCGCGCTCGCGCTGGCCGCCGTGCCGAGCGGGGAGGAGCCGCTGGGCTGGCGCCGGCTCCACGCCGGCACCGCGGCGGTGTCGCGGCTCGGCACGGTCGACCTGGACGCGCCGCCCGAGATCCTCCAGGGCGAGATCGCGCAGATGCGCATCTTCGCCGGCTACGCGGGCTGGACCACGGGCCAGCTGGAGAGCGAGATCGCGGAGGGCGCGTGGTACGTCGTCGACTCGGAGGCCGGCGACACCTTCCACGCCGATCCCGGCTCGCTCTGGCGACACGTGCTGCGGCGGCAGAAAGGTGAGCTGGCGTTCGTGGCGACCTGCCCGGACGATCCCACGATGAACTGACTAGGCGTCCCAGCCGGGGCGCAGCGAGCGCTCCACGAGCTGGAGCGTCTCCTCCATGCGCCGGACGATCTTCTGGAGGTCGGGCGGGTCCGCCGGGCAGGTGAATCCGATCCGCATGGCGGCCATCACGAACGTCACGACGAGATGGGGGAGCGGGCTCTCGTACGGGTCGACGCCCTGGCGGGCGGCGATGGCCTCGACCAGGCGCCGTTCGGACTCGACGGCCCGGGCGAAGGTGCTGTGGGCCAGGTGGGGGGTGGTGTCGAGAAGGCGCCTCACCTTGAGGAATCGCGCGACGTCGTCCGGTGTTGCGTACTCCATGGTGCGCAGCTGCGCGCGCAGGGCGTGGGTCATGGAGACGAACGGCGGCTCGTCCGCGGGGCGGTCGGCCAGGACCTCCAGCATCGTCTCCTCGACCTGGTCGTGGAGCCACAGGATCAGGTGTTCCTTGCTGGTGAAGTAACGGAAGAAGGTGCGTGGAGAGACCTCGACGGCCTCCGCTATCTGGTCGATCGGCGTCGAGTCGTACCCTTGTTCGAGGAAAAGATCGAGTGCGGCATCCAGAAGGGCGACCCGCGTCTTTTCCTTCTTGCGCTCTCGTAGTCCCATGTCTGTCACTCCCTCGACATCGTGATGTCACATACTGCCACATGTCAGCTTCTGGCGAATAAAACCCGTTTGTCATGTGGCAGCGTCTGCCACTATGGTTCCTGAGGTTTAAGAGACAATTGAGGGGGATTCAATGGCAGATGCGAAGACGGTGGCCGCGCCGTCGTCGCCGCCGGGCAAGACCGGGGCTCGCGGCAATCCTTGGCTGGTGCTGCTGGCGGTGAGCCTGGGCGTCATCATGGTGATGCTCGACGGCACCGTGGTCGGCATCGCGAACCCGGTGATCCAGGCCGACTTGGGCGCGACGCTGGCCGAGCTGCAGTGGGTGACCAGCGGCTACCTGCTGGCCCTGGCCGTGTTCCTGATCACCGCGGGGAAGCTGGGCGACCTTTTCGGGCACAAGCGCGTCTTCCTCATCGGCGTGGGCGGCTTCGCCCTCGTGTCGGTGGGCATCGGCTTCAGCGCCGAGCTGGCCGACGTCGTCCCCGGCGTGTCGCCGGCCGGCATGCTGATCGGCCTGCGCGTGCTGCAGGGCCTGTTCGGCGCGCTGCTGCAGCCCGCCGCGCTGGCGCTGCTGCGCGAGGCGTTCCCCGGCGACAGGCTGAAGCAGGCGATGGGCGCGTGGGGTGCGATCATCGGCCTGTCCAGCGCCGCCGGCCCGATCGTGGGCGGCGTGCTGGTGGAGAACGTGAGCTGGGAGTCGGTCTTCTTCATCAACGCCCCGGTGGGCGTCATCGCCCTCATCATGGGCGCGCTGCTCATCGAGAAGAGCCCGATCAAGGTGCTGAACAAGATCGACTGGGGCGGCGTGGTGCTGCTGTCCGGCGCCATGTTCGCGCTCGTCTGGTCGATCATCAAGGCGCCCGAGTGGGGCTGGGGCGATTCGACCACGCTGACCTTCCTCGGCATGTTCGCGGTGCTCACCGCCGCCTTCGTCTTCTGGCAGAGCCGGGCCAAGCAGCCGCTGGTGCCGCTGTCGCTGTTCGCCAACGCGTCGATCTCCATCGGCACCGTGCTGATGATGATGGTCGCCTTCGCGATGTTCGGCGCCATGTTCTTCCTGGGCTTCTTCTTCCAGGGCACCCACGGGCTGACCCCCCTGGAGGCCGGCATCCGGATGCTGCCCATGAGCGCGGGCATGATCGTCGCCTCGCCGCTGGCGGGCATCCTGCTCGGCAAGCTCGGGCCGCGGCTCACCATGGCGGCCGGTCTGGTGGTGACCTCGGGGGCCATGTTCCTGATGTCCCAGCTGACGATGGACGCCACGTTCCTGGAGACCTCGATCCCGTTCGTGGTGCTGGCGTTCGGTATGTCGCCGGTGTTCGTCGGCGCCACCGAGATCATCGTGGGCAACGCCCCCGAAGGGCTCACCGGCGTGGCGGGCGGCCTTCAGCAGTCGGCCATGCAGGTCGGCGGCGCGCTCGGCACCGCCATCCTTGGCGCGGTCATGGCGGGGCAGATCTCCGCCAAGCTGCCCGGCTACCTCGGCCCGGCCGCCCAGTCGATCCCGCCCGACCAGCTCGCGCAGCTGGAGGCGGCGGCCTCGTTCGGCGGGCTCCCGCCGGGCACTCCCGAGCAGATCGCCCAGATCGTGGGCCCGGCCGCGAAGAGCGCCTTCATGGACGGCATGCACCTCGCCTTCCTGGTGAGCACCGGGATCGCGCTGCTGACGGCCGTGCTGGCCCTGTTCGTCAAGGCCGGACGCAAGACGGAGGACGTCCCCGTCCACGTCGGCTGAACCCCTTGGACACGGCCCCCGCCCGCACCGGGCGGGGGCCGTACCACTTTCCTGGATCGGCGCGCGGCGGGCATAGACTCGGTGGGGTGAGCACGAAGATCCTTCCAGAGCAGGAAACGCGTCCGAAGACGTCACACGGCGACGGTGACCACGAACGCTTCGCCCACTACGCCGACAAGCACAAGATCACCGAGTCCATGGTGACGGGCACGCCGATCCGGGCCCTGTGCGGCAAGGTGTGGGTGCCCAGCCGCGACCCGAAGAAATACCCCGTCTGCCCGGAGTGCAAGGAGATCTACGAAGGTCTGCCGTCCGGTGGCGGCGAGGGCGACGGCAAGGACAAGTAACCCGGCCACCGGGTCTGCCCTGGGGTCACGCCTGAATACGATGTCCGGGTGACAGCACCGAAAGCACTCGACACCCCATACGATGCCCCGCGCATCTTCGGCCCCGCATACCGCACGGCGACCCTGGGCATCCTCCTCGTCGTCACGCTGGTCGCCTTCGAGGGCATGTCGGTCAGTGTCATCATGCCGGAGGTCTCCAAGGACCTGCGGGCCCTGGAGCTCTACGGCGTCAGCTTCTCCGCCTTCTTCATCGCCAGCCTCTTCGCCAACGTGGTGGCGGGTCTGTGGGCCGACCGGCGCGGCTACGCGCTGCCGTTCCTGGCCGGTCTGGTGCTGTTCGTGCTCGGCATGGCGCTGGCCGGGGCCGCGACGGGCAAGGAGATGTTCCTGCTGGCGCGGGCCGTGCAGGGGCTCGGCGCCGGGCCGACGGTCGTGGCGCTGTATGTCATGATCGCCCGGGTCTATCCGCAGGACGTGCGGCCCCGGGTCTTCGCGGCGCTGTCGGCCGCGTGGGTGCTGCCGTCGATGATCGGCCCGTCCGTGGCGGGGTTCGTCGCCGAGCACCTCGGCTGGCGTTGGGTGTTCTACGGCATCATCCCGCTGGTCGTGCCCGCCCTGCTCATGCTCCTGCCCTCGCTCAGGCGGCCGGCCGACGACCACGAGCCCGCCACCGGCCCGCGCTCGCGCCCGATGGCCATGACGGTGGCCGCCACCGCCACCGCCGTGGGCAGCGGTGTGCTGCTGTACGGGGTCGAGGAGCTGTACGACGCGCCGCTGGTCAGCGTCGTGTGGTGTGTGCTCGGGCTGGCGGCGCTCGGCTACGGGCTGGCCAGGCTGCTGCCGCCGGGTGCGCTCCGGTTCGGCCGCGGGCTGCCGACGACTGTCATGATGCGCGGGCTGTTCGCCGCCGCGTTCTTCGGGGTCAACGGCTTCATCCCGCTCGCCCTGACCGACGTCAAGGGGTTCACCACCGCCCAGGCGGGCATCGCGCTGACCACCGGGGCGCTCGGCTGGTCGGCCGGCTCCTATCTGCAGAGCAGGCGCGTGATCGACCCGTACCGCAGGATCAGGATGGGCGCGGCCTGCGTGACCGCCGGCATCCTGCTGGTCGTGCCCTCGGTCGTGGCCGGGGTGACCGGCTGGGTCGCGGTGCCGGCCTGGATCGTCGCCGGGTTCGGGATGGGGATGGCGATGGCCACCATCAACGTGACCGCGCTCAAGCAGTCGCCGGTCAACGAGCAGGGCGCCAACAGCGCCGCGCTGTCTGTGACCGACATGCTCGGCGCGGCGCTCGCGCTCGGCGTCGGCGGCGCCCTGTCGAACGTGATCGGCTTCACGCCCAGCCAGATCGCGGTGGGATTCGCGGTGATCTGCGGGCTGATGGCGCTGATCGGGCTGGCCGCCACCTTCCTTTCGGCCCGGGTCACCGACCCGGCAGCCTGAATCCGTCCCTCCAGCCACACCGGCAACGGATCGCCGGACCGGGGCCGCCCCGGGATGGTAGGACAGCGGTCGTGGAGCGTGACGACCGCGTCCGTACGCGATGGGACTCCCTGCCGCCGTCCGCGCGCATGTACGGCACCCCCGCCGACCCCGGCCCCCGGGTGCCGCGGCGCGCGCTGGGGCGCCTGGCCCGGCCCGTGCTGGCGGTCGTGGCCGCGGCCGGGCTGGTGGCGGCGCTCGCCCTCGCCGTGCTCCGGCTGATGCCCTCGGGCGGGGAGGCCACGCCGCTGACCGACACGCTGGCCGGGGTGCGGCTGGCGCTGCCGCCCGGCTGGGAGGAAGAGAAGGTGGCGCCCGTCACCGGGTTCACCTCGTCGGCCAGGAACGACGACGGCGGCCTGGTCATGACCAGGCCGCTGCCGGGAGAGATCGCCGACCCGCGCGCGGGTGTGAAGGACGCCGCCGAGCACTACGCGCGCCTCCTGCTGAAGGGGGACAGGGTCAAGGTGGTCGACGACCGGCCGGTCGCCGGCGGCCACACCAGGGCGCTGCTGGCCCGGTACGACGACGTGGTGAACCGTCCCGCGTACCTGCGTGTGACGCTTGTCACGACCGGCGGGAAGGCGGCGCTCGTCCTCGGGCTGCTCCAGCCCGAGGAGACGGCCGCCAGGCAGGCGCTGGACGGGGTGATGGCCAGTGCCCGATAACGCCCATAGCACGCGCGGGAGAGCTTGGCCAGGATCGAGGAGCACGGCACGTCTTGTCGGTGGGCCGGTCTACTCTTGGGACACTGTGAGAAAGCGAAGCACACGAACCCCAGAGGTGATGCGGTGAGCACCTTCGCCGCATCCCACCTGTCGCCTTCCTATCCCGACCGCGCCGCGTGGGGCACCGCGCCCAAGTTGCGCGCCTGGCAGCAGGAGGCGTTCGACCTCTACTTCGGGCGAGAGCCGCGAGACTTCCTCACCGTGGCCACGCCGGGCGCCGGCAAGACCACCTACGCCCTGCGCATCGCCAGCGAGCTGCTCACCCGCGGGGTGATCCGCGCGATCACCATCGTCACCCCGACCGAGCACCTCAAGCGCCAGTGGGCCGACGCCGCCGGCAAGGTCGGCATCAGCATCGACCCCGAGTTCAAGAACAGCCAGGGCACCACCAGCCGCGACTACACCGGGGTCGCGGTGACCTACGCCCAGGTCGCCATGCACCCCGCGCTCCACCGCGCCCGCACCGAAGCCCGCAAGACGCTGGTCATCTTCGACGAGATCCACCACGCGGGCGACGCCAAGTCCTGGGGCGACGGCGTGCAGGAGGCGTTCGAGCCGGCCGCCCGGCGGCTGCAGCTCACCGGCACCCCGTTCCGCTCCGACGACAGCCCGATCCCGTTCGTCACCTACGAGGAAGACGCCGAGGGCCTCAAGCGCAGCCGCGCCGACTACTCCTACGGCTACGGTCCCGCGCTCGCCGACAACGTCGTGCGGCCGGTCATCTTCCTGGCCTACTCCGGCGAGATGAGGTGGCGCACCCGCGCCGGCGACGAGCTCGCCGCCACGCTCGGCACCCCGCTCACCAAGGACCAGCTCTCCCAGGCCTGGCGCGCAGCCCTCGATCCGAAGGGCGACTGGATCCGCCAGGTCATGCAGGCCGCCGACCGCCGCCTGACCGAGGTGCGCCGCCACGTGCCCGACGCGGGCGGCCTGGTGATCGCCACCGACCACGAGACGGCCCGTGCCTACGCCCGCCACCTGCGCAACATCGCCGGCGAGGCGGCCACCGTCGTGCTCTCCGACGACCCCGGCGCGTCCAAGAAGATCAAGAACTTCGCCGCCTCGGGCGACCGCTGGCTGGTCGCGGTCCGCATGGTCTCCGAAGGCGTCGACATCCCGCGGCTGTGCGTGGGCGTCTACGCCACCTCCACCTCCACCCCGTTGTTCTTCGCCCAGGCCGTGGGGCGCTTCGTGCGCGCCCGCAAGCGCGGCGAGACCGCCTCGGTGTTCCTGCCCTCGGTGCCGACCCTCATGGGCCTGGCCAACGAGATGGAGGCCGAGCGCGACCACGTGCTCAACCGCCGCCCGCCCGAGGACGGCCTCGACGACAGCCTGCTCGACGACGCCAACCGCAAGAAGGACACCCCCGACGTCCTCGGCGACGAGCTGCCGTTCGAGACCATGGAGACCTCGGCCACCTTCGACCGGGTGCTCTTCGACGGCGGCGAGTTCGGCACCGGCGCCGAGGTCGGCTCCGCCGAGGAAGAAGACTTCCTCGGCCTGCCCGGCCTGCTGGAGCCAGACCAGGTGGCCACATTGCTGCGCAAGCGTCAGTCCGATCAGCAGGCGGCCAAGCGCAAGCAGCCCGAGCCCAAGGACACCCTGGCCCCGCACGAGCGCATCGCCGAGCTGCGGCGCGAGCTCAACGGCCTGGTCGGCGCGTGGAACCACCGCACCGGCCAGCCCCACGGCGTGATCCACGCCGAGCTGCGCCGCTCCGCCGGCGGGCCGCCGATCGCGCAGGCGACCGCCGAGCAGATCCAGGAACGCATCGACCTCATCCGGCGCTGGGCGACCCAGCGCCGGTAGGCGGCTTTCGGATCAGCGGCCCCGGAGATCGTGACGCTCCGTAACCCTATGCGTTTGGCAACAGAGCAGTAGCCTTCCGTTAGAAAGCAGGCCGGACAGGCAACACTTTCCGATGGGCTGCCTAACGGAGATCCAGAGGGACGTGCTCATGTCGCCTGAGGCCATGGGAAGGTCGATGCTCGCCGTCTCGTCCGGGCTCTTCTCCAATGCGATCGTCATCCGGCTGAGCGGCGAGATCGACGTGTACGGGCTCCCGGCGCTCCGCGATCACCTCACCCGGGTGTGGGACCTGCCGCCCACGCCGTTCCTGATCCTCGACATGCAAGAGGTCGGTTTCTGCGATTCGATGGGCATGAACGAGCTCCTGGACATCATGCACCGCTGCGAGGCGCGTGACACCGGGCTGCTGCTGGGCGGCGTGCAGGGCGTGATGGCCCGGGTGCTGTCCATCACCGGGCTGCGCAACGCCTTCGAGGTCTTCGGCACTCTCGACGAGGCGTTGCGCCACGCCGGCATGCGGGCCTGAGAACCCGTTTCCCGCCATCGGGTGAAAGGGAGTACGACACCCGATGGAAAGGGGGCGATTTGATTACGGACACAGAACGCGTGTCCACGGACGCCGAGGTGATCGAACAGTCCTGGCGGGACCCGGCCGCCTTCTCGACGCTGTTCGACCGTCACGCGCCCGCCCTGCACCGCTACGTCACCCGGCGGCTGGGCGACTCGCTCGCCGACGACGTCGTGGCCGACACGTTCCTGGCCGCCTTCCGGCGGCGCGACCGGTACGACGTGCGCCACACCGACGCCCGCCCCTGGCTGTACGGGATGGCCGCCAACCTGATCGGCAAGCACCGCCGCAGCGAGGTCAGGTCCTACCAGGCGCTGGCCAGGACCGGCGTGGACGACGTGGTGGAGAGCTACGCCGACCGGGTGGACGCGCGGGTGTCGGCGTCGGCGGCACAGCGCGACCTGGCCCGCGCGCTGGCCGAGCTGTCCCCCGACGAGCGTGAGGTGCTGCTGATGATCGCGTGGGCCGACCTGGGCTACGAGGAGGTGGCCCAGGCGCTCGGCATCCCGGTGGGGACCGTCAGGTCCCGGCTGCACCGGGCCAGGAAGAAGACCCGCGCCGCTCTGGGCGGGATGAATCCGACGGACGTCGACGAGGAGAACGATCATGGATGACCTGCGGGTGCTCCAAGAGATGCGCGCGGACGCGCCGGAGCCCGGCGAGGCGCGGCTCGCTGAGATGCGTGCCGCGCTCAGCGAGGAGATCACGCTCAGCGGCCTGACAGCGGGCACGCCACCCCGCGAGGCTCTCGCGGCGGGCGCGCTCGCCACCCAGGGCGCCGTCCGGGGGACCGCGGCGCGACGGGTGCCGCGCTTCGTCAAGCTGGGCGTCGCGCTGTCGGGGGTCGCGGCGGCCGCTCTCGCGGCGCTGCTGGTCAACGGCGGCGCGGCCCCGGCGTTCGCCGTCACCTCTCAGGCCGACGGCTCGATCAAGGTGACCATCAACGAGTTCAGCGACCCCGGCAGCCTTGAGGAAGCGCTGGCGGACAAGGGCGTCAACGCCGCGGTCGACTACCTGCCCGAGGGGAAGACCTGCCAGGGCACGCGGGGCGAGCCCGCCAAGGCGAGCGGGCGGGTGGAGACCGGCCTCCGCTCGAACGGCGGCGGCGTGGACTTCACCATCACCAAGGGCGCGGTCGGCAGCGGCGAGACGCTGGTCCTGGCCATCTCCGGCGGCGGGTCCGGCAAGGCGCCCTCCGGCATGAACGTCGCGGTGATCAAGGGCGAGGTGAAGGAGTGCACGCCGGTCTCGGTGCCCGCTCCCGCCGATTCCGGCGAGGGTGAGAAGGGTCCCAAGGTCAACGAGCGCTTCGAGCAGGGCGGCCCGGAGAAGGGGACCCGCAACGTCACCGAGGGTGACGGTCAGGGCCCTCGGCACGACACGGGCGGCAGCTCCGACGACGGCTCCAAGATCCTCCACCACAGCGGCGACTAGCGACGCGCCCTCACCCGGCGGCCCCGCCACGGGGCCGCCGGGAACCCGGCTCTCCTAGGGTCGGCCGCTTCGCATGACACGTGGCCTCGCCGAGGTGGCCGCCCTGCTGGCGACCGCGCCGCTGCCATGGTGGATCGGCGGCGGACACGCGATCGAGCCGGCGGTCGGCCACGCGTACCGCACGCACGGCGACGTGGACCTCGGCCTGCTGCGCCGCGACCACGCCCCCGCCGCCCCCTGACCGCCCTCACCGTCGCCGGCGTCCCCTGCGCCGGCTCGCTCCAGAGGTCCGGCTCCTCTACAAGGCGCGGGCGCCGCGCCCCAAGGACGAGATGGACTTCGACCGCATGCTGCCCCTGCTCACCCCGCCCCAGCGAGACTGCGGAGACCGAGCACGGCGCACATCCGTGGCGGGGCCGTCTGATGATGTGAACCGGTGGTAGAGATCTTTCCTCCCGGGTGGAGGAAGGTCTTCGGGTTCTTGGCACCTACATAACCGGAGCGTGAGGAAATCTGTACTCTTCGTGATCGGTGGTGTCGCAGGGACGCCGCGTTACCGTAGAGGAGTGCCAGAGGTGAGTCTGTACCTGCCGGAGGACATGAAGCAGCGGGTCGCGGAAGCGGCCAGGGCGCATCACATGTCCGAGGACGCCTACATGCGCGAGGCGATCGCGCGGATGCTCGGCGCCGAGGTCCTGACCGAGCGGCCCCGTCCCACGCTGCCGCTCTTCGAGATCAGCGGCGAGCCGCTGACGGCCGAACGCATCGACGAGATCCTCGCGGAGGGCTTCGGAGAGAACGGGCGCGGCTGATGCTAGTTCTTGACACCAGCGGCCTGCTCGCCGCGATCGACCCCGGGCAGCCGCAGCACAAAGAAGCGCGCGACGTGCTCTTCATGGAGCGAGGGCCGATACTCCTGTCTCCGTACGTGCTCGCTGAGACCGACTACATGATCCTCAAGCTCGTGGGAGTGCGCCGCGAGCTCGACTTTCTGCGGAGCGTGAGCAGCGGGTTCTACGAGATGGTCGTCATATCCGCACTGGACGTACGACAGGCGGTGGACATCGTGGAGCAGTACGCGAACATGCAGGTCGGGCTGACCGACGCCTCTGTGGCCCTCATCGCGGCCCGCTATGAGACGACTCGGGTGCTGACGCTGGATCAGCGGCACTTCCGGGCTATGAAGCCGCTCTGGGGCGACGCGTTCACCGTGTTGCCCGCCGACCTCGACTAGCGGACGATCGGGGCGCCGTGGAGGGTGGCGCCGGCGGCGTCGAGCTGGGCCACGGCGGCGTCCGTCGTCTGCTTGGCCACGCCGGCCGTGAGGTCGAGCAGCACGCGGACCGTGAGGCCGTGCTTGACGGCGTCGATGGCGGTGGCGCGGACGCAGTGGTCGGTGGCGATGCCCACCACGTCGACGTCGCGCACGCCGTGCTGGCGCAGCCACTCCGCCAGCGGGACGCCGTCGCCGGAGGTGCCCTCGAAGCCGCTGTAGGCCGCCTCGTGGGCGCCCTTGCTGAAGACCTCCTCCACGGCCGACATGTCGAACGCCGGGTGGAAGTCGGCGCCGGGGGTGCCCGCCACGCAGTGGGCCGGCCAGGAGGTGGCGAAGTCGGGCTCGTCGGCGAAGTGGGAGCCGGGGTCGACGTGGTAGTCGCGGGTGGCCACCACGTGGTCGTAGCCGTGGCCGGCCACGTGTCGCGAGATCGCGGCCGCGACCTCGGAGCCGCCCGCCACGGCGAGGCTGCCTCCCTCGCAGAAGTCGTTCTGCACATCGACGATGATCAGCGCCGTACCCATACGGCCCACGATACGTCAGGCGAACTCCGTGGGGATCGCCGCGTACCCCCGGGCGAGGTGGAGCGCGTCCTGCGGCAGGCGGGCGATCGCCTCGGCGTGCCGCGCCCGCGCCTCGGCGAGGGGTTCGCGGCCGACGATTTCGCCCTCGCGTACGAACTCGGTCAGCAGCGGCACGCCGCCCTCCGGCACCAGCCCGGACGTGGTGACCAGCTCCGTCTCGTAGTGGTCCGACTTGTTCAGCAGGCGGTAGGCCTGCTTGCGCCCGCCCCGCGACGGCTTGCCGACCGACCGTTTGGCCACCGGTTCCAGCTTGCCGGTCCTGGTCTCGCGGGCCACCAGCTTGTAGACCAGCGCGGCCGTGGGCACGCCCGAGCCGGTCACCAGGGAGGTGCCGACGCCGTAGCCGTCGACCGGGGCCGCGGCCAGCGCGGCGATCGCGTACTCGTCCAGGTCGGAGGTGACCAGGATGCGGGTGTGGAAGGCGCCGAGCGAGTCGAGCTGCTCGCGTACCTCCTGGGCGGCGGCGGCCAGGTCGCCGGAGTCGATGCGGACGGCGCCCAGCTTCTCGCCGGCCAGCTCGACCGCGGTGCGCACGGCCTCACGCACGTCGTAGGTGTCGACGAGCAGCGTGGTGCCGGGGCCCAGCGTGGCGATCTGGGCCTCGAACGCCTGCTCCTCCGAGTCGTGCAGGAGCGTGAACGCGTGCGCGGCCGTGCCGGCCGTGGGGATCCCGTACAGCCGCCCGGCCTGCAGGTTGGAGGTGGAGGAGAACCCGGCGAGGTAGGCGGCGCGGGCGGCGGCCACCGCGGCCTGCTCGTGCGTGCGGCGGGCGCCCATCTCGATGATCGGCCGCTTGCCGGCCGCGTTCACCATCCGGGAGGCGGCCGAGGCGATCGCGCAGTCGTGGTTCAGCACCGAGAGGATCAGCGTCTCCAGCAGCACGGCCTCGGCGAACGTGCCCTCCACGACCATGATGGGGGAGGCGGGGAAGTACAGGTCGCCCTCGCGGTAGCCGTGGATGCTCCCCGAGAACCGGTACTCGGCCAGGAACGCGAGGGTCGGCTCGTCGACGACGTTGTGCTCCTGGAGAAAAGTGAGTTCTTCGTCACCGAAACGGAAGCGTTCCAGCTCGTCGAGGACGCGTCCCGCCCCGGCGACCACTCCGTAGCGCCGCCCGCCGGGCAGGTGGCGGGCGAACACCTCGAAGACCGCTCGCCGGTGTGCCGCGCCGCTTCGCAACGCCGCCTGCAGCATCGTCAGCTCATAGTGATCTGTCAGCAACGCGGTGCTCATGGTCATCGTCACGAGTCGAAGACTACGGCCCACATAGGGCAGACTCATGGATGTGGGTAGCACCGCTCCAATCACCGTCGAGCGTCCTTCACAGGACGTCCGGCCCGATCTGCCGTGGGTGACGATCGTCTGGAACGACCCGGTCAACCTCATGTCCTATGTGACCTATGTCTTCCAAACGGTCTTCGGCTACACCCGGGAGAAGGCCGAGAAGCTGATGATGGACGTCCACCACAAGGGGAAGGCCGTCGTGTCCAGCGGCACGCGCGAAGAGATGGAACGCGATGTGCAGATTCTCCACTCCTACGGCCTGTGGGCGACGGTCCAGCCGGATTCGGTCAAGTGAGGCGGTGCCGGTGAGCTCGGGGTTCTCCTCCGGACGCGACGGAGCGGTGATCGCGAAGTTCGAGGCCGCGGAGGTCTCGATCCTGTCCTCGCTCGTCGGGATGGTGCTCGGGCTGGTCGCGCCCGGTGAGACCAGCGACGACCCGCTGGAGCGGGCGCTCGGCATCGGCGACGGCGCGGCGCCGTCCGATCCGGTGCTGGCGCGGCTGTTCCCGTCGGCTTACGAGGACGAGGAGGAGTCGACGGAGTTCCGCCGCTACACCGAGGCGACGCTCCGCGACGGCAAGCGCGCCGACGCCCAGACCCTGCTCGACACCGCCGCGCCGGGCCGGGTGGAGCTCACTCCCGAGCAGGCCCAGGCCTGGCTGCGCTCGCTCAACGACGTCCGGCTCACGCTCGGCACCCGCCTGGAGGTGACCGAGGAGATCCACGACGAGCTCGAGTCGATGTCCGAGGACGACCCGCGCTACCCGGCGTTCGTCACCTACGACTGGCTCACCTACCTGCAAGACAGCCTGGTCCGAGCGCTCTGGTAACTTCCGCAGCATGCTGACCATCTCGAAGGAACTGGCCGACAAGATCGTCGCGCATGCCCGGGCCGACCACCCCGACGAGGCATGCGGCGTGATCGCGGGGCGTGACGGCGTCCCGGAGCGGTTCATCCCGATGGAGAACGCCGAGCGCTCGCCCACCTTCTACCGGTTCGACTCGATGGAGCAGTTCCGCGTCTGGCGTGAGATGGACGACCGCGACGAGGAGCCGGTGGTGATCTACCACTCCCACACGGCCACCGAGGCATACCCGTCGCGGACCGACGTCTCATACGCGTCAGAGCCGAACGCCCACTACGTCCTGGTCTCGACCAGGCACGAGACGGACGTCGAGTTCCGCTCGTACCGGATCCTGGACGGTGAGATCACCGAGGAAGAGGTAAGGTTCATCCCATGATGGGCTGGCCTGTGCAGAGTTTCCTCTTCGCGCACACTCCGGCTGTCCTCCTGTACGACTGTCGCTGGCTCTGATCAGGTAACTGAGCAGGAATCCCCAGACACCCGTCGGTGTTGCATGCCGATGGGGACGACGACCAGATCGAGGAGATTGACAGCGATGGCCATCGAGGTCCGCATTCCGACCATCCTGCGTAACTACACCGACGGCGCCAAGGCCGTCAGCGCCGAAGGCGCGACCCTGGACGAGCTGATCGCCAGCCTGGAGTCCCGCCACCCCGGCATCAAGGACCGCCTCGTCGACGACAACGGCCTGCGCCGCTTCGTCAACGTCTACCTGAACGACGAGGACGTGCGCTTCCTCGGCGGGCTCGGCACCCCCGTCTCCGACGGCGACACGGTGACCGTCCTCCCGGCCGTCGCCGGCGGGTGACATGCGGTTCGAATCGCTGACCGACTCGGTCGGCCGGACGCCCATGGTGGGGCTGCCGAGGCTGTCCCCGTCCGCCGACGTGCGCGTCTGGGCCAAACTCGAGGACCGCAACCCCACCGGCTCCATCAAGGACCGCCCGGCGCTGTGGATGGTCGAGCAGGCGGAGAAGGACGGCCTGCTCACCCCCGGCTGCACGATCCTGGAGCCGACCAGCGGCAACACCGGCATCTCGCTGGCCATGGCGGCCAAGCTCAAGGGCTATCGCCTGGTGTGCGTCATGCCGGAGAACACCTCGGATGAGCGCCGCCAGCTGCTGCGCATGTGGGGTGCGGAGATCATCTCCTCGCCGGCCGCGGGCGGCTCCAACGAGGCGGTGCGGGTGGCCAAGGGCCTGGCCGAGTCCCATCCCGACTGGGTCATGCTCTACCAGTACGGCAACCCGGCCAACTGGCGCTCCCACTACGAGACGACCGGGCCGGAGATCCTCGAGGACCTGCCCACCGTGACCCACTTCGTCGCGGGCCTGGGCACCACCGGCACCCTCATGGGCGTCGGCCGCTTCCTGCGCGAGCGCGTGCCCGAGGTGCAGATCGTGGCCGCCGAGCCGCGCTACGGCGAGCTCGTGTACGGGCTGCGCAACGTCGACGAGGGCTTCATCCCCGAGCTGTACGACGAGTCGGTGCTGACCACCCGGTTCTCCGTGGGGTCGGCCGACGCGCTGCGCCGCACCCGCGAGTTGCTGTCTTCCGAGGGCATCTTCGCGGGCGTGTCCACCGGCGCGGCCCTCCACGCCGCCCTGGGCGTCGCGCGCAAGGCCGTCAAGGCGGGCCGGCGGGCCGACGTCGTGTTCGTGGTGGCCGACGGCGGCTGGAAGTATCTCTCGACGGGCGCCTACGAAGGCACCCTCGACGAGGCCGAGCAGCGGCTCGAAGGCCAGCTCTGGGCCTGAGACCGCGAAGGGGCGGCCGGCGCGCGCCGGCCGCCCCTTCGCGTCCCGTCATCAGTTGAACAGCACCCGCATGGAGAACGTCACTTCCGTGTCGGTCTGCTTGCCGCTGAGGCCGACGGCGCGCAGCACCTCCAGGTTGGCCTTCTCCTCGCCCCGCATGTTCGCCAGGTAGAGCTTCTCCACCTTGTCCAGGTCGACGAACAGGCCGTACGTGGCCTCGCCCGCGTCAGGGATGGCGGTCTGGAAGGTCTCGCTCTCGCCGAGCGTGCCCTCACCGGCGAGCGTCTTGGCGTACTCGTCGGTGGTCGCCACGGTGAAGACGCCGTCGCCGGCGACCTTGGCGATCTGCACCTGCTGCCCCTGGGCGTTCAGGCTCTGCTGCACCCGGTCCAGGATGGCCTGGGCCTTGGCGGCGTCGGTGGTGATCCGCACGCCCGCCTTGAACTGCTGGGTGTCGAGGCCCTCGCTGTCGACGGCCACGGTGAAATTCTGGCCGAGCACGGTGGCCAGGTCGTCCGGCAGCTTGAGCCCGAACTGGGTCTGCGCCTGCTGCAGGAACGTCTGGAACTCCTGGGACGCCCCGGCCGACTTCTGGATCTCGGCCCACTGCTTGGTGACGATCTTGTCCAGGCCGGAGATCGTGAGCGCGCCCGCGGTCGAGCCCGGCAGCGCGGCCAGGTTCGCGGTCGGCACGTCCTCGCCGCCGGTCAGGTCCTTGGCGCCGCGCAGCACGCCGGCGAGCTCGACGTACCCGCCGTCGAACCGCAGCGCGCCCGCGAACCTGGCGGTCTTGACCTGCTCGACCACCTGCTGCTGCTCGGCGGTCAGCGTCTCGCCCGAGAGCTCGGCGACCTTGCCCATGTGCGCCCAGAACGACAGCACGCCCTGCTCCCCGATGGCGCTCAGGTCGCCGCTGAAGTCGGCGTTGTCGGCCAGCGTGGTCTCCGCGGCCGCGTACTTGTCGGCGTTCTCCTGCGTCTCGGCGACGATCGCGTAGTCCTCGCGGAAGGCCAGGCCGTGCTTGCTCTTCCCCATCATCTTGGCGATGCCGGCCTTGGCGGCCTCCTCGTCCTTCACCTGGATCGCCATCGCGACGCCGGGCTCCTCGCCGCCGCTGGGCAGCACGCCGACCCCGACCCGGCTCCCGAGCCACGGGTCGATGTCCTTGGCGAAGTCGACGTCCTTGAGGCTGTTGTCGCTCTCCTTCAGGGAGTCGAAGAAAGCCTTGCGCGGGTCGTCGCCCTGGAAGGTGTCCTTGGTGGTGGAGAACTTCTGCGCGATCTGGAACAGGGCCAGCTTCTGGTTGGCGGCCGGGTCGAGGTCCAGGCGGACGTAGGCGATGGCGTCGGCGGGCAGCACGTCGTGCGGCTGCGTGCCGCCGCCGCCGAGGAACGAGCCCACGGCCCAGGCGCCGCCGCCGAAGAGCACCACGGCCAGCGCCGCCGCGACGGCGATCACCCAGCCCTTGCGGCCCTTCTTGGGCGGCTCGCCGCCGTGGCCGGGGAAATCCTGGCCCGGGGCCTGCCAGCCAAGCTGCTCCTGCTGCCCGTAACCCTGCTGTCCAAAGCTCTGCTGCCCGTAGCCCTGCTGCTGACCGTACTGCTGTTGCTGGCTGTACTGGGGCTGCTGGCCGTACTCAGGCTGCTGGCCGTACTCAGGCTGTTGGCCGTATTGGGGTTGCCCGTACTGGGGTTGCCCGTACTGCTGCGGGTCGTAGCCGGGCTGGCCGCCGTGCGGAGGCTGCTGCCCGTAGGACGCCTGCTGCCCGTAAGGGGACTGCTGACCTGGGTCGGCCTGCTGACCGTACTGCGGCTGACCGTACTGGGGCTGCTGGCCGTACGGGGCCTGCTGCTGGTACGGCTGCTGCGGGGGATACGGCTGGCCGTGAGACATAGGCGTCGTCGGCGGGTTCTCGGGCTGCTGCTCCTGATTCCACCGGAACGCTGTCGTCCGGTCAGGATCCTGCCCCGGCGGGGGATTGTTCGCAGACATCACTCAACTCACAGTGTGGACATTTAAATCACACAGAAGGTAGCTGATGTTGCTAGACCCCCGCTTGCAATGCGCTGAAGTGTGCAGGCGGCCCGGTTTGGGGTGGGTTTCTGGATGTACAGTATGAACTCACTAGAATATAGTTCCGTACTTGAGGCAGGGGCGGATGACCAAGTTCGACGAGGCCACGCAGGCGATCCGGGTCGACGAGACCACCTACGACGTCTGCCTCGACCCCGGCTACCAGATCGGCGGCCCGCTCAACGGCGGCTACCTGATGGCGGTGGTCCTGCGGGCGGTGGTCGACGACTCGCCGTTCGCGCACCCGGTGAGCACCACCGCGCAGTTCCTCAAGGCTCCCGTGCCAGGGCCCGCCACCGTACGCGTCGAGCGGATCAAGACCGGCAAGACCGCCGCGTTCACCCGCGCCACCCTCGTCCAGGACGGCGTCGCGCAGATCGAGACCCTCGTCACCACCGCCACGCTGACCAACGCCGATCCCGTCTACGCCGACGGGCCCGCGCACGCCATGCCGCCCCTGGAGGAGTGCGTCAAGCTGCCGGACCCCAAGCCCGAGTCGAACATGAACATGAACGCCCAGGTGGAGGTCGTGTTCGACCCGCCGAGCATCGGCTGGCTCTCCGGCGCGCCCGCCGGCCGGCCCGAGTCGCGCGCCTACTTCCGGATGGCCGAGCCGCAGGACCCCGACCCGTTCGTGCTGGCGGTGGCCGTGGACGCGCTGCCGCCCGTGGTGTTCTCCGCCGGCCTGCGCGGCTGGGCGCCGACCGTCGAGCTCACCTGGCACCTGCGCGCGCTGCCCGCCCCCGGCTGGCTCACCGTGCTGGCCGGCGGCCGGCTCGTCGCCGACGGCTGGTTCGACGAGGACGCGGAGGTGTGGGACTCGACGGGCCGCCTGGTGGCGCAGTCGCGCCAGCTGGCACGGGTGGGGCGAGGTTGACACGCGCGCTGTGAGCATTCTTACGCAGTGAAAAGAGCGCAGGTCGCCTACCCTCTGAAGCGTGCCGGACGCGAGTATTGGGATCTTCGACAGCGGGGTGGGCGGCCTCACGGTCGCCCGGGCGATCATCGACCAGCTGCCCCATGAGTCCATCACCTACGTGGCCGACACGGCCCGGCAGCCGTACGGGCCCAAACGCATCGCCGAGCTGCGCGCCTACGCCCTGGAGGTGATGGACCACCTCGTCGAGCAGGACGTCAAGATGCTCGTGATCGCCTGCAACAGCGCCAGCGCCGCCGTGCTGCGGGACGCCCGCGAGCGCTACGACGTGCCCGTCGTCGAGGTGATCCAGCCCGCCACCCGGCGGGCGGTGCGCGCCACCCGCAACGGCAGGGTCGGTGTGATCGCCACCCGGGCCACGATCGAGTCGATGGCCTACCACGACGCCTTCACCGCCGCTCCCGACGTCCAGCTCACCGGCGTGGCCGCCCCACACCTGGTGTCGTACGTCGAGCGCGGCGAGACGATGAGCGAGCAGCTCATCGAGGTCGTCCGCGGCTACCTGGAGCCCATCCAGGACGCCGGATGCGACACGCTCATCCTCGGCTGCACCCACTACCCGCTGCTCACCGGCGCGATCTCCTATGTCGCGGGCGACGGGGTCACGCTGGTGTCCAGCGCGGACGAGACGGCCAAGGACGTCTACCGCATCCTGCACGACCGCGGCCTGGCGGCCGGCGGCGAGGCCAGCCCCCGGCACCGCTTCCGCGCCACCGGCGACTCCACGCTCTTCGCCCGGCTCGGACGCCGCTTCCTGGGTCCGGAGATCGACGCGGTCGAAGTCGCTCCAGTGGGGGGTACCACCGTCAAGGGAGGCCCGCATGAAAGTGACCATCATCGGCTGCTCGGGAAGTTTTCCCGGCCCTGACAGCCCCGCGTCCTGCTACCTCGTCGAGGCGGAGGGCTTCCGGCTGCTGCTCGACTTCGGCAGCGGGTCCCTGGGAGTGCTCCAGCGCCACATCGGCCTGTACGACGTCGACGCGATCTGCCTGACCCACCTGCACGCCGATCACTGCCTCGACCTGTGCGGCTACCACGTGGCCCGCACCTACGGCCCCGACGCCCCGTACCCGCGGGTGCCCGTCCACGCGCCGGCCGACGCGCCGCGCCGGCTCGCCGCCGCCTACGGCATGCCGGACGAGCCCGGGCTGGAGACCGCCTTCGACTTCGCGGGGCTCGCGCCGGGCACGATCGAGGCCGGCCCGTTCACGGTGACCGCGGCCCTGGTCAACCACCCGGTGGAGGCGTACGGGTTCCGCGTCGAGCACGGCGGGCGGAGCGTCGTCTACTCCGGCGACACCGGCGAGTGCGCCGAGCTGGTCAAGCTGGCCACCGACGCCGACCTGCTGTTGTGCGAGGCGTCGATGCTCGACGGCCCCGACCTGCCCACCGGGCTCCACTTGTCCGGCCGCCAGGCGGCCGAGCACGCCGCTGAGGCCGGGGCCGGGCGGCTCGTGCTCACCCACCTCGTCCCCTGGAACGACCCGGCCGACGTGCTGGACGACGCCACCCGGGGCGGCTTCGCCGGGCCGATCGAGCTGGCCCGCAGCGGCGCCGTCTACGACCTGGCGTGAGGTCGTGCGGGGCGGGGATAGGCTGATCTGCATGTCGCGACAGGATGGCCGAAACCCCGACCAGCTCCGCCCCATCACCATCACCCGCAACTGGATCACCCACGCGGAGGGGTCCGTGCTGGTGGAGTTCGGCCAGACGCGGGTGCTGTGCGCCGCGTCCGTCCAGGACAGCGTGCCGCGCTGGCGGCGCGGCACCGGCCAGGGCTGGGTGACGGGCGAATACGCGATGCTCCCGCGGGCCACCAACACCCGCAACGACCGCGAGTCCGTCCGCGGCAAGATCGGCGGACGGACCCACGAGATCTCCCGCCTGATCGGCCGCTCGCTGCGCGCCTGCGTCGACTACAAGGCCCTGGGCGAGAACTCGATCCTGCTCGACTGCGACGTCCTGCAGGCCGACGGCGGCACCAGGACCGCCGCCATCACCGGCGCCTACGTCGCGCTCGCCGACGCCGTCGCCTGGATGCGCGAGCGCAAGATGTGTCCCGGCGACCCGCTCATCGGCTCGGTGTCGGCGGTCTCCGTGGGCGTCGTCGGCTCGGTGCCGATGCTCGACCTCTGCTACGTCGAGGACGTCGCCGCCGAGACCGACATGAACGTCGTCATGACCGGCGAGGGCAGCTTCGTCGAGGTGCAGGGCACCGCCGAGGGCGCCCCGTTCGACCGCGGCGCGCTCGACCGGCTGCTCGACCTCGCCGTGACCGGCTGTGAGGAGCTCACGCTCATCCAGCAGGAGGCGCTGTCCGCATGAGGATCCTGCTCGCCACCCGCAACCCCGGCAAGATCGCCGAGCTGCGGCGCATCCTCGCCGGGTTCGACATCGTGGGGCTGGAGGAGTTCCCGGAGATCGGCGACGTGGCCGAGACCGGCGTCACCTTCGAGGACAACGCCCTGCTCAAGGCCCGCGAGGTGGCCAGGCAGTCGGGCCTGCCCTCGGTGGCCGACGACTCCGGGCTCTGCGTCGACGTGCTCAGCGGCATGCCCGGCGTGTTCTCCGCCCGCTGGTCGGGCCGTCACGGCGACGACCAGGCCAACCTCGACCTGCTGCTCGCCCAGGTGTCCGACGTGCCCGACGACAAGCTCACCGCCCACTTCACCTGCGTGGCCGCGCTGTCGCTGCCCTCGGGCGAGTCCAGGGTGGCCGAGGGCGTCCTGCCCGGTCATCTCGTGCGCGCCCCGCGCGGCTCGGGCGGCTTCGGGTACGACCCGATCTTCGTGCCCGACGGCGACAGCCGCACCACGGCCGAGATGACGGCCGGCGAGAAGGACGCGATCTCCCACCGGGGCCGCGCCTTCCGCGCGCTCGCGCCGATCGTGCACGAACTGCTGGCGCCGTAACCATCCCTTAAGACCTGCCGGGCGCCGCGCGGCGTAGCGTCGGAGTCGTGCGGAGTAATCAGGTCACGCCCGTCTGGGCGGGCGCGCTGGCAGGCATCGTGGCGGGCGCCGTGGCGCTCGGCGTCGCGCAGCTCGGCGCGGGGCTGGTACGAGCCTCGTCGTTCCCGGTCCTGGCCGTGGGCGACTGGGTGGTCGACCTGTCGCCGGCGCCGCTGAAGGAGTTCGCGATCCGGACCTTCGGCGAGAACGACAAGAACGTCCTCATCGGCGGCGTGCTCGTGGTGCTCACCCTGATCGCGGCCGGCATCGGCGTCGTGGCCCGGCGCCGCCGCGCGTACGGGACGGCGGGGCTGGCGCTGTTCGGGGTGGTGGGGCTGGTGGCGGTGCTGACCAGGCCCGGCGCGACGGCCGCCGACGCGCTGCCGACGCTGGCGGGGGTGGCGGCGGGCGCCCTGGCCCTGTCCTGGATCCTCCGCCGCGCCACGCCTTCCGTCCGCGAGGTTTCCGCCGGGGACGTCGAGCGGCCCGGGGTCATGTGGGCTCCGGGCATGCCGTACGCGTTCGACCGGCGCAGGCTGCTGACCGGGGCCGCCGGGGGAGTGGTGGCCGCCGGGGCCGCCGCTGTCGTGGGCCGTTCGCTCAGTGGTGCTCGCGCCGTCGACGCGGCACGGGTCAACGTCGCGATCCCCGCGCCCGCCGTGCCGGCCCCACCCCTTCCGGCCGGAGTCGATCTCAGGATCAGGGGCCTGTCGCCGTTCGTCACCCCGAACGCCGACTTCTACCGGGTGGACACCGCGCTCATCGTCCCCCAGGTGGACCCGCGGGCGTGGACCCTGCGCGTGCACGGCCTCGTCGACCGTCCGATCGAGATCACGTACGAGGAACTGCTCAGGCGCCCGCTCATGGAGGCCGACATCACCCTCGCCTGCGTCTCCAACGAGGTCGGCGGCCCCCTCGTGGGCAACGCGCGCTGGCTCGGGGTGCGGATGGCCGACGTGCTGCGCGAGGCGGGGCTCCGCCCGGAGGCCGACATGCTGCTGTCGACCTCCTCCGACGGCTTCACCTGCGGCACGCCGGTGGACGTGGTCATGGACGGCAGGGACGCCCTGTTCGCCGTCGCGATGAACGGCGAGCCGCTTCCCGTGGCCCACGGTTTCCCGGTGCGGCAGGTGGTGCCGGGTCTGTACGGGTACGTCTCGGCGACCAAGTGGGTGGTGGACGTCAAGGCGACCAGGTTCGACACCGACGAGGCGTACTGGACGCCGCGCGGCTGGTCGGCCAGGGCGCCCATCAAGACGGAGTCCCGGATCGACGTCCCGGCGGAGGGGGCCACGGTGCCGGCGGGCCGCACGACGATCGCGGGCGTCGCCTGGGCGCAGCACAAGGGTGTCGACGCGGTGGAGGTACGGGTCGACCGGGGCGCGTGGCGGGAGGCCCGGCTCGCCCAGGTGCCCGGCCCGGACACCTGGCGGCAGTGGGCGCTCGACTGGGACGCCACGCCGGGGGATCACACGCTCGAAGTACGGGCGACGGACGCGGCCGGATACACCCAGACCGAGCAGCGCGCCCCGGTGATGCCCGACGGCGCCACCGGCTGGCACACGATCGACGTCCACGTCACCTGACTCGTCCGTTGATAGGGCGTTTGTGCTGGTAGGGCGCCCAGTCCTGGCCGAGAATCTTCCTGACTTTCGCCCCTGCGTCACGCTGTCCGCCCCTACGATCGGTCGTCGAGCAGTGACAGGAGGCAGGACGTGGCCCGCGACCGCAAGTCCGGCGTCCGGTGGGTCCTACCCGAGGGGCAGTACAACCCCGTGGTCGCAGACGGGGTGCGGTGGCTCGACTACGAGAACGCCACTGCCCCCGGACCGCCCGACTCCGAACCGACCGACCCATCCCCGACCGACCCCACGGGTGGCGGCGAACCCGTCCAGGGCAGCCGCGAAGGCCCCTGGAACTCCAGCCCGCCGCCCGCGGACGCGACGCCCCGGCCTGCCGCGAGCCCGCGTCCGGGGGAGCACGCCGAGAGCCCCGGCAACCGGCTCGCCGACGGCCCGTCCCGTTCCTGGCGCGATGACCGGAACCCTGACGTTTCGGTGCGGCGGCGGGACCGCGACGCCCCGGTGTGGCGGCAGGACAACGACGGCGCCGCTCCGCCCGCGACGTGGTGTGGTGGGGATTCTGATGGTTCGCCCACCAGCGGTCCTGGTCAGCGGGTCGGTGACGGTGCCGGCGGTCCGTCTGCGGGAGATCCGACGTGGGGTGGTGGTGCGGATTCTGGTGGTTCGCCCGCCGGAGGTGCCGGTCAGCGGGGTGGCGCGGATGCTGGTGCGTCGCCTGTTGAGGGCGCGGCGGGGCGGGGGAGTGACGGTCCGCCTGCCGGAAGGTCGTTTCGGTGGGGCGATGCGGGGCGGGACGGTTCGCCTGTCAGAGGTTCTGGTCAGCGGGGTCCGGCGACGGTGGCCCGGGGTTCCGGGTGGCCGGTGCCGCAGGAGAACCTCGCCGACCCGCCTGGTGCCGGGAGGGCCGGTACCCAAGGTGCCGGGGCGTGGGAGAACGGCGGGTTCGGGAGTGCGACACCCCGGCCTGCCGAGTCCGGCGGGAAAGCAGAGGCTCCGGAGGGTGGCGGCTCGCCGCCGTTCGAGCGGCGCGAACGCGACGAAGAGGATGGCGACTCGCGGCCGTTCGAACAGCGTGAACGCGATGCGGACGGTCAGGCCGTCGCGCCCGCTGTCCCTCCGGTGAGCTTCCTCCAGACGCGGATGACGACCGACGGCGGTGCACCGGCACCGTCCGCAGGAGAGAGCGGCGGTCCCGTACGGGCCGGTGGGCCGACGTCCTGGCCCACCCCCATGCGCCCGTACGACCACGAGCCTCCCACCGCTGATCCTCTCGATCAGGGGGCGGCCATCGCCGGTCCTCCCGATCACGGGTTGGCAGGCACCGGGCCGGTTGGTCGGGGGCCGGCGACTACCGGGCCGTTCGATCACGGGTCGGCGACTGCCGGGCCGTACGGTGAGGGGCCGGCGATTGCCGGGCCGTTCGATCAGAGGTTGGATACGGGCGGTCTCTTCGATCAGATGTCGGCGCCGGGCGGTCTCTTCGATCAGGGGTTGCCGGTCGGTGGGGTCTTCGATCAAGGGTTGGCGCCCGGCGGTCCCGGGGCCGATGGGGTGGATGCGGGGGTCAGGCGGGGGGTCGCCGAGTATGACTGGTTCGACTGGCCGCATCGGCCGCCCAAGCTGGCCGGGAGCAGGTCGTACGGGGCGCCGGGCGGGCTGGCGCGGCCGGACCCGCAGGTGGAGCAGGACCTGGCGATGGCGGTGGAGCCGGGCGCCAGGTTCCCGGACCCGCGCGGCACCTGGGTGCGGCTCATCAACGGCGGCGGGCCGGCCGACGACCCGTTCCGGGCCTCGAACGCCGCCGACTGCGCACTGGCCGTGCTGTCCACCTGGCACGGGGAACCGGCCGCCGCGGCGCCGAGGACGCCCGAGTACGACGCCATCGGGCGCCCGCTGGTCACCGGAGAGGCGGGCAGCACGGCGCGGATGGAACGCTGGGCGGGGCAGCGCTTCCAGTACGCCGGGCAGGGGCGGCACGCGTACCCGATGCTGGCCCGCCGCCTGCGGGAGGCGGGTCACGGCGCGTCGGCGATCATCGTGGTCCGCTGGCCCGCCGGCGGGTCGCACGCCTGGAACGCGGTCAACTACCTGGACGAGGTCATCTGGATCGACGCCCAGCGTGGTCACATGGCCGTCGAACCCCTCTACACCACCGTGACCGGGGTGTTCTGCGTCATCCTCGACAGGCAGGGGCAGCCGCGATGAACCTCGACCAGGCCAGGGCGCTGGCGGAGGAGTACTTCAACGGGGTGCGCCCGCAGGAGGAGGCGCTGCCGGTGGGGATCTACGGGTTCGGTGACGGGTACGTGGCGTGGGCGCGCGAGCCGGAGCCCGACGACCCGGCCCGGTTGCCGGACACGATCGGCGGCGGGTGCGTCGTCATCGACAGGTCCTCGGGCGAGGTGGTGGCCCGCCCTCTGCTGGACCCGGAGTCGGTCGCCGACCTCTGGCCCGGCCGCCACCCTCGCTGAGCGCTGCCATACGAAGTACGGAAAAAGCGCCCCTCCGCCATAGAAACGCTGGAAACTAGGGCAAGGCCGGGCGTCGCCCCCATGGACGCCCGGCCTCCCTCGGGCACGCGGCAGCGAAGGTCCCGCGCGCAACCGAGCTACACATATCCGGATTTGATCGCCTATAACTGATTTATCCGGGTTTGTGGCCAGAAGGGTCAGCCTGCCAGCGATCCCACGATCGACGCCCTGGCCGCACGCCGGCCCGGCAGCACCGCGGCCACCATGCCCGCCACCCCCGACAGCAGCACGAACAGCCCGATCTGCCACGGCGACGCGGTGAAGACCGCCCCGTCCAGCATCGCCCGCATGGCCGCCCACCCGAACACCAGGCCGAGCGCCACCCCGACCACCGCGCCGATGAGCCCGAACACCAGCGCCTCCACCGACAGCATCCGCCGCAGCTGCGCCCTGGTCAGCCCGAGCGCCCGCAGCAGCGCCGACTCCCTGGCCCGTTCGTGCACCGACAGGGAGAGCGTGTTGGCGATGCCGAGCAGCGAGATGAGGATCGACAGCCCGAGCAGCCCGGTGATGATCATCAGCAGCATGTCCAGCGTCTGGTCGAACTCCTCGCGCACCTCGGTCGAGCTCTGCACCTGGACCGTCGGGTGGGCGGCCGCGGCCGCCTCCACCACGGCCCGCGCCCGCTCGGGCGCCACGTCGTCCGCGATATCGATCAGCACCCGGCTGTCCTGGACGTCGCCGAACAGCTCCGCGAACTGCCCCGGGGCCAGGGCGAGCGTCGGCAGCGGCGACTCGTCGTCCACGACCGCCACCACCTCCAGCGGCACCGCCCCGGAGCCCGGGCCGACCCGTACCGTGTCGCCGACCCCCACCCGCAGGTCCCGCGCGGCGCGCGCGGCCACCGCCACCTGCCCGGCGGCCAGTTCGGGCAGCGCGCCGGAGACCAGCTTCGGGCTGATCGGACCCTCGTACGTGCCGACCCGCACCCTGACACCGCCCACCGTCGCGGCGGTGTCGCGGACCCGCAGCACGGCGGCGAACTCCGGCCGGTCCTTCAGCTCCTCGCCGACCGACCGGGGGATGCCGCCCTCGCGGCCCTGGGTCATGAGCGCGTAGTCCACGGGGAACTGCTCGTCCAGCTTGTCCGTGACCGTCGCCCGGGTGGACGCGGTGACCACCGAGATCAGCGTCATCAGCGTCACCCCGATCGTCAGCGCCACGGTCGTGGTCGCGGCCCGCTTGGGGTTGCGGCCCGAGTTGTCCACGGCCAGCCGCCCCGGCACCCCGAACAGCTTGGCCGGGACCCAGCCGAGCACCGCGCTCAGCGGCCTGACCAGCACCGGCCCCAGGATCAGCACCCCGAGGAAGGTCAGCATGCCGCCCGCCATCACCACGAACAGCGAGGTCTGCTCGCCCGGCGGCAGCACCAGCGCCCCGGCGCCCCCCGCGCCGAGCCCCGCCAGCAGGAACAGGGCGGCGAAGACCACCCGCGGCACGCCCGCGCGGAACGTCCGCTCCTCCACCTGCGTGCGCAGCGCGGCCACCGGCGCGACCCGGGTGGCGGTCCGCGCGGGCAGCACCGTGGCGCCGACGGTGACGGCCAGGCCCACGCCCAGGCCGACGGCGATCGTCTCCGGCGACAGCGCGAGCGCCGCCTCGGTCGGCAGCGGCGCGTCGAGGGCGCCCAGGACCGCGAGCGTGAGCGCGCCCAGCCCGTACCCGGCCGCGAGCCCGGTCACCGACGCCACCACGGCGACCACCGCCGACTCGATCAGGACCGAGCCGAACACCTGCCCGCGGGTGGCCCCGATGCAACGCAGCAGCGCCATCTCGCGGGTGCGCTGCGCCACCAGGATGCCGAACGTGTTGTAGATGACCAGCGCGGCCACCACCATCGCCACCAGGCCGAACATGAGCAGCCCGACCGTCAGCGTGCGCATCTCCAGCCCGGCCTGCCTGGCCAGGTCGGCGGCCAGTTCCTCGCCGGTCAGCACCTGGTGCCCGGCGCCCGCGGCCGCCGCCACGGCCGGCTTGAGCGCGGCCGGGTCGTCTCCGGCGACGTCGATCTCGGCGAAGCCCTCGGCGCCGGTCATCCGCTGCGCCGTCGCCGTGGTGAAGCCGACCGCGCCCGTGTAGGCGAGCTCCTGGTCGAGGCCCGGGTCCAGGAGGCCGACGAGCCGGAACACGTGCTCGCGCCCCCGGCTGTCGAGCACCTTGATCGTGTCGCCGACCCGGAAGCCCGCCGCCTCGGCCGTGTTCTCGTCGAGCACCGCCGCGTGGTCGTCGGAGCCGGGGCCGGTGCCGCTGACGATCGTCGTGCGGTCCAGCGCCCCAGGGACGATCGACACGGCCGTGGTCGGCATGCCGCCGACCGCCTTGCCGTCCTGGCCCAGCAGCGGCGCGCTGCCCCGTACCAGCCCCACGGCCTCGCGCACGCCCGGCACGGCGCGCACCCGCTCCAGCACCTCCGGCCCGATCCGCTCGCCGGGACCTTCCGGCAGTACGGCGACCGCGACCTTCTCGGCGTCGGCCGTGACCCGCTCGGCGAACCCGGCCTGGATGGTGTCGTTCAGCACGAACGTGCCGGCGATGAACGCCACCCCCAGCATGATCGCCAGGGAGGTGAGCAGCAGCCGGAGCCGGTGCGCGCGCAGCCCGGCGAGAGCCGTCCTCAGCACCTCACGCCTCCAGCTTCATCAGCGTGTCCAGCACCGTCTGCGGCGTGGGCGCGGACAGCTCGTCCACCAGCCGGCCGTCACGCAGGAACACCACCCGGTCGGCGTACGAGGCCGCCATCGGGTCGTGCGTCACCATGACGATCGTCTGCCCCAGCTCGCGCACCGACGTGCGCAGGAACGACAGCACCTCCGCGCCGCTGCGCGAGTCCAGGTTGCCCGTCGGCTCGTCCGCGAAGATCACCTGCGGCTTGCTGATCAGCGCCCTGGCCACCGCGACCCGCTGCTGCTGGCCGCCGGACAGCTCCGCCGGCCGGTGCCCCAGCCGGTCGCGCAGCCCCACGGTGTCGATCACCCGGTCGTACAGCACCTGGTCGGGCCGGCGGTCGGCGATCCGCAGCGGCAGCAGGATGTTCTCCTCGGCGCTCAGCGTGGGCAGCAGGTTGAACGCCTGGAAGACGAAGCCGATCCGCTCCCTGCGCAGCAGCGTGAGCCGCTTGTCACTGAGCCCGGTCAGCTCCACCTCGCCGACGCGCACGGTGCCGGAGGTGGCCGTGTCGAGGCCCGCCAGGCAGTGCATCAGCGTGGACTTGCCCGAGCCCGACGGGCCCATGATGGCCGTGAAGGCGCCGGTGCCGAAGGACACGTCCACCTCGCGCAGCGCGTGCACCCGGGCGTCGCCCTCGCCGTACACCTTGGTCAGCGCCTCGGCCACCACGGCGGGGTGCCGGGTCTTCGTGAAAGTCACGTCCACTCCTCGTTGGCATCTGAAGAACGCGACTCACGCTATGGCCGGAAATTTCGTGATCCATGGGCCCTGAGGAGGGACTTCTCCTGCGACGCCAGACGACCCCACTCAGCCGTTCGGCCGATGCGACGGCACGATCAGGCCCGCCTCGTACGCGTACACCACGACCTGCGCCCGGTCCCGCAGCCCCAGCTTGGCCAGCACCCGCCCCAGATGCGTCTTCACCGTGGCCTCCGCCACCTCCAGCTCGGCGGCGATCTCCAGGTTGGAGCGCCCTCGCGCCACCATCAGCAGCACCTCACGCTCGCGCGGCGTCAGCTCCGCCGCCGCGGCCGGCGCCTCCGACGGCAGGTGGACGGCGAACCGGTCGAGCATCCGCTTCAGCGTGCGCGGCGACACCACCGCGTCACCCGCGTGCACCGAACGGATCGCGCTCACCAGCTCCGCCGGCGGCACGTCCTTCAGCAGGAAGCCCGAGGCCCCCGCCCTGATGGCCGCGAACGCGTACTCGTCCAGGTCGAACGTCGTCAGGATGAGCACCTTCGGCCCCCTGATGTGGCCGATCGCCTCCACCCCGTCCATCCGCGGCATGCGCACGTCCATGAGCACCACGTCCACCTCGACGGACCGCAGCAGCTCCACCGCCCGCAGCCCGTCGCCCGCCTCGGCGACCACCTCGATGTCGGGCTGCGCGCCCAGCACCATGCGGAACCCGGCCCGCAGCAGCTCCTGGTCGTCCACCAGCATCACCCGGATCACCTGGTCCACCCCGACCTCCCTAAGCCGCCCTGACCCGCGGCACCGGCAGCCTGGCCAGCACCTCGAAGCCGCCACCCGGCCGCGGCCCCGCCGAGACCTCCCCGCCGTACATGCCGACCCGCTCCCGCATCCCCACCAGCCCGTGGCCGCCGGAGGCGAGCGGCGCCGCCGCCCCCCTGCCGTCATCGGTCACCCGCACCACCAGCTCGGAGCCGCGGCAATCCAGCTCCACCAGGGCGCGCGCGTCCGGGCCGCCGTGCTTGAGCGCGTTCGTCAGCGCCTCCTGGACGATGCGGTAGACGGCGAGCTGCACCCCTTCCGGCAGCTCGCCCGGCGTGCCCGTGACCCGCAGCGTGGCCGGCACGCCCGCCCCGCGCACCAGGTCCTCCAGCTGCGCCAGCCCCGGCTGCGGCGTGTAGTCGGTGCCCCCGCCCGCGCCCTCGTCCTCCCTGAGCACGCCCACCAGCCTGCGCATCTCCGCCAGCGCCTCCCGCCCGGTACGGGAGATCGTCCGCACCGCCAGCCGGGCCTGCTCCGGGTCGGAGGCGATCGCGTAACCCGCGCCGTCGGCCTGCACCACCATGACGCTCACATGGTGGGCCACCACGTCGTGCAGCTCCCTGGCGATCCGCGCCCGCTCGGCCGCCGCGGCCATCTTGGCCCGCTGGTCGCGCTCCAGCTCCGCCCGCCTGGCCCGCTCCTCCAGGCTCTCCAGGTAGCGCCTGCGCGTGCTCGCGTACAGCCCGGCCAGCCAGACCGTCACCACGAGGATCGAACCGGTCGTGAACATGCCCAGCGTGGGCGTGTCCCACCGCACCAGCGCCAGGAACACCCCCAGCTCGGCCACCAGCAGCGCCGCCAGCGCCCACCGGAACGCGCACCGCGCGGCCACCGCCCAGAGCGCCACCAGCACCACGAAGTTGGCCGGCAGCACGTCCACGCTCGCCGCCCACTGGCCGAAGCTCACCAGCGCGACACCCGCGAACGCCGCCACCGGCCGCCGCCACCACACGAACAGCGGCGCCAGCAGCACCAGCGTCAAGAAGACGTAGCCGGTCACCCCGCCGGGCTCGTAGAACACCTGCGGGACCGCCGGCAGCAGGCACAGCACCGCGACGGGCGCCACCCGGAGGGCGTCCATCAGCCTCCCGCGGCGCGCCGACCACGCCCTCACCTTGCCGAACACATCCTCACGATACGGATGCCGCCAACCACTCGGCTCAGCCTTGAGGGGGAAGTACGCGTACAACCCAGGTCTTACGCCACGCTTACGGGTGCTGCGGCAATCTAGTTCCCGGGAGCGCCCTCCGGGGCGAGTAAAGGGAGATCGTGATGGCGGATCATGATCGTGACGCCGGGTCGCGCGGTGAAGAGGAACCACCGCGCGACCCGAACCGCCGGGACACCCGCCCCACGCCTTACGGTGATCTCGGGCCTGGCCCGTACTCCGGCCCCGGCTGGGGCCCTCTGCCCGCACCGCCCGCCAAGCCCACCCTCCGCGACTTCCTGCGCCGCAAGCAGACCCAGGTCGTCGGCGCCGGGCTCGCCGGCCTCGTCGTGGGCGGCCTCATCGGCGGCGGCGCCGTCGCCCTGACCGGCGCCCTCTGGGCCCGCCCCGGCCCGACGGACTCCTGGCAGCGGCCCGGCGAGCGCCCGCCGGTCTGCCTCCGCATCGAGGGCCGCGTCATCTGCGACCTCGAACCGGCGCCCCTCCCGACGCGCGTCGGCTAGATCCCCAGGTTCTCCGATCCGATACGGGGAATGAACCCGTGGCAGCCGAACCCCGGGAACACCATGCCGACACAAGAGCCCATCACGCCCGCCCAGTCCGAAGCGTCCGACCAGCCCCTCATCGCCCTCGTGCCCGAGCCGCGCGGCCTCGACGCGCTCGCCGCCGTCGACGGCGTCACCGCGCTCCTGTACGACGTGCGCGACGAACCGCCGGAAGGCGCCGAGGCGGCTGAGGTCATGGTCATCCCCTCCCGCCCGGTGGACCGCGTGCTCGCCCTCGTCGACCGGCTGCCCGCGCTCCGGCTCGTGCAGACGCTCAGCGCCGGCACCGACAACTGGACCGGCCGCCTGCCCGCCCACGTCACCCTGTCGAACGCGCGCGGCGCCCACGGCCCCGCCGTCGCCGAATGGGCCGCCGCCACCCTGCTGGCCGTCGCCCGCGACCTGCCCGCCTTCGCCGCCGACCAGGCCGCCGCCCGCTGGAACCCGCACGTCGCCGAGACGCTCTGGGACAAGCGGGTGCTCATCCTCGGCGCCGGCGACCTCGGCGTCCAGCTCCGCGCCCGCCTGGAGCCGTTCGGCCCGCACATCACGATGATGGCCCGCCACCCCCGCCCCGGCGTCGTCACCATGGCCGACCTCCCGGCCCTCCTGCCCGCCCAGGACGTGGTCGCCCTCATGCTGCCCCTCACCCCCGGCACCCACCACCTCGCCGACAAGGACTTCCTCGCGGCCATGAAGGACGGCGCCATCCTCCTCAACGCGGCCCGCGGCCCCGTCGTCGACACCCAGGCCCTGCTCGCCGAGACCCGCACCGGCCGCCTGCGCGCCATCCTCGACGTCACCGACCCCGAACCCCTTCCCCCGGACCACCCCCTCTGGCACACCCCCGGGGTCCTCATCACCCCGCACGTGGCAGGCGACGTCCCCCAGGCGGACGCCCGCGCCTGGCAGGTGGCCGCCGCTCAGATAGCCCAGTACGCCCGCGGTGAACGACCGGCCAACACGGTCTCGTGATCTACAGCAGAAATCGCCACGCAGGGAGCACGATCTGCCGGCGAGAATGAAGGAAAATGTAGGGCCGATGGGATTCGAACCCACACTGCCAGCCACCTAAAGACTGTGCCTCTGCCATTGGGCTACGGCCCCTTCGCCTTTCCCCTGCCCGCGAAGTTGGCGGTCTGAGAATGGCAATTCGGACAGAGGAATCGCAAATTCTCCTGTCGATTGTCGAGCCAATCACCGTTGATGTGGTCGACATGGAGAGTGAGCGGCTTTCCCTGCCACGTGCCGTCAATCCTACAGCCTGCGCAGGCGTAGGGCAGCCCGGCTTCCCGCAACGCCCGGCGCAGCGCGGGCGCCTTCTCGCGGATGGACGCCGGCGGGCGGAGGACGAGGATCTCCTGATAGGGGCGCAGGGTGGGAGATCTCCTGCCCTTGCCGTGCGCCCTCCCCACGAAATGGGAGGTGTCGATGGCGAAGTGCTTCAGCCGGCGGCTGATGTGTGCATGACTGCCGCCGGTCCATCTGATGCCCAGGCGGCGGAGCACATCGGCAACGCTGAGAGAAGTCGCCGCCGCCTCGGCGAGCATCGCTCGCGTGTACTTCTGATAAGCGGCCATGTCGTAAAGCTAGAAAAGCCGGCCGACAGTTTCAGTGTTTGCGGACGAGCGAAGTCCTTTTGGTCAGGAAAGGCCGAGTTTCTTCTTGAGGCTTGCGACGTGGCCGGTGGCTCGCACGTTGTACAGCGCCTGTTCGATCTTTCCGGCGGGGTCGATGACGAAGGTGGAGCGGATGACGCCCTCGACCTCCTTGCCGTACAGCTTCTTGAGCCCGAACGCGCCGTACGCCTTGTGGATCTCCAGCTCGGGGTCCGACAGGAGCGGGAAGGTCAGGGCGTCGCGTTCGGCGAACTTGGCGAGTTTGGCGGGCTTGTCCTTGGAGACGCCGAGGACGACGTAGCCCTCGTCGGTGAGCCGGCCGAGGTTGTCGCGGAAGTCGCAGGCCTGTTTGGTGCAGCCGGGTGTCATGGCGGCGGGGTAGAAGTAGAGGATCACGCGCTTGCCGCGGTGGTCGGCGAGAGAGACGCTGCCGCCGTCGGAGGTGGGCAGCGTGAACTCGGGCGCGGCGTCGCCGGGCGCGAGCTTGGATTCGGTCATCAGGTCCTCCCGTGGTTCTCCTGGAGAACCTACCGGCCGGGCTGGCGTGCCGTCCGGGGTGATGACCTGACAGACTGATCGTCACGAGCAGGAGCGCGCCGGAAGGAGAGTCATGGCTGACACCGATCCTGATGAGCTGGAGCGGCGGATCGCGCGGACGCGCGCGGAGTTGGCGCAGACGGTGGATGCCATCGCCGACCGGGTGAGCCCGAAGCGGGTCGCCGAGCGCACGGTGGCGGATGTGAAGACCAGGGCGGGCAACCTGGTGGCGCAGGTGAGTGACGCGCTGGGCATGTCGCCGCGGCCGGTGGAGCTGGGGCAGGACCCTGAGCGGCTGTGGGACGAGGAGCCGCCGGATCTGGCCCCGGTGCTGATCGGGGTGGGCGCGGTGCTGGTGCTGGGGGCGGCCGTGGTGCTGTGGCGGCGGCGCAGGCGCCGGTAGCGGTCAGAGGAACACGGCGGCGGTAAGCGGTCAGAGGAACGTCCTGCCCTCGCCGCGGTAGGTCGGCACGGATTCCACGACGGTGTCGCCGTCGACGAGGTGGAGGGTGTCGAAGCGCTCGCACAGCTCGCCCGCCTTGGCGTGCCTGAACCAGACGCGGTCGCCGACGCGCAGGTCCTCGGCTGCCTGGCCGGTGAGGGGGGTCTGCACCTCGCCCGCGCCCTCGTCGCGGCTGTAGCGCAGGCCGGCGGGCAGGTACGGCTGGGGCGCGCGGCCGGTGCCCGGGGGGCCGGAGGCGATGTAGCCGCCGCCGAGCACGGTCACGGTGTCCGGTGAGGGACGGCGCACGACGGGGAGCGCGAACATCGCGGCGGGGTGGCCGGTGAAGCCGCGGTAGAAGTCGAACAACCTGGGGTGGAAGAGCCCGGATCCGGCGGCGACCTCGGTGACGGCCTTCTCGCGTACGGTGCGTTCGATGGAGCCGGTGCCGCCGCCGTTGACGAACTCGAGGTCGGCGACCTGGCGGACGGCGTTGACGATGCGGCCGCGGCGCATCACGAGCTCTCTGGCCGAGAGGGTCTGCATGAGCCGCACGACGCGGCCGTAGGCGGCGCTCTGGGGGGCGTCGCCGACGCCGGCGATCTGGGCCTCGTACGCGAGCAGTCCCGCCAGCCGGTAGCCGGGGCGTTTGGCGATGTCGGCGGCCAGGCGGGCGGCCTGGTCGGCGTCGCGGACGGGGGAGCGCAGCGCGCCGGCCCTGAACCGGCCGCCGAGGGCGACGAAGCCGGCGTCGATGTCGAGGCAGAGCCGGATCTCGTGCCGGGGGTGGACTCCGGAGAGCGCCTGGTCCAGGTAGGCGAGGTGGTCGGCCGAGTCGACGGTGATCGTGATGTGCCGGGCGGCGTCGGCGTCCGCGGCCAGGGCGGCGAGGGCCTGCCGGTCGGCGGTGGGGTAGGCGACGAGGATGTCGGTGCGGCCTCGGGACGCGAGCCAGAGCGCCTCGGGGAGGGTGAACGCCATCAGGCCGCGGAAGCCCTCGATGGCCAGCACCCGCTCCAGCAGCGGCCGGGATCGGAGTGATTTGGTGGCCACCCTGATCGGCTTGCCCGCGGCCCGGCGCACCATGCTCGCGGCGTTGGCGCGCATCGCGGCCAGGTCGAGGATGGCGAACGGCGGCTCGAGCGCGGCGGTGGCACGGTCGTAGCGCTGGCGGTCGTCCATACCGGCAGCGTAACGGCATAACCGGCAATTGAACATGAGGCTGATTCGCATTGATCGCATGGCCCGTAATGATCCTGCAAACGGGCGGCGGGGACACGGTCGAGCGGGAGCCTCGCCCGTGTACCTCTGATGGTTGTGATGACCACGCTCCAGCAGCTTCTGCCCGGTACCTCCGCCGCGGTGCGCGACTCCCCGGTCCGCAGATCCCGCCGGGTGCTCCGACCAGCCAGAACGCCCGCCGGTGTGGCCGTGGCGGCGCTGCTGACCGCCGGACTCGGGCTCCTCGCCGCGGAGATCGTCGCGGGCCTGTGGGCCCGGCCGCTCGGCCTGGTGCCGATCGACGAGGCCGCCGCGCTGGCGTCCGCGTCATCGTGGAAGGATCTGTCGGCGCCCGCGCTGGGGGTCGCGGGCCTGGGGCTGGGCCTGCTCCTGCTGGCGGTGCTGCCGGGCCGGTGCAGGCTCATACCCGTGGAGACCACGGACCCACTGATCGTCATCGGCATCACCCGCTCCGGCCTGCGCCGCACGCTGCGCGAGGTCGCGCGGCAGGCCGACGGGGTGGACCGGGTCAGGGTACGGCTGCGCAGGCGGCGCATCGAGGTCACCGTGGTGACCGGCCCCGAGTCGTCGGGCGCGATGCTCAGGCAGGTGGGCACCGCGGTGGGCGACCGGCTGGCGGGGCTGGGCACGCTCGGCACGGGTGAGGTCGTGGTGCGGCTGCGCAGGAAGGGGCTGTGATGCGGCAGTACGGGGGCAACCGCCTGGGGCTGGCCGTGGTGGGCGCGGTGCTGCTGATCGCCGGCGGCTTCGCCTGGCTGCGCGGCCAGGGCCAGCTGCGCGGGCTGTCGCCGCGGGCCAGGGTGCTGCCGGAGCGCACCGCCGACGCTCTGAGCGGGCAGCCGTGGGTGCCCTGGCTGGTGGCCCTGGTGCTGGTGGTGCTCGCGCTGGTGACGCTCCGGTGGCTGCTGCTGAGCCTCGGCTGGGGCCGGTTCGGGACGCGGTCCGGTACGGGCACGGCGATGCTCTGCGTGGGCCTCAAGGACGTGGAAGGGCTGTCGCGGGCGGCGGTGCGGGTGCTCGGCGAGCTGGAAGGCGCGGCCCGGCTGCGGATCTCGCTCTCCTGCCCGCCGGGGGCGGACGTGGGCGCGGTGGTGGGCAAGCTGGACCGGGAGATCGTCGGCCGCATCCGGCGTGAGGTCCGCGACGACGAGCTGGGCGCGGTGGTCCGCATCCACGTCCGTCGCTAGACCTCACGCTGCCTGGGATCCGGCCGGCTCCGAAGCGTCTCAGCACTCGATGACGTTCACGGCGAGGCCGCCGCGCGAGGTCTCCTTGTACTTGTCGAGCATGTCCCTGCCGGTGTCGCGCATGGTCTTGATGGCCTTGTCGAGCGACACGTGGTGGCGGCCGTCGCCGCGCAGCGCGATGCGGGCCGCGGTGATGGCCTTGATGGAGGCGACCGCGTTCCGCTCGATGCACGGGATCTGCACCAGGCCGCCGATCGGGTCGCAGGTCAGGCCCAGGTTGTGCTCGATGCCGATCTCGGCGGCGTTCTCCACCTGCTCGGGGGTGCCGCCGAGGACCTCGGTGAGCCCCGCCGAGGCCATCGAGCAGGCCGAGCCGACCTCGCCCTGACAGCCGACCTCGGCGCCGGAGATGGACGCGTTCTCCTTGAACAGCACGCCGATCGCCGCCGCCGTCAGCAGGAAGCGGATCACGCCGTCGTCGTCGGCGTTCGGGGTGAAGCGGGAGTAGTACGTGAGCACGGCGGGGATGATGCCGGCCGCGCCGTTGGTGGGGGCGGTGACGATGCGGCCCCCGGCGGCGTTCTCCTCGTTGACGGCCAGGGCGAACAGCGACACCCAGTCCATCGCCTGCAGGGGATCCTTCTCGGCGGACTCGGCCTGCAGGCGGCGGTGCAGCTGGTGGGCGCGGCGCTTGACCTTGAGCCCGCCGGGCAGCACGCCTTCCTTGGCGATGCCCCGCCGCACGCACTCCGTCATGACCCGCCAGAGGTCGAGCACGCGGGCGCGGATCGCGTCCTCGCCGAGGCCGAACGCCTTCTCGTTCTCCAGCATCAGCCCGGAGATCGACAGGCCGGTGGCCGAGCAGTGCTTGAGCAGCTCCTCGCCGGTGGTGAACGGGTAGGGCAGGACCGTGTCGTCCGGCTTGATGCGGCCGGCGCCGGTGGCGGTCTCGTCGACCACGAAGCCGCCGCCGACGGAGAAGTACACCTTCTCGCGCAGGCTCCCGCCCGCCTCGTCGTAGGCGGTGAAGCGCATGCCGTTCGGGTGCTCCGGCAGCGAGATCTTCCGCTCGAACACCAGGTCCTCGCCGATCACGAACGGGATCTCCCGCTCGCCGAACAGCCGGACCGTGCCGGACTCGCGCATCGCGGCCAGCCGCTCGTCCACGGTGTCGACGTCCACCAGCTCGGGCTTCTCGCCCGACAGGCCCAGCAGGACGGCCTTGTCGCTGCCGTGGCCCTTGCCGGTCAGGCCGAGGGAGCCGTACAGGATGGCCTCGACGCGCGCCGTACGGCCGAGCAGCCCGTCCTGGTGCAGGCCGCGCGCGAACCGGTGGGCGGCGGCCATCGGGCCGCCGGTGTGGGAGCTGGACGGGCCGATCCCGATCTTGAAGAGGTCGAAGACGCTGATCGCCATTGATGGCGCCTTTCACGCGCGGGGCCGGGGCCCGGTGCCGGGCCCCGGCGGGTGGGTCAGGACTCGCCCGAGGTGAGGGCGGCGTACTCCTCGGCGGAGAGCAGGTCGGCGGCGTCGCCGTCGGCGCGCACCTTGAACATCCAGCCCTCGCCGTACGGGTCGCTGTTGGCCAGCGACGGGTCGTCCACCAGGGTCTGGTTGACCTCGACCACCTCGCCGCCGACAGGCGTGTAGATCTCGCTCACGGACTTGGTGGACTCGACCTCGCCGATCGAGTCCCCGGCTTCCACGGTCGAGCCGACCTCCGGGAGCTGCACGTAGACCACGTCACCGAGGGCCTCGGCGGCGAAGGCCGTGATGCCGATCGTGGCGACCAGGCCGTCCTCCAGGCCGGAGATCCACTCGTGCTCCTTGGTGTAGCTCAGGTCGTCAGGGATGTTGCTCACTTGTTCCTCCTGTAGAAGGGCAGCTCGACCACGTCCACGGGTTCTTGCCTGCCCCTGATGTCGACGGCCAGACCTTCGCCGGCGTCGATGCCGGCGTCGACGTAGGCCAGCGCGATGGGCTTGCCCAGCGTCTGCGAGGGCGCGCCGCTGGTGACCTCGCCGACGACGGCACCGTCCTTGGTCACCGGGTATCCGTGGCGGGGCACCCGGCGGCCGCGCGCGACCAGCCCGGTCAGGCGGCGCCGCGGCGGGGTGTCCTTGACCGCCTCCAGCGCCGACCTGCCCACGAAGTCGCCCGGCTTGTCGAATTTCACCACCCTGTCCATCCCCGCGTCGAACGGGGTCAGCTCCGCGCTCAGCTCGTTGCCGTACAACGGCATGCCCGCTTCCAGGCGGAGCGTGTCACGGCTGGACAGCCCGGCCGGCTTCAGCCCGTACGGTTCGCCGGCGGCGGTCAGCGCGTGCCACAGCGGCACCGCGTCCTGGACGGCCACGAACAGCTCGAAGCCGTCCTCGCCGGTGTAGCCGGTGCGGGCGATGAGCGCCTCCCGCCCGTCGACCCTGCCGGGCAGGCCGGTGTAGTACTTGAGCCCGGCCAGGTCGGCGTCGGTGAGGGTGGCGAGGATCTCCTGGGAGCGCGGGCCCTGGACGGCGATGAGGGCGTACTCGTCGGAGCGGTCCTCGACCCGCGCGTCGTAAGCCTTGGCGCGGGTCATCAGCTCGTCCGCGACCTTGCCCGCGTTCGAGGCGTTGGCCACGACCATGAACTCCTCGTCGCCGAGCCGGTAGACGATGAGGTCGTCCAGCACCCCGCCGCGCTCGTCGACGATCATCGTGTAGCGCGCCCGCCCGGTCGCCAGCGCCGACAGGTGTCCCACCAGGGCGTAGTCCAGGGCGTCCGCCGCCTGCGGGCCGGTGAGGAAGATCTCCCCCATGTGCGACAGGTCGAAGAGCCCGGCCGCCTGGCGGACCGCGTTGTGCTCCGCGGACTCGCTGCCGTAGCGCAGCGGCATGAGCCAGCCGGCGAAGTCGGTCAGGGTGGCGCCGAGAGACTCGTGCACGTCTCTCAGCGGCGTCGGTCGTGACATGTCGCACCTCAGGACAGGATCGGATGCCGGGATCCTCCCCCTCTGTCGTCGGTGCCTGAGAGCTTCACCCGGCTTTTTTCCGGACTTTCACCTTCGGCGAGGTCGCGCGGACCTGCTTTCCAGAGGACACCTCGGCCGTACGGTCCTTTGCCTTGAGAGGTTCGCGGGGAGGGCTTGCTCCTTCAGGGGCCCCGACCGGCTGTCAGGGCGCTCTCCCGCACGGCTTCGACGGTGATGTGGCAAGCCTAATGGCCTTCGGGGTGAATTGTCGCGTCCGCGAACTCCGCGGCGTGCGCGACCAGAGCGTTCGCGACTAGGGCTTCGAAGAGGGCACAGTCGTCGGCGGCCTCCGGGTGCCACTGGACGGCGACGGCGAACGGGTGGGAGTCGAGTTCCACGGCCTCGATCGTGCCGTCCCCGGAGGTGGCCGTCACTGTCAGGCCCGTGCCCAGGCGGTCGACGGCCTGGTGGTGGTAGTGGGGCACGGTGACCGGGGCGCCGCCGAGGATCTTGGCGAGCTTGCTGCCGGCGGCGGGGCGCACGGGGAGGGGGCCGAACCGGCCGGGGGCGGGGGAGTGGCCGGTGTGGCCGACGACGTCAGGGAGGTGCTGGTGGAGGGTGCCGCCCAGGGCGATGTTGAGGACCTGGAGACCCCGGCAGACGCCCAGGAAGGGGGTCCGGGCTTCGAGGGCCGCGGTCATCAGGGCGAACTCGGCGGTGTCACGAAATTTCCGGATGTAGTCGGTGTGGGGGTGGGGTGACGCGCCGTACCGGTCCGGGTCGATGTCCCCGCCGCCCGCCAGGATCAGCCCGTCCAGCCGGGTCACCAGCGCCGCCGGATCGCCCGCCGGCGGGATGAGCACCGGCTGCCCGCCCGCCCGCGTCACCTGCTCCACGTACATGTACGGCAGCAGCGCCACGGGCAGGTCCCACACCGTGAACCGGGCGGGTTCGACGTAGGTGCTGACACCGATGACGGGCCGGCTCACAGCGGCGTCACGTACGCGCCGGAGATCCCCCCGTCGACCAGGAACTGCGACGCCGTGATGAACGACGCGTCGTCGCTGGCCAGGAAGGCGGCCGCGGCCGCGATCTCCGACGCCTCGGCGAAGCGGCCGAGCGGCACGTGCACCAGCCGCCGCTGCGCCCGCTCGGGGTCCTTGGCGAACAGCTCCTGGAGCAGCGGCGTGTTGACCGGCCCCGGGCACAGCGCGTTGACCCGGATGCCCTCGCGGGCGAACTGCACCCCCAGCTCGCGCGACATGGCCAGCACCCCGCCCTTGGAAGCGGTGTAGGAGATCTGCGAGGTCGCCGACCCCATGACGGCCACGAACGAGGCGGTGTTGATGATCGAACCCTTGCCCTGGCGGCGCATGTAGCCGATGGCGTGCCTGCAGCACAGGTATACGCTGGTCAGGTTGACCTCCTGGACCCGGCGCCAGGCGTCGATGCCGGTCTCCAGGATGGAGTCGTCGTCGGGCGGCGAGATGCCCGCGTTGTTGAACGCGACGTCCACGCTCCCGTAGGTCTCGAACGCGGTCTCGTACATCCGCGCCACGTCGTCCTCGCTGGTCACGTCGGCCTTGACGAACAGGCCGCCGACCTCGGTGGCGGCCTTGGCGCCCGCCTCCTCGTCGATGTCGACGCAGACGACCTTGGCGCCCTCCTCGGCGAACCGGTGCGCGGTGGCCAGGCCGATGCCGCTGCCCGCTCCGGTGATGACGGCCACGCGGTCCAGCAAACGCTGCATAGGGCTACTCCGTTGAGATGAAGACGTTCTTGGTCTCGGTGAAGGCGGCGAGCGCGTCGGGGCCCAGCTCGCGGCCGAGCCCCGACTCCTTGAAGCCGCCGAACGGGGTCCAGTAGCGGACCGAGGAGTTGGAGTTGACCGAGAGCGCGCCGGACTCGACCGCGCGGGCCACCCGCAGCGCCCGGCCGATGTCGCGGGTCCAGATGGAGCCGGACAGGCCGTAACGGGTGTCGTTGGCGATGCGGACCGCGTCGGCCTCACCGGCGAACGGCACCACGGACACGACAGGCCCGAAGATCTCCTCGGTGAACGCCCGGTCGGTGACGTTCGAGGTCAGCACCGTCGGCGGGAACCAGTAGCCGCGGCCCTGCGGGCACGAACCTTGCAGGTACGGGTCGGCGACGAAGCCGCGGACCCGCTCCAGGTGCTCGGGGCTGATCAGCGGGCCCATCTCGGTGGCGGGGTCGAGCGGGTCGCCGACGCGCAGCCCGCGCACCGCCTCCGACAACCGCTCCAGGAACTCGTCGTACACGCTCTCCTGCACCAGCACGCGCGAGCGGGCGCAGCAGTCTTGACCGCTGTTGTCGAAGACCGCGTACGGGGCGGCGGCGGCGGCCTTGGCGACGTCGGCGTCGGCGAAGACGATGTTGGCCGACTTGCCGCCGAGCTCCAGCGTGAGCCGCTTGACGTGGGCGGCGGCCTTGGCCGCGATCTCCTTGCCCACCTCGGTCGAGCCGGTGAACACGATCTTGGCGACGCCGGGGTGCTCGACCAGCCGGGCGCCCGCGACCTCCCCTGCCCCGGGCAGGACCTGGAGCACCCCCTCGGGCAGGCCCGCCGCCAGGGCCAGCTCGGCCAGCCGCAGCGCGGTCAGCGGGGTCTGCTCGGCGGGCTTGACGATGACCGTGTTGCCCGCCGCGAGGGCAGGCGCGACGCCCCACGACATGATCAGCATCGGGAAGTTCCACGGCACGATCACGCCCACCACGCCCAGCGGCTCCTGGAACGTGACGTCCACGCCGCCGGGCACCGGGATCTGCCTGCCGTGGTTGCGCTCGGGAGCGCCGGAGTAGTAGTGGAGCACGTCGCGGACGGCGGCCGCCTCCCAGCGGGCGTTGCCGACGGGGTGGCCGGCGTTGGCCACCTCAAGCATCGCCAGCTCCTCGGCGTGCGCGTCGACCAGGTCGGCGAAGCCGCGCAGCAGCCGCGCCCGGTCGCCCGGGGCCACCTCGCGCCACTCCCGGTAGGCCTTCGCGGCCCTGGCCACGGCCTCGTCGACCGCGGCGGCCCCGGCCATCTCGACCTCGGCCACGACCTGCTCCGTCGCCGGATTGATGATCTTCACAGGCGCTCGAATCCCCGGAACATCTCCCAGTCGGTCACCGCCGCGTCGAAGGCGGCCAGCTCGACCCGCGCGTTGTTGGCGTAGTGGGCCACCACGTCCTCCCCGAACTCCTCCCCGGCCAGTTTGGAACCCTCGAACAGGGCCAGCGCGTCGCGCAGGGTGTGCGGCACGGTCTCGGCGCCGGAGGTGTAGGCGTTGCCCTCGAACGCCTCCTCCAGCTCCAGCTCCCCGTCGATGCCGTGCAGGCCGGCCGCGACCAGCGCGGCCACCGCGAGGTACGGGTTCACGTCGCCGCCCGGCACCCGGTTCTCCACCCGCAGCGAGGGGCCGTGGCCGACCAGGCGCAGCGCGCAGGTGCGGTTGTCGACGCCCCACTTGACGGCCGTGGGCGCGAAGCTGCCGGGCACGAACCGCTTGTAGGAGTTGATGTTGGGCGCGTACATGAGGGTGAGCTCGCGCAGGCAGGCGAGCTGGCCGGCGATGAACCGCTGACCCAGCGGCGAGAGCCCGTGCGGCCCGTCGCCCGCCATCACCAGCTCGCCGTCCGCCCCGCGCAGCGAGATGTGGATGTGGCAGGAGTTGCCCTCGCGGTCGTTCGGCTTGGCCATGAAGGTGATCGACTTGCCCTCCTGGGCGGCGATCTCCTTGGCGCCGTTCTTGTAGACGGCGTGGTTGTCGCAGGTGACCAGCGCCTCGGCGTAGCGGAAGGTGATCTCGTGCTGGCCCGGGTTGCACTCGCCCTTGGCGGACTCCACGTACAGGCCCGCGCCCTCCATGTCGCGCCGGATGCGGCGCAGCAGCGGCTCGACGCGGGCGGTGCCGAGCAGCGAGTAGTCGACGTTGTAGAGGTTGGCGGGGGTCAGGTCGCGGTAGGCGCGGTTCCAGGCTCCCTCGTACGAGTCCTCGTAGACGACGAACTCCAGCTCGGTGCCGACGCAGGCGCGCAGGCCGCGCTCCTGGAGGCGGGCGAGCTGGCGGCGGAGGATCTGGCGCGGCGAGGCGGTCACCTCGCCGCCGTCCTCCCAGGTGAGGTCGGCCATGACCAGGGCGGTGCCCTCCTGCCAGGGCACCCGCCGCAGCGTCGACAGGTCGGGCCGCATCACGAAGTCCCCGTACCCGCGATCCCAGGACGACATCGCGTATCCGCCGACCGTGTTCATGTCGACGTCGACGGCGAGCAGGTAGTTGCACCCCTCGGAGCCGTGGTGCAGCACCTCGTCGAGGAAGTAGCGCGCGGACAGGCGCTTGCCCTGGAGGCGGCCCTGCATGTCGGCGATGGCCAGCAGCACCGTGTCGACCAGGCCCGCCGCGACCTCCTGCCGTAGCTCGTCGACGGTGAGGAAGCCATGACTGGACCGCTCGCTCACGTGCTGGCTCCGATCTCGCAGGAGGCGGTTTCCCGTTGATTGGGCTAGTCTCAGACCATTGATGTGTATGGCGGGATCGCTTGTCAAGACCTGAGGACACGTTGGACGAGTCGGCGCGTTTGATGACGGTGCTGCGCCCCGTGAGAGCCGGAAACGCCTTCGAGGAGACCGTCGAACGGCTCCTGCAGGCGATCAAGCTGGGCGTGGTGGCGCCGGGAGACAAGCTCCCGCCCGAGCGCGAGCTGGCCGTCCAGCTCGGCATCAGCAGGGTGACGCTGCGCGAGGCCATCCGCGCCCTGCAGGACGCGGGCTACCTCGACGTGCGGCGCGGCCGTTACGGCGGCGCGTTCGTCACCTACGTGCCGCCCCGGCCGGGGCCGGCCGACCTGCGCAAGGCGGTCGCCGACATGGGCACCGACGACCTGGCGGACGCGCTCACCTTCCGCCTGGCCGTCGAGTGCGGCGCCGCCCAGGCGCTGGCCGGGATGGAGCTGACCGGCGGGCAGCGCGACACGCTCAGGCGCAGGCTGGCCGACCTGGACGGCGCCTCGCTGGAGGACTACCGCCGCCTCGACACCGCCTTCCACCTGTCGATCGCCGAGCTGACCGGGTCCGCCCTGCTCGCGTCCGCCTGCGCCGACGCCCGCCTGCGGGTGAGCGACCTGCTCAACGCCATCCCCATGCTCCAGGTCAACCTCGACCACGCGGCCGCGCAGCACCGGGCGATCGTGGCGGCCATCCTGGCGGGCGACCCCGAGGGGGCCGGCCGCGCCATGAGCGAACACCTGGAAGGCACGGCCGCCCTGCTGCGCGGATTCCTCTCCTGACCGCACCACTGCCCACAGGCTCGTAGAGTCGGTTCACGGTCATGGAGAAATGGTTTCACGGAAGCATCATCGCGACGGGACGGCTGCCGCTGTTCTGTTTCTTCGTCGCGCTCATCGTGGCGTTCATCGCCACCCGCATCAACGTACGGCTGATCAGGGCCAAGGTCGGCTGGTTCCGCAACGTCAACGTGGGCGAGATGCACATCCACCACGTGGTGTTCGGGGTCGTGCTCATGCTGGTCGGCGGGGTGGCCGGGATGGTCGTCTCCGGCGCGTCGCAGGTGGGGCACGCGGTCGCGGCGTCGGTGTTCGGGATCGGGTCGGCCCTGGTGCTCGACGAGTTCGCGCTGATCCTCCACCTGCACGACGTCTACTGGGAGGAGGAGGGGCGCACCTCGGTGGACGCGGTGTTCATCGCCGTGGCGGTCACCGGGCTGCTGCTCATCGGGCTGCGGCCGCTCAGCTGGGACTTCGGCCCGCCGCTGGTCGACCCGGCGGCGCTGATCCTGGGCAACCTGGTGCTGGCCGTGATCACCCTGCTCAAGGGGAAGATCTGGACCGGCATGGCAGGGCTGTTCCTCCCCTTCCTGCTGCTGGTGGGCGCGGTGCGGCTGGCCCGGCCGGGGTCGCCGTGGGCCCACTGGTTCTTCGTCGGGCGCTCGCCGCGCAAGATGGCCAAGGCCATCCACCGGGAGGAACGCTGGCGCCGGCCGGCGATCCGGGCCAAGATCGCCTTCCAGGAGTTCCTCTCGGGCCGCCACGACCTGCCTTCCACCCGCCGTCTGCGCCGCCATACTTGAGCCATGGCGCTTCCCTCCAGGTCTGACGGGCTGCTGGCCCAGATCCCCGACTCGCTCACGGACCTGCGCGGACCCGTGGACGGCAAGGTGGCGCTGCCGCCCCACCTGTCATGGTCGGGCCCCCGCGAGTACGACCTGGCCGATCTGCGCCTGAGGCTGTCGATGTACCGCATGGTGATCACGGGCGGCGGGCGCGTGGACGCGGAGAGATACCTCAACGCGCGCCACCTGACCGCCGACTGGCCGCTGCTCAGGAAAGGGCTCGGCCCGGGCCACCGCCGGGCCTGGGAGCACAAGCTGGCCCTCGGCATGCTCCCGTGATCCGCTTCCCGCCGTTCCAGGAACGGGTGCTGGGAATGGTTCTGCCGGCATGCGAGCGCTTCCATCTGCTGCTCGCGGGCGGGCACGCGATGCGGGCGCACGGATTCATGGACCGGCCGAGCACCGACCTGGACTTCGCCACCAGCGCGGACACGCCGCTGCCGGAGGTGGCGGAGGGGATCGCCCAAGCGCTCAGCGCCGCCGGTCTGGAGGTGTCCGTGCTGGAGGTGACACCCCGGTACGGGCGACTGCTCCTCAAGGATCCCTCGACGGAGGAGCACTGTGAGGTGGACCTCCTCAGGGAGGCGCTCCAGCAGCAGCCCAGCGTGTGCGGCGAACTGCGGGTCGTCGCGCTCGACGACGCCGTGGGCCTGAAGATGCGGGCACTGTACGAACGCAGCCTGGCCCGGGATGTCATCGACATCGCCGCCGTGGCCCACCTCTACTCCTTCAGAGATCTGGAGCGTTTGGGCGGCCTGCACGCGGAGGACTTCTCACTTCCCGAGCTCGTCATGCGGCTGGAGTTCGTGGAGTTCATCGCCGACGAGGAGTTCGCGGCCTACGGGGTGACCGCGGACCGGGTGCGAGACATCCGGAGGCTGACCTCGGCGTGGGCGGACGACATCAAGATGCGGCGGGCCGACGACGGTGATGCCGAGTACGACGTCTCCGATCTGCCCGGGGTCGACTGAGGCATCGGGTGGTCACAGCGTCACGGCTGAGCGGAGGGCCAGTCCGGCGCCGAGGAGCACCACCATCACGGCCGTGCCCAGCGGGGCCGCGCCCGACAGGCGGGCGGCGAGCCGGCGGCCCGCCGACGCCCGCGCCTCCAGCCGGTCGACCAGCTTGACCAGCAGCAGGCCGGTGACGGTCAGGGTGGCGGCCATGCCGACCCCGTAGGCGGTCACCAGCGCCACCCCGAACCAGGTCCGGCCCAGCGCGACCGCGCCCAGCAGCACGACCAGCGCCGACGGGCTCGGCACCAGCCCACCGGCCACCCCCAGCCCCACCAGCCCACTCCTCCGATGCCCGTGGCCGTGTCCATGGCCGTGTCCATGGCCGTGTCCATGGCCGTGTCCATGGCCGTGTCCATGGCCGTGTCCATGGCCGTGCCCATGGCCGTGCCCGTGCCCGACGGCCTGGGCGTTCCGGGAGCGGCGGGCGGTGTGGATCAGGCGGAGGCCGATGGCGGCGATCAGCACGCCGCCGGCCACCCCCAGCCAGGCCAGCACCGACTCGCCGGCCAGGGCCGTGAAGACGCTCAGCGCGAGCCCCACCGCCAGCACCCCCACGGTGTGGGTGGCCGTCACCGTGGCGCCCACGACGAGCGCGTCCCTGGGCCGTCCGCGGCGCCCCGCCAGGTAGGCGGCCATGACGGTCTTCCCGTGCCCGGGGATCAGCGCGTGCCCGGCCCCCAGCACCACCGCCAGGCCCAGCGCCAGCAGCCCGAGCGGCACGGTCAGCGAGTCGGCGCCGACGAGCCCGGTGAACGTCCGGTCCAGCGCGTCGAGCGCCTCACCGACGGGTCCGCCGACGGAGAGGCCGGGGGTCCCGGACGTGGGGGTCCCGGTCCCGGCGCCGAGCCGTGAGACGGTGAACGAGGCCGTCCGCTGGTCCAGCGGTGACGTCAGCAGGTCGTCCGGGTACCTGCGCAGTTCCCCGCTCACGCTGGACTCGGGCACGGTGGCGTCGGCGAGCCGGACCCCTGCGCCGGTCGCGGTGATCTCACGCCAGCCGATCCGGTCCTGCTCGAAGCCGTCGGTGAACGTCACCGCGCCGGACACCGCGGTCTCCGCCACCAGGTCGCAGGTCAGGCGGCTGGTCCTGAGCCCGCCCTGGCCCGGCGTGTACGCGTGCCCGGCCCGTACCACCCGCCAAGGGACGGCCGCGCCGCCCACCGTCAGCCGCTGGGCGGCGGCGAGCGCGGCGCAGCGGCGGGAGGCGTAGGTGGCGTCCACCTCCGTCCTGGCCTGCAGCGTGGGCAGCTCCGCCAGGTCCACCACGGCCAGGTTCTCCACCTGCCCGCCGGAGACGGTCAGCCCGTTGTAGTGGTTGACCGTGAAGTTCCCCAGCGGATGCGCGGCGGCGGCCCGCGCCGGCACGCTCAGGAACACCGGCACCAGCCCGAGCAGCAAGACCCCCAACCGCCACCAGATCCTGCGCGAGGCGGCGTGACGGGCGTCTTCCGGGAGGTCGGCCCGTTCTGTGGGGTGGGTCCGGTTCGGTGTGCGGGCGGCGTTACGGACCTGGTCGGGAGTGGCGGCCGATTTCGTGGGGTGGGAGGGGGCTTCGGTGAGGGGGGTGAGCTCGGGGTCGGTCATGAGAACCTCGCCAGGGTGGCCAGCTCCGGGTCGAAGCGGGGGTCGAGGGGGACGTCGCGGCCGAGGGATCTTTCGATCTCGGCGCGGTGGTAGCGGAGGACGGGATGCCGCCAGCCGGTCGAGGTGGCCTGTTTCGCGTACCGCAGAGCCTCGCGCGGCCGGTCGGCCTTGAACAGCGCCCAGCCGAGCGCGTCGGCGGCGATCAGGCCGGGGTTGCGGGCGTACTCGGCACGGGCGTGCCGCACCGCCTCGTCGGGGTCGCCGTGGTCGGCCTCGAACTCGGCCCACGTCAGGTCGTCGCGGACGCCCGTCCTGGCGAGCAGGTCGCGCTGGGCGTCCAGCAGCGTCCAGTCGGCGGGCAGGCCCGCCTTGAGCCGCACCTCGCCCTGCTCGATCAGATACTGGGGCAGCGGCAGCCGCCGGACCACGCCCTCGTACCGGGTGAGCGCCTCGTCCAGCCGGCCGCCGAGCGCGGCGGCCCTGGCCCGGCCGGCGAGGGCGGGCGTGTAGCCGGGGTCGGTCTCCAGCGCCCTGGCGTACCACCGGTCGGCCGTCTCGAAGTCGTGGGCGTGCAGGGCCAGCTCGCCGAGCTGGTGGCGGGCGTAGGCGAGATCGGCGGGGACGCGCGCGTCCTCGTGGGCGTACTGGAGGTAGCGGCGCGCGCCGTCGAGGTCTCCGCGCAGCTCGGCCGCGTACGAGGCGCGCGCGAAGGACGCGACGCCGGGCCGCAGGTCCAGCATCCGCTCGACCGCCTCCCGCGCGCCGCGCAGGTCGCCGAGCTGGACGCGGGCGTCGGCGAGCACCCCGTACGCGGCCGCGCTGTAGGCGTTGGCGTCGAGCGCCCGCTCGGCCAGCCGCTCGGCCTCGGCGAACTCGTGGCGGCCGGCGGCGAGCGTGGCCCGGCCGGTCAGGACGGCGTCGTCGCGCGGGCTGAGCCGGGCGGCGGTGTCGAGCGCGCCTGCCGCCTTGGTGTAGTACGACGGGTCGCCGCTGATCCTGGCCTGGTCGACGTACTGGACGCCGAGCTGGGCCCAGCCTCGGTGGTCGTCCGGCAGCCGCTTGAGCCGGTCCTGCAGGGTTTCCCGCCCGGCCGCGGGCGCCGGCGCGCCGGCCGGTGCGGCGGCGACGCCGAAGACGGTGAAGAGCAGCGCGCCGGTCAGGACGAGACCTGCCAGCAGGAGTAGTGAACGCATCGAAGGGCTCCGGAGTCGTGGGAGGGAACCGGCCGGCCGCCGGAGCGGCCGACCGGTCCTGGGGCGGCGGGGCGGGAGAGGGCCCGCCACCGGGAGAAGGTCGGCCGGGCGGGGGTCAGCGCTGGTTGACCGAGGCGTTGCTGGGGAGCGGGATGTACGGGAACGTGCCGCCGAACGGCTTGTCGTTCATGTCCACCTTGTCGGTCAGGGCGGGGATGAGCTTGCCGGACTGCGCGGCGCCCGCGACGGCCTGCAGTTCGATGTCCACCACGTCGTCGGCGAGCCGGCGGCCGTTGGGGAAGCCCTGCAGGTCACCGCCGAGCACGCCCAGCCTGTTCGGGTCCTTGCTGGGCGGGATCGACATGTTGAGCCTGAGCATCTCGGCCGGGCGGAGCTTGCCCGCGTCCTTGTTCAGCGACTGCGCGTTCAGGTCGGCCGCGATCGGCCCGTTGCCCTTGGCGATCCCGGTCAGGAAGATCTGGACGAGATCCTTGCGCGGAGTGGCGGGCGCCTTGATGCCGTAGATGGACGCGAGCAGCCTGGCCACCTCGGGGTCGGTGACCCGCTTGACCAGGGCGGCCACGTCGGCGTCCTTGGCGGGCGGCAGCGCGTTGAAGGCGTCCTTCAGCCCGGCGGGGGACACCACCTCGTTGACCAGCGGGTTGCCCAGGCGGGAGACCTGGACGAACTTGCCGCCGTTGTGCTTGTCGGTGGTGGACCAGACGCCGACGACCGGGTTGCGCTTGGGGTCGCCCTTGAGCGCGAGGTCCTCCTTCGGCACCTGCAGGCCGAGCGTGTTGACGTTGTAGCCCTTGAGCGTGTCCCGGCCCACCTCGGACAGGTCGCCCCCGTACAGCAGGTCGAAGACGCACAGGTCGAGGAAGAACGCCTCGTCCGACTGGCCCGCGAGGGTCTTGCCGCCGCCCTTCAGGCTGGTGATCGCCTGGGAGCGCAGGGTGCCGTAGTTCGGCATGGACGCGGGGCCGACGTTGCTCGGCGCGACGATGCCGTTGGAGACGAGCGTGCTGCTGCCGTTCTCGGTGATGCGCCTGAGCGTGTAGCGCTGGCGGAAGAGCAGGTTCTGGTCGTCGAGCGAGGTGACCGGTCCGTTGTTGTAGAGGAAGGTGGCGTTGCCGCGCCGGTCCTCGTTGCGGAAGGTCCACTGGTAGGTGATGTCGGGCTTGGCGTCGCCGTCGTTGTCGATCTTGATGTTGTAGCGCGACCTGGTGTCGAACGGGTAGAAGTTCGGCCCGCCCTGCGGCTCCTGGAACGGGATCCAGTTCGACAGCAGGGTCACGGTGTCGGGCTTGTCCGGGCTGACGAACGCGTACACGTCGGTGTTGTCGTTGAGCGGGTCGCCGATGACGGCGGGCGCCTCGCGGTGCGAGGAGGCCGTGCCGGAGTCCGTACGGAACATCGCGAGCGAGGAGGCCGTCAGGGCCACCGCGACGCCGAGTCCGATGAGGGCGCGCCGGTCGATCCGGTGCTCCATGGTCGGTCCTTTCGGAAAGGTGCTGATCGATGACGAGGTTCCGGCCGGGTTCCTCGCGCCCTATTCGCGTGACGGGGGCGGGCGGATGTCGCTCTCATCCTCAAGGAGGAGTCGTCAACCGAAGTTGACATACCAAAGGAGTCAATTTAGGTTGACGGGTGCGGAACGCGCGCGCCCGTTCGTTGAGAGGTCGAACGGCCCCTGGAAGGAGATTCGGTGATCAAGGACTTACTGGCCTACTTGCGCCCGCACCGGTGGATCCTGGTGGCGGGCGGGGCGCTGGGCCTGATCGGCTCGGCGGCGGGCCTCGCCATGCCGCTGCTCGCCAAGTACGTGGTGGACGCGTTCGGCGAGAACGGGTCGATGGCCGGGCCGCTCATCGGCCTCACCGTCGCCGTCCTGGTCGGCGCCGTGGTGTCGGCCGCCGGCTCCTACCTGATGGAGCGCACCGGTGAGAGCGTCGTGCTGGGCGCCCGCCGCCGCCTGGTCGACCGCATCCTGCGGCTGCGGGTGGCCGACGTCGACCGGCTCAAGCCCGGCGACCTGCTCTCCCGCGTCACCGGCGACACGACGCTGCTGCGCGCTGTGCTCACCAACGGCGTCGTCGACTCCGTCAGCGCCGTGTTCATGCTGGTCGGCGCCATCGTCCTGATGGCCGCCATGGACGGCACGCTGCTGCTGGTCACGCTGCTCGTGGTGGTCGTGATCGGCGGGCTGACCGGCCTGGTGATGCCGCGCATCATGCGGGCGCAGAAGGACGCCCAGGAGGCCGTGGGCGAGATGGGCGCGGTGCTCGACCGGGCGCTGCAGGCCTACCGCACGGTCAAGGCCAGCGGCGCCGAGGAACGCGAGATCGCCGTCGTGGGCGGCGCCGCGGAGCGGGCCCGCGACCGGGGCCTCCAGGTGGCCGGGTGGACCTCGCTGGCCGGGGTGTCGACCTGGATGGCCGTGCAGGTCGCCTTCCTCGGCGTGCTCGGCGTCGGCGGGGCCAGGGTCGCCTCCGGCGCGCTGGAGGTCTCCTCGCTGATCGCCTTCCTGCTCTACCTGTTCTACCTGGTGGCGCCGATCGGCCAGCTCGTCGAGGGCGCGGTCCAGCTCCAGCAGGGCCTGGCCGCGATGAAGCGCATCAAGGAGGTCGAGGACCTGCCCGGCGAGCCCGTCGGCGTGCCGGCCGGCACCGGCGACCGCCCGCTCGGCGTGCGCTTCGACGGCGTGGTCTTCCGGTACGGCGACGACCGGCCGATCGTGCACGACGGGGTCAGCTTCGAGGTGCCGCCCGGCGGCCTCACCGCGCTCGTCGGCCCGTCGGGCGCGGGCAAGTCCACCGTCTTCGCCCTGCTCGAACGCTTCTACGAGCACCAGGGCGGGGTCATCTCGCTGGACGGCAGGGACATCCGCGACTGGTCGCTCGGCGAGCTGCGGGCCGCGCTCGGCTATGTCGAGCAGGACGCGCCCGTGCTGGCCGGCACGCTCAAGGAGAACCTGCTGTTCGCCGCCCCTGACGCCACCGAGGACGAGCTGCGCCGCGCGATCGTCCGCACCCGCCTGGACGACCTGGTGGCCAGGCTGCCCGACGGCCTCGACACCGCGGTCGGGCACCGGGGCGTGCTGCTGTCGGGCGGCGAGCGGCAACGCGTCGCCATCGCCAGGGCGCTGCTGCGCAAGCCCAGGCTGCTGCTGCTCGACGAGGCCACCTCGCAGCTCGACGCGGTCAACGAGCTGCGGCTGCGCGAGGTCATCGCCGAGGTTGCCGCCGAGACGACCGTGCTGGTCATCGCCCACCGGCTGTCGACGGTGACCAACGCCGACCGGATCGTCCTCATGGAGAGCGGCGGCGTGCGGGCCATCGGCACCCATGACGAGCTGGTGGGGGCCGACGAGCTCTACCGCGAGCTGGCGGCCACCCAGTTCCTCGTGAGCTAGCGCGTTGTACTCTTCGGGTGACGTTGATGAATGTGTTCATTCAGGAGGTCGCCATGAGCCGCACCGTGCGCGCGCCGCGAGGCACCACGCTCACCGCCAAGGGGTGGCCGCAGGAGGCCGCGCTCCGCATGCTCCGCAACAACCTGGACCCGGAGGTGGCCGAGCATCCCGAGCAGCTCGTCGTCTACGGCGGCTCGGGCCGCGCGGCCCGTGACTGGGCCTCCTACGACGCGCTGGTCAGGACGCTCACCACGCTGGAGGGCGACGAGACGCTGCTGGTGCAGTCGGGGCGGCCCGTCGGCGTCTTCCGCACCCACGAATGGGCGCCCAGGGTGCTGATCGCGAACTCCAACCTGGTGCCCGGCTGGGCCACCTGGGAGGAGTTCCGGCGGCTCGAAGCCGCCGGGCTCACCATGTACGGGCAGATGACCGCGGGCTCCTGGATCTACATCGGCACCCAGGGCATCCTGCAGGGCACGTACGAGACGTTCGCGGCGGTGGCGGCCAAGCGGTTCGGCGGTTCGCTGGCCGGCACCGTCACGCTCACCGCCGGGCTCGGCGGCATGGGCGGCGCGCAGCCGCTCGCCGTCACCATGAACGGCGGCGTGGCCATCTGCCTCGACTGCGACCCCCGCTCCGTCACCCGCCGCATCGAGCACCGCTACCTCGACGTGCGGGCGGAGTCGCTGGACGAGGCGCTGCGGCTGGCGTACGAGGCGCGCGACGCGCGGCGGCCGCTGTCGATCGGCGTGGTGGCCAACGCCGCCGAGGCCGTGCCCGCGCTGCTCGCCCGCGGCGCCGAGATCGACATCGTCACCGACCAGACCTCCGCCCACGACCCGCTCATGTACCTGCCGCTCGGCGTCGCCTTCGACGACATGGCCGCCGAACGCGACAAGGACCCGGCGGGCTTCACCGAGCGCGCCCGCCAGTCCATGGCCGCGCACGTCGAGGCCATGGTCGGCTTCCAGGACGCGGGGGCCGAGGTGTTCGACTACGGCAACTCCATCAGGGGCGAGGCGCAGCTGGCCGGATACGCGCGGGCCTTCGACTTCCCCGGGTTCGTGCCCGCGTACATCAGGCCGTTGTTCTGCGAGGGCAAGGGGCCGTTCAGGTGGGCGGCGCTCAGCGGCGACCCCGCCGACATCGCCGCCACCGACCAGGCGATCCTGGAGCTGTTCCCCGACAACGAGCCGCTCGCCCGCTGGATCCGCCAGGCCGGCGAGAAGGTCCACTTCCAGGGCCTGCCCGCGCGGATCTGCTGGCTGGGCTACGGCGAGCGCAACGTGGCGGGGGAGCGGTTCAACGACATGGTCGCCTCCGGAGAGCTGCGGGCGCCCGTCGTGATCGGCCGCGACCACCTCGACAGCGGCTCCGTCGCCTCCCCCTACCGCGAGACCGAGGCGATGGCCGACGGCTCCGACGCGATCGCCGACTGGCCGCTGCTCAACGCCATGCTCAACACGGCCTCTGGGGCGGCCTGGGTGTCCATCCACCACGGCGGCGGCGTCGGCATCGGCCGCTCCATCCACGCCGGCCAGGTGACGGTCGCCGACGGCACCGCGCTGGCCGGGGAGAAGCTCGACCGGGTGCTCACCAACGACCCGGGCACCGGCGTCATGCGCCACGTCGACGCGGGCTACGAGGAGGCGGCCGCGGTGGCGGCCGCGCGCGGGGTCCGCGTCCCGATGCGTGAGTCCTGAGTGATCCATGTGGGATGAGAATGCCGTGCGCACGGTGTTGGAGCAGGAGTGACTGGCGCATATCACAGCGGGCTGGACCGGCTTCTCGACGGCCACAGGCTCTCGCCGGTGCAGAGGAGGATCGCTCACTACCTGTCGGAGCACCTGGAGGAGGCCATCTTCCTGTCGAGCGTGGAACTGGCCGAGCGGGCGGGGGTGAGCCAGCCGTCCGTGACCAGGTTCGCCATGGTGCTCGGCTTCGCCGGATACCCGGAGCTGCGGCAGGCGCTGCGTCCCCTGGTGCTGGGCGGGCCGCCGGAGGGCGAGCAGGAGAGCCTGATCAAAGGAGCCATCGACCGCGAGATCAGGAACCTGACCGCGGTCCGCGACCGGCTGCCGTCGCTGCCGCTGAAGGAGCTGGGCGCGTTCCTGGCCGCCGCCGAGCCGCTCCCCGTGCTGGGGCTGCGGGTGTCGGCCGGGCTCGCGACCACGTTCGCGTACTACACCCGCCGCATCCACCCCGACGTGCGGCTGCTCACGCACGGCGGGTCGGAGCTCATCGACGGCCTGCACTCCGCCCGCCGTGCCGGCGCGGAGTGGCTGGTCGCCGTGGTGCTCCCGCGCTATCCGGTCGAGGTGATGAACGCGCTGGAGTACGCGGGCAAGCTCGGCTACAGGGTGGCCGCGATCTGCGACCGGCCCGGCTTCCCCGCCGAGGTGGTGCTCGACGCGCCGGTGGGCGACCGGCTGGTGTTCGACTCCCACGCGGCGCCGCTGGCCCTGGCCATGGCCCTGGTGGAGGCCATGGCCGACGCGGCGCCCCTGCGCACCCAGGCGCGGCTGGAGGAGTACGAGCGGATGACGGACGAGACCGGCACGTTCCTCGGCGAACTTCCTTAGCGGGCGGTCAGGAAGTCGTGGTGGGGCTCGTGCGGCACGCCCGCGGGTGTCGACCGCCGGAGCCAGGAAGACGGCGGAGACGACGAAGACGAGCACGACGAGCATGGCGGTGCGCAACCCCCAATGATCGCCGAGGAAGCCGAGGCCGGGCGGGCCGACCAGGAAGGCGATGTAGCCGAGGGTGGCCACCAGGCTGACGCGGCGCTGGCGCGCATGACCACGGTGCGGCCGAAGCGGCGCCGCCGCCCATGCCCACGCCGAACGCGAACAGGCCCGCCATGACCACCGGTACGGACGACAGAAACAGACCGACGCCGATGACGGCCAGGCTTGTGACGATCACCGTCCCGACGCCCATGACGGGCCTGGTGCCGAAGCGCGAGACGAGCCGCCCGGAACACAGGATCCCGATCATGGAGCCGAGCGACAGGCCGAACAGGATCACGCCCATCTGGGCGGTGGACGCCCCGGGTCGTTGATCGGCTGTAGGCGGCGGTTCCTACCCGGTGATCTTCCTTAGGGACCGCACGGACCAGGTCACGGTGAGCGCCGCCAGGCCCAGCATGATGGCGAACGCGAGCGGAATCGACACGTCGGTCAGGTTGCCCGCGAACAGCGCCCGCCCGGCCTCGACCGGGTGGTAGAAGGGCGTGAACCAGGCGACCCGCTCCAGCCAGTCGGGCCCGAGCGCCATCGGCAGCAGCGCACCCGACAGCAGCATCAGCGGCAGCGCGAAGAACTGCATGATCTGCCCCATCGCGTTCTCGTCGCCGAGGCTGAGCGCCAGCCCGTACGCCACGCCCGAGGAGAACAGCCCCGTGACGGCCAGCAGGAGCAGCGTGAGCACCAGCCCGGCCGGGCCGATCCGCAGCCCCATGAGCAGCGCGATGAGGATGACCATGAACGACTGCACCACCAGCACGGCCACATCCCGCAGCATGCGGCCGAGCACGATCGAGGGCCGCCAGGTCGGGGTGACCGCGATGCGTTCCAGCACGCCGCTGCGCATCTCGTAGATGGTCCCGTACGCGACGCCCATGGTGCCGAACAGGGCGGTGATGACGAGCATCCCGGGCGCGAACATGGTCAGCGCCTGACCGAGGTCGCCGCCGTACGCCATGCCGGCGAAGAGCGGCGCGAACAGCAGCAGGTACATGACCGGCTGCATGATGCCGAACAGCGGCCAGATCGGGTTGCGGAAGGTGTTGCGCAGCTCGTGGCCCAGGAAGAGGCCGGTGTCCCTGATCATGCTTCGGCTCCCGTGTCACGAAGGGATCGGCCCGTCTTGGCCAGGAAGACGTCGTCGAGCGTGGCCCTGTCGAGCGAGATGGACGTGAGGGCGAGCCGCTGCTCCTGCAGCTCGCTCAGCAGCTTGGGCAGCGTGTGCTCGCCGTCGTCGACGTAGACGCGCAGCACCTGGTCGTCCACCCTGGCCTCCCTGGCGAGCGGGCCGAGCACGGCGGCGGCCCGCTCCGGCTCGTCGAGGCGGAGCGTCACCACGTCGCCGGAGACCTCGCGCTTGAGCTCGGCGGGGGTGCCCTCGGCGACGACCACGCCGTGGTCGACGATCGCCAGGCGGTCGCAGAGCGCGTCGGCCTCCTCCAGATAGTGGGTGCTGAGCAGGACGCTGGTGCCCTGCTCGCGCAGCTCCCTGATGCGGTCCCACAGGTTGGCCCGGTTCTGCGGGTCGAGGCCGGTGGTCGGCTCGTCGAGGAACAGCAGCGGGGGCGTGTGGACCAGCCCGAGCGCGATGGACACCCGGCGCTTCTGCCCGCCGGACAGGGTGCGGCCCGGCCGGTCGGCGATGTCGGCCAGGTCGAACCTCTTCAGCACCCGGTCGGTCGCCGCCGCGGCGTCCGCGACCCCGTACAGCCTGGCCGCGAACATCACCTGCCTGCGCGGCGAGTTCTGCTCCTCGACCCCGCCGGTCTGGCTGACGTAGCCGAGGGCGCGGCGGATCGCGGCGGGCTCCTTCAGCAGGTCGTGGCCGGCGATCGCGGCGGTGCCCGCGTCGGGCCTGATGAGGGTTGCGAGCATCCGGATCGTGGTCGTCTTGCCCGCGCCGTTGGGGCCGAGCACGCCGTAGACCTGGCCGGTCTCGACCTCCAGGTCGACGCCGCGTACGGCCTCGACGGTCCGCGCGCCCTTGCGGCCGCGCGAGGTGAAGGTCTTCTTCAACCCTTTCGCGTCAATGATCATGCTTCTCCTAAGGAAGCTCGTCGCTCTCGACCTTGTCCAGCGCCTGCCGGCACCAGTCGAGCTGCGCCCGCAGCATGGCCGTGTTGAGCCTGAGCGTCTCGTCGATGTGGCGGGGGGCGCCGAAGCGCTGTTTGGTGCCGTACGACCGGTCGGCGCCGGCGATCGTCAGCTCCAGGAGCTCGCTCCGGCTGCGGAGCGCGCTCATCAGGGTCTCCTTGTCGAGATGGTTCATGAACGTGAGCGCCACCTGGAACGGGTCGACGATCGGCATCAGCTCGTGCCAGACCGTCAGGAGCAGGCGGTGGAACTCGAACCGGCCGTCGTCGGTCATGGCGTAGACGGTGGCGCCGCCCTTGCCGGACTCGACGACCTCCAGCAGCCCTTCGTCGGCCATCTTGCCGAGCCCGTGGTAGATGGAGCCGAACTTCACGCTGGCCCAGCTGTCGGCGCCCCAGGTCTCCAGGTGGCGGCGGACCTGGTAGCCGTTGCGCGGGCCGTCGAGGAGGGTGCCGAGGATCAGAATGCGAGTTGTGGACACGGCTCAAGTTTGTACTCAAATTTGAATGACTGTCAACCGTGAAAAGCTGCTGTCCATGAGTGAACGACCCAGGGCCCTGATCACGGGCGCCTCCCGCGGCGTGGGCGCGGCCGTCGCGCGCGCTCTCGCCCCGACCCACGATGTCCTGCTCGGCGGGCGCGACACCGAGGCGCTGGACGAGGTCGCGGCCGGGTTGCCCGGCGCACGGGCGTGGCCGGTGGAGCTGACCCAGGTCACCGAGGCGGACGTGGCGGACGTCGACCGGCTCGACGTGCTCGTGCACAGCGCGGGCGTCACCCGGCTGGGCCGGATCGGCGAGCTGCCCGCCTCGGTGTGGCGCGACACCATGGAGCTCAACCTGTTCGCGGTGGCCGAGCTGACCCGGCTGCTGCTGCCCGCGCTGCGACGGGCCGGCGGCCACGTGGTGTGCGTCAACTCCGGGGCCGGCCAGCGGGCCAACCCGGGCTGGGGGGCGTACGCGGCCAGCAAGTTCGCGCTGCGGGCGTTCGCCGACGCGCTCCGGCAGGAGGAGCCGGAACTGCGGGTGACCACGGTCTACCCGGGCCGGATCGACACCGACATGCAGCGGAGCGTGCGCGAGCAGGAGGGCGGTGACTACCAGCCCGACCGTTACCTCGCCGCGGACACCGTGGCCCGTGCGGTGCTGGCGGCGGTCACCGCCGGGCCGGACGCGCACCTCACCGAGCTGACCATCCGGCCGAGCGCGGGCCCGGTCACCTGACCCTCCCTCCAGGCCCTTCCCCCGCTATCCACGGAGAACGGTGACCTGGCGGCCGGACGGCGTGGTCGCCTGCGCGAAACTCCCTCGCTCCTTCCACGCCGGGGCTTCGGGGCGCCTGTCGAAGATCACGAGCACGCCGGTGGTGAGGCTGAGCCGGTCGAGGTACCCGTCGAGCTGTACGAGACCGTCGGGCAGCGGGTCGTCCTTGCCGGCCCGCCAGACCTTCAGCTCCATGGCCTCGCGCTGCACCAGGCGTTCGCCGTCCGGGCCGGTGTAGGGCCAGCGGACGAGCACGTCCAGGCGCTTGGTGCCCGCGGCGTACTCCCGGTCGAGCTGGCCGCCGCCGTTGACCAGCCGGTGCAGGAAGGCCATGAGGATGATCTGGCAGGCGGCCTCGTGGTAGCCCTCCTGCCGGATGAGCACCTCGCCGTGCTCGCGCCAGAACACGACGAACTCCCGCAGCAGCCGCTGCAGGTCGAACCGGCCGTCCGGCAGCACGAAGCTACGCGGATCGGCCTTCACGAACCGCTCCGTACGGTCGCCCAGGACCCGTAGCAGAACCTCCCGATAGATCGGGTTGGCGATCTCCAGATCTTGGGTCCCCCGGATGAGGCCCAGATCGTGAACGTAGGAGACGTCGTCGTCGAAAGAGGTGTCCGTGCCGGGCCACGTTCCCGCCACGATCGGTTCGATCACCCGTTCCACCCGCGGTTCGTACAGCCGCGCGACGAGGGCGTCCAGATGGGTGGCACGCGCCCTTATCAACCGTTCCTTGGCGTCTTCCACGTGCCCGGCGGTGACGGTGCCGGTCACCCCCATCTCGAAGGTGATCTCGTGGGCCACGGCGTTGACCAGCCACGGCTGTCCTTGCGTCAGCTCGAATACCCGGTCCACCGCGTCCTTGGTGAACTCCTGTCCGGTCGCCTCGGTGTGCTGGTCGTACAGCTCGCCGATCTGGCCGGCGGTGAAGTCGCCCAGGCGCAGCGACTTGGTGACGATGTTGAACGGGCTGGTGGGATTGCACCGGCCCGGGTCTGCGCCCACGGCGGTCTTGTAGTCACGCACGTCGCGCAGCCCGCACAGGATCACAGAAGAGGGGAACGGGTGCCCGTCCGGGCGGGCGTTGTGACCGTCCCTGAGCTGGCAGAGGAAGCTGACCAGGCTGTTGCCCTGCAGCGCGTCGATCTCGTCGAAGAACAGCACCACCCGGCGCGGACTGCGGCGGCACCACTCGCTCAGGCCCGTACCGAATAGGGTGCCCGGCGTGGCCTCCGGCCAAGGGTCCGGCGGGAGCAGTTTCTTCGGCCAGCCCGACCGCTCGGCGGCCTCACGGATGGATTGCAGCAGGATCGACTCTCCCCAGCCGACGTCGTCACCGGCCACCTTGGCGCGCTCGCAGGAGAACGCCAGGGCCGCGATGTCGCCTTCGGCCGTCAACTCGGACGCCAGGGTGCGCAGACCCGTCGTCTTGCCGGTCTGCCGGGGCGCGTGGACCACGAAGTAGCGGTCCATGTCGATCAGCGCCCGCGCCTGGGGGAGCCGCGGAGTCGGCGGCACCATGTAGTGGAGCTGCGGGTCACACGGACCTGCGGTGTTGAAGGTTTTCGCTCTGGGTGGGCGCATGGCCACATACTGTCATCACTCCTGCGCTGCGTCCGGAGAAGGTTCAAGTGCGGCGGTCCGCCCGTTCAGCGCGATCGCCGAGGAAACGCGCCGTAGGCGAGCGAGGATGACGGATCGTGGTCGGCTTGCCGTGGTTCGTCGCCGCTGGCCGGGAGCCGACGACGGCTTCGCCGTTCTGATTCGTCTGATCCGGCTGGACGAACAGCCCGGGGTGGCGAGGCTGAATGGATCCATTCACTAGAGTGTGTTCATGCTCGACGCACTCGCGCACGTGGGGCGCGACCCCGCCACCGGCGGCTATGTCCGGGACGCCTGGTCCGACGCGGATCTCGAACTGCGCGGCTGGTTCGCCGGCGAGTCGGCGCGCAGGGGGCTGGATCTGAACGAGGACCGCAACGGCAACCTGTGGGCCTGGTGGGGCGACCCGTCCGGGGAGCCGGGCGTGGTCGCCGGGAGCCACCTCGACTCCGTCCGCCAGGGCGGGGCGTACGACGGGCCGCTCGGTGTGGTGTCCGCCTTCGCCGCGCTCGACCTGCTGCGCGAACGGGGGTTCCGGCCGGGGAGGCCGCTCGGGGTCGCCTGTTTCACCGACGAGGAGGGCGCCAGGTTCGGTGTGCCGTGCGTGGGGTCGCGGCTGCTCACCGGGGTGCTGGCGCCGGAGCGGGCGCTCGGGCTGACCGACGACCGCGGCGACACCCTGGCCGACGTGCTCATCAGGGCGGGACGCGACCCGCGCGGGCTCGGGCCCGACCCGGAGACGCTGGCCACCGTGGGGGCGTTCGTCGAGCTCCACGTCGAGCAGGGCAGGGCGCTGGCGGCGCTGGACCGGCCCGTCGGGGCGGGGCTCTCGATCTGGCCGCACGGGCGGTGGCGGTTCGACCTTCGCGGGCGGGCCGACCACGCGGGCACCACCCGGCTGACGGACCGGGACGACCCGATGCTCCTGCTGGCCCGCCTGGTGCTGTCCGCCCGCTCGGCCGCCGCCCGTCACGAGGCGCTGGCCACCGTCGGCAAGGTCCTGGTCACCCCCAACAACGCCAACGCCATCCCGGGCCACGTCGCCGCCTGGCTCGACGCCCGCGGGCCCACCGAGGAGAGCGTCCGCGCCCTCGTCCGAGACCTGTACGACCAGCTCACCGACGACACCCCAACCGGTACCAGCTCCGGGGGAAGAATCGAGGGTCCCTGGGGAGAGATTGCCGGAGAGGGAGAGATCCGTCCCGGACGGGGCGTGAACCCCTCAGGAAGCGGGGGTTTTTCCGAGGGGAGCGCGAGTTCTCGCGCGAACATGACTTTCCCCGAAGGGGGAGGGGGCCTTTCGGGAGGTGCCGACCCCTCAGGAAACGGGGGTTTTCGCGGGGGGAGCGCGAGTCCTCGCGCGAGCGCGAGTTTCCCTGGAGGGGGCGAAGTCTCTACCGGAGAGGGTGCGAACCTCTCTGGAGCGGGCGAAGTCTCTGCCGGAGGGGGCGCGAACCTCTCTGGAGGGGGTGAGGGGTCTCCCGGGCGGGGTGGGAGTTCTTCCGGTGGGCGTGTGGTGGAGGTGCGGGAGGAGTCGTGGACGCCGCTTGTGGAGTTCGAGCGGGGGTTGCGGGAGCGGGTCGCGAGGGCGGCGGGGGAGGTGCCGGTGCTGGCGACCGGGGCCGGGCATGATGCCGGGATCCTCGCCGCCGCGGGGGTGCCGGCGGCGATGCTGTTCGTACGGAACCCCACCGGCGTGTCCCACTCGCCGGAAGAGCATGCCGAGGAGGCAGACTGCCGGGCGGGTGTGATCGCGCTCGCCGACGTGCTGGAGGAGTTGTGCCGCTGAATCACCGGTGGTTCCCGGATGGTCCGGCTGATGACGTGGCGGAGGAGCTGTGTCGCTGATCTACTGGTGTGAGCAGGCGTGGCTGCCCGAAGGCGTGGTCGACGGCGTGCTGGTGGAGGTCGAGGGGGCGAGGATCGCCGGTGTCACCAGGGGCGAGCCCGGCGGGGCACGGCGCCTGGCGGGGCTGACGATTCCCGGGCTGGCCAACGCGCACTCCCACGCCTTCCACCGGGCGTTGCGCGCCGCCACGCAGAAGGGCCGGGGCGACTTCTGGACCTGGCGTGACCGTATGTACGAGGTCGCCGACCGGCTCGATCCCGATGCCTACCTGAGGCTGGCGCGGGCGGTGTACGCCGAGATGGCGCTGGCCGGGGTCACCTGCGTGGGCGAGTTCCACTACCTGCACCATGGCCCCGGCGGGACCCCGTACGAGGACCGCAACGCGATGGGGCACGCGCTGATCACGGCGGCCCGCGAGGCGGGGCTGCGCATCGCGCTGATCGACGCCTGCTACGTGTCCGGCGGTCCCGGCGTCGCGCTGGCGGGCACGCAGCTGCGGTTCGGCGACGGCGACGCCGGCGGGTGGGCGGCGCGGGCGGAGGAGCTGGCCGCCGCGTACGGGGGAGCGCCGGGCGTGCGGATCGGCGCGGCGATCCACTCGGTGCGCGCCGTGCCGCCCGAGCAGATGCCGGTGGTGGTGGAGTTCTCCCACCGGCACGCCGCGCCGCTGCACGCGCACGTCTCCGAGCAGCGGGCCGAGAACGCCGCGTGCGAGGCGGCGTACGCGGCCTCGCCCGCGCGGGTGCTGCACGAGCACGGGGCGCTGGGCCCGCGCTCGACGGCCGTGCACGCCACCCATCTGTCGGAGGCGGACATCGAGCTGCTCGGCAGCTCGCGCACCCATCTGTGCATGTGCCCGACGACCGAGCGGGAGCTGGCCGACGGGATCGGGCCGGCGCGCGAGGTGTTCGACCGCGGGTCGCCGATGACGCTCGGCTCCGACAGCCACGCGGTGATCGACCTGTTCGAGGAGGCGCGCGCCGTCGAGCTGAACGCGCGGCTCGCCACCGAGCGGCGCGGCCACTGGTCCGCCGCCGAGCTGCTGGGCGCCGCCACCGCCGCGGGCCACACCTCGCTCGGCTTCCCGGACGCGGGGCTGCTGGTGCCGGGCGCCTGGGCCGACCTGGTGACGGTACGGATGGACACGGTACGGACGGCGGGCGCGTCCGGGCTGGAGGCGGTGGCGTTCGCGGCGACGGCGGCCGACGTGCGCACGGTGATCTCGGGCGGCCGCCGGATCGTGGACGAGGGCAGGCACGTGCTCGGCGACGCGGGCGCGCTGCTGGCCGAGGCGATGGAGGAGTTGCGGTGACCACGACGCTGATCGACGGGATCGGGCTGCTCTACACGGGCGACCCGGAGCGTGAGGAGATCGAGGGCGCCGCCCTGGTGATCGAGGACGGCCTGGTCGCCTGGACGGGCGAGGCCGGGCAGGCCCCCGACGCCGACGCGCGGGTGGACGTCGCGGGCCGGGGCGTCGTGCCCGGGTTCGTCGACAGCCACGCGCACCTGGTGTTCGCGGGCGACCGGACGGCCGAGTTCCAGGCCCGGATGTCCGGCGAGAGGTACACCGGCGGCGGCATCCGCACCACGGTCGCCGCCACCCGCGCCGCGAGCGACGCCGAGCTGGCCGTCCGCGCCGCCGCGCTGGTGGCCGAGATGAACGCGCAGGGCACCACCACCGTGGAGATCAAGAGCGGCTACGGGCTGACCGTCGAGGACGAGCGCCGCTCGCTGGAGATCGCCACGACGCTCACCGACGAGACCACGTTCCTGGGCGCGCACGTGGTGCCCGCCGGCGCCGATCCCGACGCGTACGTGCGGCTCGTCACCGGCGACATGCTCCGGGCGTGCGCACCGTACGCGAGATGGGTGGACGTGTTCTGCGAGCGCGGCGCGTTCGACGGAGACCAGACCAGGGAGATCCTCACCGCCGGCATGAAGGCGGGGCTGCGCGCCAGGGTGCACGCCGGCCAGCTCGGCGAGGGCCCTGGGGTGCGGATCGCGTGCGAGCTGGGCGCCGCGTCGGCCGACCACTGCACCCACCTGACCAGCGCCGACGTGGACGCGCTCGCCTCGTCGGGCACGGTCGCGACGCTGCTGCCCGGGGCCGAGTTCTCCACCCGCTCCCCGTACCCCGACGCCAGGAGGCTGATCGACGCGGGGGTGAGCGTCGCGCTGGCCACCGACTGCAACCCGGGCTCCTCGTACACCTCGTCGATGCCGTTCTGTGTGGCGCTCGCCGTGCGGGAGATGCGGATGACGCCGCTGGAGGCGATCAGGGCGGCCACCGCGGGCGGGGCGCGCGCACTCGCCAGGACGGACGTAGGCTTGCTGCGGCCGGACAGCCGCGCCGACCTCGTCGTCCTCGACGCTCCCTCCTACGTCCACCTCGCCTACCGGCCCGGCGTTCCCCTCGTTCACCAGGTGTTCCGCGGCGGTCTCCTTCTTGAGTAGGACATCCAGAACCCTCCCGTGGTCGTAGTTCTTTTGGGAATCTTTGCTTCCGTTCGGACGTTGGCCGGGTATAGAACGCAGCTGCGGAACGAGGTGCCTGGGGATGGCAAGGCCTACGGGGAGTCGCGCGCAGGAGCAGCACGTCGCGGACCGAGATCTACTGGGGACCTACCTGGCTGAGATCGGCAGGGTCCCGCTGCTCACCGCGGAGGAAGAGGTGGAGCTCGCCAAACGGATCGAGGCGGGTCTTTTCGCCGAACAGCTGCTCGACAGTGGGGGGTCGGAGCCGCGGATCGGTGACACGGCGGACGAGGAGCTGGAGCGCCTGGCGGTCTCGGGCCAGCGGGCGAAGGACGAGTTCATCCAGGCCAACCTGCGCCTGGTGGTGGCCGTGGCCCGCAAGTACTCGGGGCGCGGGATGCCCCTCATCGACCTGGTCCAGGAGGGCAACCTCGGGCTGGTGCGGGCGGTCGAGAAGTTCGACTACAAGCGTGGATACAAGTTCTCCACCTACGCCACGTGGTGGATCAGGCAGTCGGTGGGGCGGGCCATCCACGAGCAGGCCAGGCCCGTGCGGCTGCCCACGCACGCGGGGGAGCAGATGACCCGGCTGATGCGGGTGCGCCGCGACATGCTGGCGGAGTTCGACGCCGAGCCGACCGACGAGGACCTCGCGCAGATTCTGGAGCTGCCCGTCGAGCGCGTACGGGAGCTGCGCCGTTGGGCGTCCGACCCGGTGTCGCTGCAGCTGGGCGTGGGCGACGAGGACGAGACCGAGCTGGGCGACATGATCGCCGACGAGACCTGGGCCGACCCCGAGCAGCAGGCGATCGACATCCTGGAGCGTGAGCGGCTCGACGAGTGGCTGACCGGGCTGGAGGGCGACACGCGCGACATGTTGCGCTGGCGTTACGGGCTGGTCGACGGGCGCGAGCACACGCTCACCGAGGTGGGCGAGCGTTACGGCATCGGGCGTGACCGCGCCCGACGGATCGAGCGCGACGCGCTGGCGCGGCTGCGCCGCATGGCCGACGCCGCCGCCTGACAAGGCTTCCACGAGGCCGGTTCCCCGACGGGGGCCGGCCTCGCCGCTTGTCCGGCCGCAGGAGGACCGTAGGCTCAGGGTCATGATCGTGAAGACAATCCGTCGTTATCCGGTGAAGTCGCTGCTGGGTGAGGACGTCCCCGGCGTACGGGTGACCGAGCGAGGGCTGGACGGCGACCGGGTCAGGGCCGTGCTCGACGTCGCGACGGGAAAGATCGCCAGCGCCAAGAACCCGCGGCTCTGGCGCGGCCTGCTGGCCCTGCACGGCAGCGCGGTCCCCGGGGACGAGGAGCTGTCGGAGCTGCTGGGCCGGGAGGTCCGCGTGGTGGACGTGCCGCCGGCCGGCGCGGAGCTGGAACGGTCGGTGCCTGAGGAGGTGCTGGGCAAGGGCGTCGAGGCCGACGTGGCGTTCACGGTCAGCCAGGTGGGCGGGATCGCCCCGCCGGGCACGTTCTTCGACTTCGCGCCCGTCCACCTGATGACCACGTCGACGCTGGCCGCGATCGGCGAGCTCAGCCCGCGAGGGACGGTGGAGGCCGTGCGCTACCGGCCCAACCTGGTGATCGGGACGGACGAGCCCGGGTTCGTGGAGAACGGCTGGGTGGGCCGCGAGCTGGAGATCGGCGACGAGCTGGTCCTCCAGATCGTCATCCCCACCCCGCGCTGCGCGGTGCCGACGCTGGCGCACGGCGAGTCGCCGCGCGATCCCGACGCGCTGCGCACGGTGGCCCGGCACAACCGCGTCGACATCCCCGGCCTGGGATCCGAGCCGTGCGCGGGCGTGTACGCGCGGGTGCTGCGCCCCGGCGCCATCGTGACCGGCGACCCGGTACGGCTGCGCCCGGCGGGCTGAGCGCGACACGCCGGGAAGCGACCGGAAAGTTCCCGAATACCGGTCGTGAGGTGACCGAAACTCTCCCGAAACACCCGTGTGGCGAGATTCACGAACGTGAAACACACCAGGTCGAGCCCCGAAACGGGGGCCGAACACGCTGGGGCGATCACGTCACACCAAAGGAGGGTCGCGTCGTGCAGATCGATACCGGCACCACGGCCTGGATGCTCACCGCCACCGCGCTCGTGCTCTTGATGACCCCCGGTCTCGCGCTGTTCTACGGCGGGATGACCAGGGCCAAGAGCGTCCTGAACATGATGATGATGTCGTTCGCCGCGATCATCGTCGTCACCGTACTCTGGCTGTTCTACGGTCACTCCCTCGCCTTCACCGAGAACCCCGTCTCGGCGATCAACAACTTCGTCGGCGGGTTCGACGCGCTCGGTCTGCAGAGCCTCGTCGACACGGCCACGGCTGACGACGGCTCCGGCATGCCGAGCCTCGTCTTCTCGGCCTTCCAGCTGACGTTCGCCATCATCACCGTCGCGCTGATCAGCGGCGCGATCGCGGACCGGGCGAAGTTCGGCGCCTGGGTGCTGTTCGCGGCGGTCTGGGCGACGATCGTCTACTTCCCGGTCGCCCACTGGGTCTGGGGCGGCGGCTGGCTCAACTCGATGGGCATCGAGGACTTCGCCGGCGGCACCGTCGTGCACATCAACGCCGGCGCCGCGGCTCTCGCCCTGGCACTGGTCATCGGCAAGCGGCAGGGCTGGCGCAAGGAGCCGATGCGGCCGCACAACCTCACGCTCGTGCTGCTCGGCGCGGCCATGCTGTGGTTCGGCTGGTTCGGCTTCAACGCCGGCTCCGAGCTCATCGTGGACGGCATCGCCGGTCTGGCCTTCATGAACACCCAGCTCGCCACCGCCATCGCGGCCGGCGCCTGGATCGTGGTGGAGAAGCTCCGCGACGGCCACGCGACCAGCCTCGGCGTCGCCTCCGGCGCGGTCAGCGGCCTGGTCGCCATCACCCCGGCCTGTGGATTCGTCGACCCCTGGGCTGCCGCGCTCATCGGCCTCGTCGCCGGCGCCGTCTGTGCCTTCGCGGTCGGCCTGAAGTACAAGCTCAACTACGACGACTCGCTCGACGTGGTCGGCGTGCACCTGGTCGGCGGCGTGATCGGCGCGGTCGCGCTGGGCTTCGTGGCCGCCTACCCGGCCACCGACGCGCAGGGCCTGGGCCTGTTCTACGGCGGCGGGCTCGGTCAGCTGGGCCTGCAGGTGCTCGGCCCGGTCGCGGTCGGTCTCTACTCGTTCGTGGTCACCTGGGTCATCGGCACGGTCATCCACAAGACGATGGGCTTCCGGATCCCGGTCGAGGACGAGGTCACCGGCATCGACGTCACCACCCACGCCGAGACCGGTTACGACCTCGGCACCGTGCACGCCTCGGGCGTGACCTCCCCCAACGGCCCCGTCACCCCGGCTCCCAAGAAGGTGGAAGCATGAGGCTCATCACAGCCGTCATCAAGCCGTTCAAGCTCGATGACGTGAAGGCCGCCCTGGAGCAGTTCGGCATCAAGGGCATGACCGTCAGCGAGGCGAGCGGCTACGGCCGCCAGCGCGGCCACACCGAGGTCTACCGCGGCGCCGAGTACCAGGTGGACCTGGTGCCCAAGGTCCGCGTGGAGGTCCTGACCGAGGAGGACGACGCCGAGGACGTCATCGACGTCATCGTCAAGGCGGCGCAGACCGGCAAGATCGGCGACGGCAAGGTGTGGTCGGTCCCCGTCGACACCGTGATCCGGGTGCGGACGGGCGAGCGCGGGCCGGAGGCCCTCTGACGACGGCGCCTGGGTGGAGCAGGGGGAACAGTGAGGGATGAGGCGCGCTCGTACGCCGCGGCCCGCAAGGAGCGGACCGCCGACACCGATCGCTGGCTCAAGGATCTCTTCCGCACGGCGAGCGACGGAGAGCACGTCTCCCTGGTCGCGGTCGGCAGCCTCGGGCGGGGCGAACTCGCCCCGGGCAGCGACCTGGACCTCGTCCTGCTCCACAACGGCCGATCGGACGTCGGCCGGATAGCCGACCGCATCTGGTACCCCGTCTGGGACTCCGCCATCGGCCTCGACCACTCCGTCCGGACCGTGGACGAGGCCGTGGCGGTGGCCCGCGAGGATCTCAAGGCCGTGCTGGGCCTCATCCAGGCCCGGCACGTGGCGGGTGACCCGGACCTGACGAGGAGGGCCAGGGAGGCGGTGCTCGCCGAGTGGCGGGCCGACTCCCGGCGCAGGCTGGGCGAGCTGCGCGACGCGGCCGACCAGCGGGCCCAGACCAGCGGAGAGCTGGCCTTCCTCCTCGAACCGGACCTCAAGGACGGCCGCGGCGGGCTCCGCGACGTCCAGGCGATGCAGGCCGTGGCAGCGGCCTGGGTGGCCTCCGCGCCCGGACCCCGGGCGCGTGAGGCCCACGAGTTCGTCCTCGACGTCAGGCACGCCCTCCACGTCGTCACCGCGCGCGGCACCGACAGGCTCGTGCTGCAGGAGCAGGACGCGGTCGCCGGACTCCTCGGCCTGCTCGACGCCGAGGCGGTCATGCGCAGGCTCGCCGAGGCGGGCCGGACGATCTCCCACGCGTTCGACGCGACCTGGCGCACGGTTGACAGGCTGCTGTCAGGGCCGGCCCCCCGTGGCCGCCGCCCGCTCGCCGACGGGGTGGTCGAGCACGGCGGCGAGGTGGTGCTCGCCAGGGGCGTCTCGCCCCGCAAGGACCCGGTGCTGGTGCTGCGCGCCGCCGCCGCGGCGGCCGAGTCCGGCCTGCCGCTGGCTCCCGCCTCCGTGTCCGTTCTCGCAGCTCAATCGGCGCCGATGCCGGTGCCGTGGCCGGAGGAGGCACGGGACGCGCTGGTGTCGATCCTCGGCGCGGGACGCGCGGCCGTGCCCGTGTGGGAGGAGCTGGACCAGGCGGGGATCATTGTCAAACTCCTCCCTGACTGGGAGCGGGTGCGGCACCGTCCGCAGCGCAACCCGATCCACCGCTTCACCGTCGACCGCCACCTGATCGAGGCGGCCGCGAACGCCGCCGGTCACACCCGTGAGGTCTCGCGCCCCGACCTGCTGCTGATCTCGGCGCTGCTGCACGACATCGGCAAGGGCTGGCCCGGCGACCACTCCTCGACCGGCGAGGTCGTGGTGCGCGACATCGGCGTCCGCATCGGCCTGCCGCCCCGGGACGTCGACGTCCTGGCCACGGTGGTCCGCCACCATCTGCTGCTGCCCGAGACCGCCACCCGGCGCGACCTGGACGATCCCGTCACGATCGAGAAGGTCGCCGCCACCGTGGGCTCCCGCGAGGTGCTGGAACTGCTGGCGGCGCTGGCCGTCGCCGACGGCAACGCCACCGGCCCGGCCGCGTGGAACGCCTGGAAGGCCGGCCTCGTCGCCGACCTCGTACGCAGGGTGCGCTCGGTGCTGTCCGGCTCGCCGCCGCCCAAGGCGCCCTCGCTCTCGCCCGAGCAGGCCGCGCTGGCCCGCCACGGCGGCGGTGCGGTGCGGGTCAACGGCGGCGCGGTGACGGTGGTCGCGCCCGACCGGGCCGGCCTGCTGTGGAGCGCCGCCGGGGTGCTGGCCGCGCACCGGCTCGTGGTGCGCTCCGCCTCGGCCGCCTCCGCCGGCGCCACCGCCGTGATCGAGTTCTCCGTCATCCCCGAGTACGGCTCGCCGCCGGATCCTGCGACCCTGGAAGCCGATCTCCGCCTGGTGCTTGCCGGGCGTCTTGACATCGAGCAAAGACTGGCCCGCCGTACGCGGTCGATGAGGCCGGCCCGGGTGCCGGTCGCGCCGCCCAAGGTGACGCTGGTGGACGACGCCTCCGCCACCGCCACCGTGGTCGAGGTCAGGGCACATGACAAGCCCGGACTTCTGTGGCGTATCGGCCGCGCCTTCGGCGACTGTGGTCTTGACGTGAGAGCCGCTCGCGTAGAGACTCTCGGCGCGGAGGCGGTGGACGTGTTCTACGTGGTCGACCGTGCTGGACGCCCCCTCAGCGACAGCACTCAACGCAACCAGGTCCGCGACGCCGTGCTTGCCGCACTGCGATAACCGACAGCACACGACACGCGGTCACATTTGTAACGATTGTGTCCGGTTTGTGCGTTACGTCAGATGCTGCGGATACCTTGTGGACGGCCTGATGACCGCATGGGATCGGGATGATTGAGGGGTAGCAGGAGCAGTGACTACGGGGAACTCCGACGGCGGCTTCGCCGCCAGGCGTGAACGCGCCAAGCGGGCACTGCCTCGGCTCGCGCTGCGCAACTGGCGAGTGAGATGGCGGTTGACCGCACTCGTCCTGGTTCCCACCATCGCCGGCGTCGTGCTCGGGGGAGCGCGCGTGGTGGAGTCCGTCCAGAGTGTCGCCGCCTTCGACCGCACGGCCGTCGCGGCCGAGCAGGCCGGGCGGATCCGCGATCTGGTGCAGGCCCTCGGGCTGGAGCGTGACACCGGCGGCTGGCACAACGCCGCCCGGACCCAGCGCAAGCGGCTGGAGAAGCCGTACGAGGAGCGCAAGGCGGAGGTCGACCGGCTCGTCAGGGCGGTGAAGGCGGACCTCGGCGCGATGGACGAGTCCTACGGCGACCGCGTCACCGACGTCGTCGCCCGCGCCCACATCGACCTGGACAACCTGCCCAGGACCAGGGCCGAGGGCCAGCGCGACACCACCCGGTACGACACGGTGCTCGACACCCTGCTCCGCCTGCACGACGAGCTGAGCCTGCTCAGCGAGGACCCCGAGATCGTCGGCCGGTTCCGCGCCCTGAGCGCCCTGACCAGGGCCAAGGAACAGGTCTCCCGCCAGCGCGTCCAGCTCCTGCGCGGCTACTACAACGCCGAGAGCGTGGACGCCAAGGAAGTCGAGCGGTTCATCGCGGCGAACGCCGCCCAGCGCAACCAGATCCAGGTCGTGACGCAGGAGGCCGGCGCCGTGACCGGCATGGAGCTGCAGCGCGCGCTGACCATCCCCGAGTACTACAACAGTGAGCTGACCAAGTCCCGGGCCGTCACGCTGGCCAGCGGCCGCGCGCCTGGCGTCCGGATCAGGGACAACCTGCTCGCCTCGACGAACCCCGACACGGCGCCGCCGGACCAGTGGTTCGAGGACAACGCCAAGGTCATCGCCGCGCTCGTCTCGGTCGAGAGCTCGCTGGGCGAGCAGGTGGCGCTGCGGTCGCAGGAGCTGCGCGACTCCGAGGTCCGCGACGCGATCATCGTCGGCACGCTGATCGTCGGGCTGCTCCTGATCGTGCTGCTGCTCACCGTCGCCATCGCCCGCTCGATGGTCACGCCGCTGCGCCGCCTGCGCACGGAAGCGCTGGAGATCGCCGGGTTCCGCTTGCCGGACGTGGTCCGCCAGCTGCGGGTCTCCGGCGAGACCACCGCCCCCGATGTACGCCCGATCGACGTCGCGGGCAACGACGAGATCGGCGAGGTGGCCCGCGCCTTCGACCAGGTGCACCGCCAGGCGGTGCGGCTGGCGGGCGAGGAGGCCGAGCTGCGCGGCAACATCAGCGCGATGTTCGTCAACCTCTCGCGCCGCACCCAGACGCTGGTCGAACGGCAGATCTCGCTGATCGACGGCCTGGAGAAGGGCGAGCAGGACGGCGGCCGGCTGGCCGACCTGTTCAAGCTCGACCACCTGGCCACCCGCATGCGCCGCAACTCCGAGAACCTGCTGGTCCTCGCCGGCCACGAGCCCACCCGCCGGCGGAGCCAGCCGGCCAAGCTGGTCGACGTGGTGCGCGCCGCGCTGTCGGAGGTCGAGGGGTACGAGCGCGTGCAGGTCAAGGTGCACCGCGCCACCTCGGTGCTCGGCAGCGTCGCCAACGACCTGGTCCACCTGGTGGCCGAGCTGGTGGAGAACGCGCTGCAGTTCTCGCCCAGCAACTCGCAGGTCACCGTCTCCAGCAGCCTCATCGAGGGCGGCGGGGCCCTGCTGTCGGTCACCGACAGCGGCATCAGCATGACCGAGGAGGAGCTGGCCGAGGCCAACCGCCGCCTGGCCGAGCCCCCGGTCGTGGACGTGTCGGTGTCCCGGCGCATGGGCCTGTTCGTGGTCGGCCGCCTGGCGCTGCGCCACGGCATCCGGGTGCAGCTGCGCAGGGGCGAGGGCATCGGGCTGATCGCCATGGTGCTCATCCCGCCGGCGCTCATCCAGGACGCCACCAGGCAGCCGCTGCCGCAGCGGCCCGCGTTCGGCGGGGGCAGCACGTCCGTGCCGCACCGGCCGCAGGTGCCCGCGCAGAACGGCTACCGCTCGCACGGGAGCCTCGACTCCTACGACTCCGGAGCGGGCCGGCCCGCGCTGGGGCCGTTCGGCGCCGACACCGACGCGCCGCGTCACTCCTACGACTCGGGGACGTTCCCGTCGTACCCGAGCGCGCCCCCCGGCCAGCAGGGGTTCGCGCCCGGCTCGTACCCGCCCGTCCAGCCGCCCGCCCAGGAGCGGCCCGGATCCTTCCCCTCGTTCCCGAGCCAGGAGCTGCCGCGCAGGCAGCCCGGACGCTCCGACTTCCCGAACCCGGACGTCCCGAGTCCGGAGGGTCCGCCGACGGCCCGCCACGCCGCGAACGACGTGCGCAGGCCCGAGCCGCCGCCCTCGACGGACGTCTCGCCGATCGAGGCCGAGCGGGAGGAGTACCTGCCGATCTTCGCCGCGGTGGAGTCGGCCTGGTTCCGCCGGCCGCCGGAGGAGCAGGCGCAGGAGGCAGGCGGGAGTGAGGACAGTTCCGCACAGCCCGTACCCTCTGGGGAGGAAGCGTGGCGGAACGCCGCCGACGCCGGTTGGCAGGCGGCGGCCGCCGCGAGCGACCCGAGCCTGGGCGGCGTCACCTCCGCGGGGCTCCCCAAGCGCAAGCCGAAGGCGAACCTCGTGCCGGGATCGGCCGGTCGCCCGGCGCCTCAGCAGGAGGCTCAGCCGCCCAGGCCGCCCCTGTCGGCCGAGCGGATGCGCAACAGGATGGCCAGCTTCCAGCAGGGAGTGCGGCGGGGTCGTGCGGAAGTACGCGAACAGGAGGAGCAAGAGTGAGCGAGCGTCCTGAGGAGGGCGAGTGACGACCCTCAGTCACGAGGCGCACCGGTTCGACTGGCTGATCACCGACTTCGTGCGGAACACGCCAGGGGTCGCGCACGCGGTCGTCGTATCCGCTGACGGGCTGTGCCTGGCCGCCTCCGAAGGCTTCCCGCCGGACCGGGCCGACCAGCTCGCCGCGGTGTCGGCCGGACTGCTGAGCCTCACCGTGGGAGCCTCGCGGGTGTTCGAAGGCGGGGCCGTCACGCAGACCGTGGTGGAGATGCAGCGCGGGCTGCTCATCGTCATGGCCATCAGCGACGGCTCGGTCCTGACCGTGCTGGCCGGACCGGACTGCGACATGGGGCTGGTGGCGTACCAGATGACGCTGCTCGTCGACCGCGCGGGCCAGGCGCTCACGCCGGCGCTCCGCGCCGAGCTGCAAGCGGCTAGGACGCGGTGATGTGAATGGACATGGAGGGACAGGGCCGTGTACGGGAGTGACGGGCACGGGGACGAAGAGCCCCTGTTCCGTCCTTACGCGGTGACCGGTGGCCGTTCAGAGCCGCGCTACCACCTGGCGATGGAGACGTTGATCTCGTCGATGTCCATACCGGACGACGAGATGGCCATGCTCACTCCTGAGCAGGATGCGATCATGCAACTCTGTCGCTCGTTCCGGTCGGTCGCCGAGATCTCGGCCCTGCTCCGGGTCCCGCTGGGCGTGGCCCGCGTGCTGGTGGCGGACATGTCCGATGAAGGGCTCGTCCGCCTCCACGCGCCACGCCTCGAACAGGGACAGCCAGACCTCAACATGCTCGAAAGGGTGCTCAGTGGACTTCGCAGGCTCTAGCCCCGGCCTCACCTCGACGAAGATCGTGGTCGCGGGCGGGTTCGGCGTCGGCAAGACGACGTTCGTGGGGGCGGTGTCCGAGATCCTCCCGCTGACCACCGAGGCGGTGATGACCGACGCCTCCGCCGGGATCGACGACCTCGCCATGACGCCGAACAAGCAGACCACGACCGTGGCCATGGACTTCGGCCGTGTGTCCCTGGACCGGGACCTCATCCTCTACCTGTTCGGCACGCCCGGACAGCACCGGTTCTGGTTCATGTGGGACGACCTGGTGCGCGGTGCGATCGGGGCCGTGGTGCTGCTCGACACGCGGCGGCTCGCCGACAGCTTCCCGGCCATCGACTACTTCGAAGAGGCCCAGCTGCCCTTCATCGTGGGCATCAACGGCTGGGACGGGCAGTTCCCGCACACCGACACCGAGGTGCGCGAGGCGCTGGCCCTCTCCCCGCACGTGCCCATCGTCCGTACGGACGCGCGCAACCGCGAGTCGGTCAAGTCGACGCTGATCTCGCTGGTGGAGCACGTGGTCAGGCTCCGAGCGGCGCCGGTTTAGGTCACGCGAATTACCGGAAATATGAGGCTTGTCCACACTACGCTGCATATCTCCGGAATTGATGGTGAGGGCGTGCATGGTGTGGATCGCCTTGGCGGGCGGCCTGGCCGTCATCGGTGTGATCGTCTGGTCCTTCGGACGCGACGCCTCCCGCGCTGAGGAGGCGCCTCCCGAGCGGCCCCCGCGGGGCTGGGCGGCCGGGCTGGGTGAGGACGCCCGCGTGGCCTTCTTGGAAGGGCTCCGGGCGTACCAGGACAAGGGGGGCCCGCATCACCTCCGCGAGGACCACGGCCTGCTGGCCGTCCATGACCCGCCGAGGCTCGTCTCCCTGCACCTGCTCGCGGACCGGTTCGCCGCGCGCGGCCCGGAGGGGTTGCACGACCCGGAGGAGACGGTGCGCGCGCTGGTGACCGCGTGCGTGACCACCGAGCAGCCGGGCGTCCTGCACCTGCGCCCCGGCTGGCTGGGCAGCGGCGAGGTCGACGGCATGGACCGGCGCGCCTTCGTCGAGGCCGTACGGGAGATCGTCTGTCCGGACGGCGCCGAGGGCGTCGCCGGTCGGTTCGCGGACGAGAGCGCCGGCAGCCTGGCGGTCACCCTCGCGGCCGAGGGCGGCGACGCGGGCAACACGCTGCTGCTCGACCTGGCCCGTGTCCTCGACCGCTACGAGAAGCTCCGTGCCGAGCGTCCCGGCATGCCCGCCCGCGCGCTGCTGCGTGACGTGCTGTTCCGCCTGCTGGCCGAGGACGGCCCAGGCCTGACCTGGACCGAACCACCGGCCGAGCGTCACCGCGCAGCCCTGCTCGCCGCCGGGCAACCACCCACGGAACGACGCCCGGCAAGCTGAGTCACGGACGCACGCCACCACCGTGGCGGATGTCGCAGGCAAGGCGGACGCTGAGCGCCCCGACTTCGGTGGAGCTGCCGGTCTCGGGGGTGCTGCCAGTGAGCCGGGCGCGTCGCGGGCTTGGCGGACGTGGGTGGGTCTGCAGGTCAGGAGTGGGTTTCGGGTGGTTGAGGGGTGCGGTTGTCGATGAGGGCTTGGATGCCGTCGAGGACGCGCTGGAGGCCGAACTCGAAGGCGTGGTCGGCGCTGTAGGCGGCGCCGAGGGTCTCGCCGGCGGCCTGGCCGACCCGTGCGGCGGTGGGGAAGCGTGACGGGTCGGCGATGCGGCTGAAGAACGGCGCGTGCGCGGCCCACCACTGCTCGTCGGACATGCCGGTCTGGCTCTCCGCCTGGGCGGCCTCCACCGCGCCCCGGGCCGTGCCGTGCACGAAGCCGGTGATCAGCGTGATCACCGAGTCCATCTCCACGTCGGTCAGCCCGATGCCGTCGACCGCGCGCAGCTCGTAGTCGTACTTGGCGGTCACGTTGGGGCCGAGCACCGGGCGGCTCGCGGCCACCTGCAGCAGCCAGGGATGGCGCAGGTAGAGCGCCCAGTTCTCGCGGGCGATCAGCTCCAGCCGGGCCCGCCAGCCGCCGGGCGCCTCCTGCGGCCTGGCCGTCTCGCCGTAGACGGTGTCGAGCATGACGTCGAGCAGCTCCGGCTTGCCCGGCACGTACGTGTAGAGCGACATCGTGCCCACGCCCAGCTTCTCCGCGACCCGGCGCATGGACAAGCCCTGGAGCCCGTCGGCGTCGGCCACCTCGATGGCGGCGCGCACGATCCGGTCGACGCTCAGGTCGGGCTTGCCCTTCCGGCTGACGCGCTCGCTGGTGCGCCAGAGCAGCGCGAGGCTGCGCGCCGGGTCTCCCTTGCCGCTGTACTCCACTGTCACCCTACGTACGGTACACCGTACGGTTGCACTCCTGGACCGGGAGCTGACGGCCGTCCTCAGGACGTGCCAGCGGCTGGGCCGCTGACCTGGTGGCGGTAGAACTCGACCGGTTCCGGCGGCAGCGGGGTGTTGCCCAGGATGAGGTCGGCGGCCTTCTCCGCGAGCATCATCACCGGGGCGTAGATGTTGCCGTTCGTCACGTACGGCATGACCGAGGCGTCGACCACGCGCAGCCCTCGCAGGCCGTGCACGCGCAGCGTCGCGGGGTCCACGACCGCCATCTCGTCCACGCCCATCTTGCAGGTGCACGACGGGTGCAGCGCCGTCTCGGCGTCGCGGGCCACCCACTCCAGGATCTGCTCGTCGGTCTCCACGGACGGGCCGGGGGAGAGCTCGCCGCCGTCCAGGTCCGCCCAGGCCGGCTGGGACAGGATGTCCCTGGCGTGCCTGATCGCCTCCACCCACTCGCGGCGGTCCTGCTCCGTCGACAGGTAGTTGAAGCGCAGGGCCGGCTTGACGCGCGGGTCGGCGGAGGTGATGCGGACCGAGCCGCGGGCGTCGGAGTACATCGGGCCGATGTGCACCTGGTAGCCGTGGCCGCCGGCCGGCGCGGAGCCGTCGTAGCGCACCGCGATCGGCAGGAAGTGGAACATCAGGTTCGGGTACGCGACCTCGTCGTTGGAGCGGATGAAGCCGCCCGCCTCGAAGTGGTTGGTGGCCCCCGGCCCGCCGCGCAGGAACAGCCACTGGGCGCCGATGACCGGCCTGCGCCACTTGGCCAGCGACGGCTGCTGCGACACCGGCTGCCTGCACGCGTGCTGGACGTACACCTCCAGGTGGTCCTGCAGGTTCTCGCCCACGCCCGGCAGATCGTGCACCATCTCGACGCCCAGCGGCTCCAGCAGCGGGGCGGGGCCGACGCCGGACAGCTGCAGCAGCTGCGGCGAGTTGACGGCGCCGCCGCAGACGATGACCTCGCCCGCGGTGATGCGCTCGCCGTCGCAGATGACCCCCACCGCGCGGTCGCCCTCGAAGACGATCCGCTCCACGAAGGCCCTGGTCCTGACGGTCAGGTTGCGGCGGCCGCGCACCGGGTGCAGGTAGGCGCGGGCCGCGCTGAGCCGGCGGCCCCGGTGCAGGTTGCGGTCGAAGGCGGCGAAGCCCTCCTGCCGGTAGCCGTTCACGTCGTCGGTGAGCGGGTGCCCGGCCTGCTGGACGGCCTCGAAGAAGGCCCGGAACAGGGGCCCGTCGGCGGGGCCGCGCTCCAGCTTGAGCGGGCCCTCGCCGCCGCGGAAGTCGGTGCCCGGGTCGGCCAGGCAGCTCTCCATCTTCTTGAAGTACGGCAGGCAGTGCGCGTAGTCCCAGCTCTCCATGCCGGGGTCGGACGCCCAGCGCTCGTAGTCGAGCGGGTTGCCGCGCTGGAAGATCATGCCGTTGATGCTGCTGGAGCCGCCGAGGACCTTGCCGCGCGCGTGGTAGACGCGCCGGCCGTTCATGTGCGGCTCGGGCTCCGACTCGTACTTCCAGTCGTAGAACCGGCTGCCGATGGGGAACATCAGCGCGGCGGGCATGTGGATGAACACGTCCCACCGCCAGTCGGCGCGGCCCGCCTCCAGCACCAGCACCGACACGGACGGATCGGCGCTCAGCCGGTTGGCCAGGGCGCAGCCGGCCGAGCCGCCGCCCACGATGACATAGTCGTAGCTCACCGGGGGATCCAGTCCTTCCACACGATCTCGTTCTCCTCGACCCAGCGCTTCGCGGCCTCGGCGGCCGACAGGTCCTCGTTGATCATGTCGCTGGCGACCTTGTTCTGGTCGTCGTTGGTCCACTGGAAATTGCGGACCAGCTCGTACGCCCTGCCGCCGTTCTCGGCGAACCGCTTGCTGACGATCTTGTCGAGCAGGTACGGCGGATAGTCGCACGCGACCCTGGCCGGGCGGGCGTCACAGCCGATGGCGTGCGCGGGAAGATTGATCTTCACCAGCTTGACCTTGGTGAAAAGCCATTGCGGCTCATAGAAGTAGAGCAGCAGCGGCGTCTTGTTCTTGGTCGCCGACTGGGCGGCCTTGATCAATGCGTCCTCGCTGCCCGAGTAGACGACCTTGTAATTCAGCCGGAGATTCTTGACCAGTGCCTCGTCATTGGTGACGAACGACGGGTCACCGTCGAGCACCTGGCCGAGTTCGCCGGATTTCGGGGTCTTGAAGAGGTGCGCGTAGTCGTTGAGGTTTCTCCAGTCGGTGATGTTCGGGTGTTCCTTGGCCATCCACTCGGGGACGTACCACCCGATCACCCCCTTGTTGCCGGTGAGACCTGCGGAAAGGGCGACCTTCTTCTTCTCGATGTACTCCTCTTTGAGGTCGTTGTGACCCCAGTTCTCGACGATGACGTCGACCTCGCCGGTCTCGAAGCCCTTCCAGGAGTCGGCTTCGGCCATTTCGCGCGTTTCCACCTTGTAGCCGAGCTGAGTTTTGAGCAGGTGGGACAGCACGGCGGCCTGGGCCTCGTACCCGACCCAGCCGTGGATGTCGATCTTGACCGTCTGGTTGGCGTCGGCCTGCGTGCTGGGCTCCTCGCCCGTACAGGCGGTCAGGAGCAGGGCCAGCGCGAGCGGGCCGGCGAGAATCTTGGTTCGCATGAGAGTCTCCGGCGACCGTGACCCCGCCGGGGCGGGGTCACGGGTCTTGAGGGATCGGAGGGGGTTACTTGGGGATCCAGGCCTGCCACTTGTCCGGGTTGGCCTCGATCCACGCCTTGGCGGCCTCCTCACCGGACATGCCGCCGTTGGTCATGTCGTCGGACACCTTGTTCTGGTCCTCGTTGGTCCACTGGAAGTTCTTGACCAGCTCGTACGCCTTGCCGCCGGTGTCGGCGAACTTCTTGCTGACGATCTTGTCGAGGTCCATCTCCGGGTAGTCGCAGGCGACCTTCTTCGGGTCGGCGTCGCAGCCCTCGGTGTACTCCGGCAGGTTCACGCGGACCAGCTCGGTCTGGCTGAACAGCCAGTGCGGGTCCCAGAAGTAGAACAGCAGCGGCTTCTTCTGCGCCTGCGCCTGCTGGGCGCTCTTGATCAGCGCGGCCTCGCTGCCACCGGTGACGATCTTGAAGTCCAGCTTGAGGTTCTTGATGAGCGCGGCCTCGTTGCTGACGTACGACGGGTCGCCGAACAGCAGCTGGCCCTTGCCGCCCGACTCGGACGTCTTGAACAGGTCGGCGTACTTGTTGAGGTTCTTCCAGTCGGTGATGTCGGGGTTCTCGTCGGCCATCCACTTGGGGATGTACCAGCCGATGACGCCCTTGTTGCCGGTCGAGCCCGCCTCGACGGCGACCTTCTTCTCCTCGATGTACTGCTTCTTGAGGTCCGGGTGGCCCCAGTTCTCGATGATGACGTCGACGTCGCCGGTCTCGAAGCCCTCCCAGGCGAGCTGCTCCTTGATCTCCGGCAGCTCCACGGTGTAGCCGAGCTCGTTCTTCAGCAGGTACGCCACCACGTTGGCGCTCGCCTCGTAGCCGACCCACGGGTTGATCGCGATCTTCACCGTGCCGGCCGGGGTGGCGGCGTCGGCCGAGCCCTCGGGGGAGGCGGCGGTGGTCGCCCCGCCGTCGACGGTGGCCCCGCCGCAACCGGCGGCCAGGCCCAGCGCTAAGAGGCCTGCGAACAGGCGAATTTTCATGTGAATTTCCTTTTGTGGGGCAGAGAACGCCTGTCGGCGCCCTGCGTGATGCGGTCCAGCATGACTCCGAGCAGGACGGTCGCGACACCTGCGACGAAGCCCATGCCGAAGTCGGGGCGCTGGGAGAACCCGAGCACGACGTCGTAACCGAGGGCGCCGGCGCCGACCAGCCCGCCGACGACCACCATGGCGAGCGTCAGCACGATCCCCTGGTTGGCGGCGAGCAGGATGGCCCGGCGGGCCATCGGCAGCTGCACCTTCCACAGGATCTGGGCGGAGGTGGAGCCGGTGGAGGCGGCGGCCTCGATCACGGAGGTGGGCACGTGCCTGATGCCGTCCTCGACCAGGCGCACCACGGGCGGCACGGCGTAGATGATCGAGGCGAAGATCGCGGTGAACCGGGTGGTCCCGAACAGGGCCAGCGCCGGAAGCAGGTAGACGAACGCGGGCATGGTCTGCGCGGCGTCCAGCAGCGGGCGCTGCACGGCGGAGAACCGGTCCGAGCGCGCGGCGGCGACGCCCAGCAGCACGCCGATCGCCAGGGTCGCGACGACCGCGACGGCGACCGTGGTCAGCGTCCGCATCGAGTGCTCCCACGTGCCGAGCAGCGCGATCCCGAGCAGGCAGACCAGCGCCGTCAGCGCGGGCCGTACCCCGCTGACCCGCCAGGCGACCAGCAGCACCGCGGCGGCGACCAGCCACCACGGCGCGGTGGTGAACACCGTCTCCAGCGGGTTGAGCAGGTAGATCGTGACGGTGTCCTTGACGAACGTGGTGACGCCGTACCAGCTCGTCTCGGCCCAGAGCACGGCCTCGTTGATCGGGCGGGTGACGCTGACCGTCAGGTCCTCCGGCCACTGCCGGGGCACGAACGCCGCGGCCACCAGCCCGGCGACCGCCAGCACCCCGGCGGCGGCCACGTTGCCGCGGCCGATCCGGCTGTGCGGGTCGCGCCTGGCCACCGAGACCATCATCCGGTCCAGGATCACGGCCATGATCACGATCGCGATGCCCGCCGGCAGCATGATGCCGACCTGGGCCCTGGACAGGCCGCGGATGATGTCGGAACCGAGGCCGGGCGCGGAGATCAGGTTCGCGATGACCACCATGGACAGCGCCATCATGATGGTCTGGTTCACCGCCAGCGCCATGGTGGAGCGCGCCAACGGCAGATACACCTTGAACAGCGTCTGCGCCCGGGTGGCGCCCAGCGAGGCGGACGCCTCGACCGCGGTGGGGGAGACCTGCTCGATGGCCAGCGCCGTGATGCGGATCGCGGGCGGGATCGAGTAGATCATCGTCGCGATCACGCCGGCCGGCGCGCCGATGTGGAAGAACAGCGCGAGCGGCGCCAGGTAGGCGAACGTCGGCATGATCTGCATGACGTCCAGCACCGGCGTGACGGCCTTGCGCACCCGCGCCGACATGCCCGCCCAGATGCCCAGCGGCACGCCGATCGCCAGCGACAGCAGCACCGCCGCGGTGACCAGCGCGAGCGTCTCGACGCTCGACTCCCACAGCCCGAACACCCCGAACGAGCAGAACCCGGCCACCGCCATCAGCGCGACGCGCCAGCCGCCCGCCAGCCAGGCGAGCCCGCCCATGACCCCGATCAGCCCGGGCCAGCCCATCGCCACCAGCACCGAGTGGAAGGAGGTGTAGAGGGCGTCCACGAACAGGCGGATGTAGTTGAGGAAGTACAGGAAGAGCGGATTGTCGTTGCGGTGGTCGTCGATCCACTCGCGCAGCTCGGTGACCGCGGTGAACGGCGCCGCCTCGCTGTTGTGCGGCAGCGTGCCGGTGCCGCGGAAGGCCAGGTACGCGAGCGCGAACAGGGCCGCGATCCCCGCCGGGACCACCCACCTCGGCACGCGCAGCCTGGAGGCAGGCGTGACCACGGTGCTGCTCATGCGCCGACCTGTGCGGCCGCGGGCGTCTCCTGACCGGAGAGGAAGGCGAGCATGTCCACCCGGTCGACCACCCCGGCCAGCTCCTCGCCGTCCATCACCCGGATCGGCCTGGAGGAGGTGGAGACGGCGCCGATGGCGTCCTTGATCAAGGTGTTGGCGGGGAGCTCCGGCCCGTCCAGGTTCTCGCGCTCCTCCGGCGGCCGGGCGATCCAGCGCAGCGTCAGCACGTGGCTTCTGGGCACGTCCCGTACGAAGTCCGCCACGTAGTCGTCGGCCGGCGCGCCCACCAGCTCCTCGGGGGTGCCGAGCTGGACGATCCTGCCGTCTCGCATGATCGCGATGCGCTCGCCGAGCTTGAGCGCCTCGGACAGGTCGTGGGTGATGAACACCATCGTCTTGCCGACCTCGCGGTGCAGGCGGACGACCTCGGCCTGCATGTCACGGCGGATCAGCGGGTCCAGTGCGCTGAACGGCTCGTCGAACAGCATCACCCGCGGGTCCACGGCGAGCGCGCGGGCCAGGCCGACGCGCTGCTGCATGCCGCCGGAGAGCTGGTCGGGGTAGGAGTCGGCGTGGCCGTCCAGGCCCACCAGCGACAGGATCTCCCTGGCCCGCTCGTGCCTGGCGGCCTTGGCGGCGCCCTGGACCTCCAGCCCGTACGCCACGTTGTCGATCACCCTGCGGTGCGGCAGCAGGCCGAAGTGCTGGAAGACCATGCTGACGTGGTGCCGGCGCAGGTCGCGGAGCTTGGCGGGGGAGGCGCCGATCACGTCCTCGCCGCCGATCGTCACGCGGCCGGCCGTGGGCTCGATGAGGCGGGTGAGGCACCGTACGAGGGTGGACTTGCCGCTGCCGGACAGGCCCATGACGACGAAGACCTCGCCGGGGCGGACCTCGAATCCGACGTCCCTGACGGCGGCGGTGCAGCCGGTCTTCTCTCGGAGCGCTGCGGGATCCAGGTGTTTGTCCTCGCTCGCCAGCACTCTCTCGGACTTGGGCCCGAAAATCTTCCAGAGCCCTTCGACCGCGATGGCCGCGTTGTCAGGGGACACCCCGTACTCCTCGCCTTCTCGCCCAGGGGGCTCAACATATGGGGTTAAGAAAGCAAATCTCAACGTTGTGACCGTTAGGAGACCTCTGTGCATCTGCGGTGTTACGTCGTTGGATCGTTCCAAACACCCATTTCTGGACATAGGCGGGCGTAATGCAATATTTCTCGCCATATGGTCTTCATAAGTGGAGCTCCAGGTTCTATGCTCATGCGTCACACTGCTTGACTTATGTCGCGTTATGGTCGCTTGGCTGGCCTGGCGCGGGTGTGTTCCAATTACCCGAGCTTGCATGGATTTCCCCACAGGTCACGAGGCCTTGCATATACGCCGATACTGGGCGAGAGGTTGCGTTCGGTGAGTACAGAGTTAGCAGAGCGGCCGCCGGAGGAAGGCAGGTGGCGGCTGCGTAATTGGCGGGTCCGCGCCAGGCTGGTCGCCCTGATCCTGGTGCCGACGGCTGCCGCCGTGCTCCTGGGCGGGATCCAGGTCTTCGCATCGACGGGAGCGGCCGCCGACTACGCCCGCATCAACCAGCTCGCCCGGCTGAGCGAGCAGGTCGGCGGTCTCATCCACGAGATGTCCGGGGAACGCGCCAGAGTCTCCTGGCACATCGCCCGGAACCGCCCCCAGGCTCAGCTTCCCGACGTACGCGCCCAGATCGGCAGGACCGACGCCGCCATCCGCGAGGTGAGAGACACCGCCGGCCAGCTGCTCGGCGGGGTCAGCGGCCGTACCGCCGACCAGATCGAGAACATGCTCAACCGGTTCGACGACCTGGACGGGCTGCGCGACCAGGCCATCGAGGCCGACCTGCTCCCCGCCCCGGCCGTCGAGCTCTACACCACCGTGATCAACGACCTGCTCTCCATCCACGACGAGCTGGTCAGCGGCAGCCAGGACGACGAGCTGTTCCGGCAGACCCGCATGCTCGACGCGCTGGCCCGCGTCAAGGAGAGCGTCTCCCTCCAGCAGGCCCTGCTCACCACCGCGCTGGTGGAAGGTTCCTTCGGCCAGGAGCAGCTCAAGACCTTCCTCGGCGAGCTGTCCCGCGAGGAGAACCAGCGCGAGGCCTTCTCCGAGGAGGCCACGGCCGGGGAACGGCGCTTCTTCGACGAGACCGTCAACGGCCGCTCCGCCGACGACATGCTGTTCCTGCGCGAGCTGGTGCTCATCCGGGCCACCGCGGGGCAGACGCTGCGCGGCCTCGACCTGGCCAAGCGCGACGACGCCGGGCAGTGGTTCGAGGCGTCCACCGTCGTCATCGACTCCCTGCGCACGGTCGAGCAGCGCCAGGCCGCCGGCATCCTCAGCCGCAGCGAGTCGCTCAGCTCCGGCGAGCAGCAGAGCGCGTACCTGATCGCGGGCGCGGTCATCGCCCTGCTCATCGCCGTCCTGGCGATCACCACCGGGGTGGCGCGCTCCCTTGTCCGCCCGCTGCGCCGGCTGCGCGCCGAGGCCCTGGAGATCGCCGGAAGGCGGCTGCCCGACTTCGTCCAGCACCTGCGGGAGTCCCGTGACGGCGCGGTCGACGCGGAGGTGCCGCCCATCGGCGTCTTCTCCCGCGACGAGGTCGGCGAGGTGGCCAGGGCCTTCGACGAGGTCCACCGGGAGGCCGTGCGGCTGGCCGGCGACGAGGCCCGGCTGCGCGCCAACGTCAACGCGATGTTCGTGAACCTGTCGCGGCGCAGCCAGACGCTGGTCGAGCGGCAGCTCACCCTCATCGAGCGCCTGGAGCGCGGCGAGCGCGACGACGACCGGCTGGCCGACCTGTTCAAGCTCGACCACCTGGCCACCCGCATGCGCCGCAACTCCGAGAACCTGCTGGTCCTCGCCGGCCAGGAGGCCGCGCGCAAGTGGAGCCAGCCGGTCGAGCTCATGGACGTGGTCCGCGCCGCGCTGGGCGAGGTCGAGAGCTACGACCGCGTCAGCATCCAGGTCCAGTCGGACGCGGCCATCGCGGGCCAGGCCGTCAACGACGTCGTGCACCTGCTGGCCGAGCTGATCGAGAACGCCGTGTCGTTCTCCTCGCGCGACACCAAGGTCATCATCTCCAGCAGCCGCATCGACGGCGGCGGGCTCATGGTCGCCGTCACCGACCAGGGCATCGGCATGAGCCCGGAGGAGCTCTCCGAGTCCAACTGGCGGCTGGCCCACCCGCCGGTCGTGGACGTGTCGGTGTCGCGCCGGATGGGCCTGTTCGTGGTCGGCCGGCTGGCGCTGCGGCACAACATCAAGGTCCAGTTGCGCCGCCAGGACGTGGGCGGGCTCACCGCCATGGTCCTGCTCCCGGAGGCGCTGCTCACCCCCGTCCCCGGCGCCTCGGCCACCGCGCCGCCGTTCCCGCAGGCCGCTGCTTCCCAGGACCCGCCGTCGTTCGCGCACGTGCCGATGCAGGCCAGCACCGCGCACCCGGGCATCGGCCACCCGTCCATGCCGGGTACGGCGCATCCGTCGATGGACTCGCTCCCCGAGCCGTCGTCGTGGTTCAACTCGACGCACACGCAGTCCGGTGACGTCTCACGCGACAGCGTCTTCGGCGCCGACGCGCCGCGGGGTTTTCCCTCGGACGGCGCGTTCGCCGACCCGCCGCGCGGCTTCGCCGGGGACGGCGCCTCCGGCGACGGCCCGCGTGACTTCCAGCAGGACGGCGCGTTCGGCGGGGAACTGCCGCGTCGCCTGCCGCCGGACAACGGCACGGGCGGAGAGCTGCCGCGCCGCCTCGCCGCCGACAACGGGGCCTCCGGGGGCCTGCCGCGCCGCCTGCCGCCGGAGCAGCCGGCCTTCCCGCAGCAGGGCGACTACCTGCCCGTCCACGCCTCGATGGAGCCGAGCCCCGAGGTGTCGAGCTGGTTCACCAAGCCCGCCTTCACCGACGAGCGGGACCAGCCAGGCCCCGGCCCCGATCCGGCCTGGTCGTCGGGCGACTCGTGGTCCGCGCAGGGCGACACCGCCGCCATCCCCAAGATCGACATCTCCGCGCCGCCGCCCGAGCCGTCCCACAGCGGCAGCTGGTCCTCGCCCGCCGACAACGGCTGGCAGGCCGCCGGCGCGGCCCGCGAACCGGCGCTCGGCGGCACGACCAGCTCCGGGCTGCCCAAACGGACGCCCAGGGCGAACCTGGTGCCGGGTACCGCGGCGCCGGCCCCGCCGCCGGCGCCCGCGCCCCCGGTGTCCCCCGACCGACTCCGCAGCAGGCTCTCCAGCTACCAGCAGGGCGTCCGCAAGGGACGCGCCGAGCTAGAGGAGGACTGATGAAGGATTTGAGCCAGGCGGCAAGAGACGTCAACTGGCTGGTGTCCAACTTCGTGGAAGAGGTGCCCGGCGCCGCGCACGCCGTGGTGGTCTCGGCCGACGGGCTGCCGATGGCCTTCTCCCGCGGCTTCCCGAAGGACCGGGCAGACCAGCTGTCGGCCATCGCGGCCGGCCTGGTCAGCCTGACCCAGGGCTCGGCCAGGGTCTTCGAGGGCGGCAACGTCGTGCAGACCCTGGTGGAGATGGAACGCGGCCTGCTCCTGGTGATGTCGATCAGCGACGGATCCTGCCTGGCGGTGCTGGCCGCACCCGATTGCGACATGGGCCTGGTGGCCTACCAGATGACGGTCCTGGTGGAGCGTGCGGGGCAGGTGCTGACGCCTGACGTGCGCGCGGAACTGTCGGCCGTGCGACCGTGGTGATGGGAGTAGGACGTTGGCATCGTGGCATGGCGGGGAGCCGGAGCCAGAGCGCAGCTCACTGGTCAGGATGTACGCCGTCACAGGCGGCCGTACACGCAGCACGCTCGCGATGGAGGCGCTCGTCTCGTCGGCGACGTCCATCCAGCTCGGCCATACCTACACGCGTGAGTACCGGCAGATCAGCGAGCTGTGCCGGCAGGTGAGGTCGGTCGCGGAGATCTCCGCGCTGCTGGCCATGCCGCTCGGCGTGGCACGGGTGCTGATCGCCGACATGGAGGCGGAAGGGCTGGTCAGGGTGTACCAGCCGCAGTTGGACGCAGGCAAGCCGGACAGGGGCCTGCTCGAAAGGGTGCTCAGTGGACTTCGCAGGCTCTAACGCCGGGCTCACCTCGACGAAGATCGTGGTGGCCGGCGGGTTCGGGGTGGGCAAGACGACGTTCGTGGGGGCGGTGTCCGAGATCATGCCGCTCACCACGGAGGCGGTGATGACGGACGCCTCGGCCGCGGTGGACGACCTCTCGCTCACCCCGACCAAGACGACCACCACGGTGGCGATGGACTTCGGGCGGGTGTCCCTGGACCGCGACCTGATCCTCTACCTGTTCGGCACGCCCGGGCAGCACCGGTTCTGGTTCATGTGGGACGACCTGGTGAAGGGGGCGATCGGCGCGGTCGTGCTGGTCGACACGCGCCGGCTGGCCGACAGCTTCCCGGCCATCGACTACTTCGAAGAGGCCAAGCTGCCGTTCGTGATCGCGCTCAACGGCTGGGACGGGCAGTTCCCGCACGTGGAGAACGAGGTCAGGGACGCGCTCACCCTCGCCGCGCACATCCCGATCGTCCGCACGGACGCCCGCAGCCGCGAGGCGGTCAAGTCGACCCTCATCACCCTGGTCGAGCACGCGCTGACCGTCCGCTCCTACTGAGGCCGGCCCGACCACCAGTACGCCGCCACGAGCTCCGCCACCAGGGTCTCCGTCAGCAGGCGGACGTCCGGGTCGTCGTCGTGCGCGTACCGCACGACGGCCGCCGCGTCCTTCACCTCGCCGCCGACCGCGACGACCGTGGAGCCGCGCTCGCGTACCCAGTCCATGGCCTGCTCGTCGTAGCGGGAGCCGGGGAACAGCAGCGCCCGGTAGGACAGCGTCTTCGTCAGGTAGACGTCCACGTGCGCCCAGTCGCCCGTCTCGCAGGCGTCGGCCGGCCTGCGGGGCCCCTCGCGCACCATGAGCGCCGACTGCTCCGCGGACGAGAGCCGCTCGGCGGGGGCGATCGCGTAGACGCCGTTCGGCCCGTTCAGCAGCTCCAGCACCATCGGCAGCCAGGCGTCGCGCCGCTCCAGCAGGTCGGCCGTGGCCTCGGCGGCCCGCCGCACCAGCCCGGCCACGTCGCGGCCCGCGCCGGTGAGGCGGGACTCCAGGGCGAGCAGCAGGGCGAGCGTGTGCTGGAACGTCCGGCACGCCACCCCGCCGCGCTCCTCGCCCGCGTGCATGGGCACCACCAGGCCGGCGGCCTGCGCCAGCGCGGAGCCGGGCGCGTTGGTGAGCGCCATCAGGAACGACGCGCCGCCCGCGTACCGTTCGACCGCGTCCAGCGTCTCCCGGCTCCCGCCGGTCGCCGAGATCGGGACGACCAGCGTACGGGGGCCGGGCGGGAAGGTCGCGGCGGCCGAGGCGTACTCGGCCCAGGCGTCCACCCCGGCGGCGCGCAGGCGCAGCGCGGCGACCCCGGCGGCGTACCGCGAGCTGCCCATGCCCAGGAACAGCACCCTCCCGATGCCCTCGGGCAGCCCCGCGAACGGGTCCGCGGCGTCCAGCGCCCCGGCCAGTTCGGTGAGAGCGGCGGGCTTGGCCTCCAGGTCGGCCAGGAAGAGGTCGGGGTTCACGGGTTCTCCATCCAGTTGCGCAGCACGCCCATGGGGGCGTACCTCCAGCGGGGCAGGTGGCGTGCCGCGTAGATGAGCTCGCGGCACTCCTGCTCCACCTCGAAGGGCCGGATCAGGGATTCGTCCAGCAGGTCAGGTCGGCCACCCGCGGCCAGGCGGCCCTCATAGGCGGCGAGCATCAGGGCACGGGCCTCGGCGGCCCAGCGCGCCGCCCGCTCGGCGGGCAGGTCGCGGCGCTTGACCGCGACCTGGGCGACGTGCTCGATGCTGGTGGTCAGCTGGGCGACGTCGCGGGCGGCGGGCTGGTACGGGTCGGCCTCGGAGACGGTCGGGTTGCCGTCGAAGTCGATGACCGCGTAGCCGTCGCGCCACCGCAGGATCTGGCCGACGTGCAGGTCGCCGTGGATGCGGATCAGCGGGGTGCGGCCGGTGGAGGCCAGCGGCGCCAGCTCCGCGCGCAGGCGGCCGGCGACGGTCTCCAGCCAGGCGCCGTCGGGGCCGCCGGTCAGCGCCAGGGCCTCGCCGAGGGCGTCCTCGGCACGCGGGCGGTGGTCGCGCGGGGCCACGCCCCCGCTGTCGCCGGGGAGGGTGGCGAGCGTGAGGTGGAGGTCGGCAGCCAGGGCGCCCAAGATCGGGGCGAAGGCGGTGTCGCCGACCTCGGCGTCGTCCACGCACCAGGTCCAGCCGTCCGTGGCGTCCGGAAGGTAGCCGGTGACGAGTGCCAGGAGACGGGAGCCGGCGAGCAGCGCGGCGTACGGCGGCGCGGTGTGCGGGAAGCCGGTGCGGGCCAGATGGGGGAGTACGTCGAGCGCCGAATGGGGGAGCGGGACCGGCGGTGTGAGCCATTTCACGACGACGCGCTCGCCCACCACTACCGAGTAGTTCGTCTGATCGACATGGGCGCCGAAGTCCCGCTCGGCGGGCACCCCGATGTGACATCCGGGCGTGTCGTACGAGAGGCTTGGCAACGGCGGGAAGCGCCGGACCTCGAAGGGCGGCGGCACCTCGCCGTCCAACAGCCGCAGCACCGCGGCTGTGAGACCGCGCTCTCGGTCGGTGAGCGGCTTCTCACCCAGCGACAGCAGCCGTTCCCAAATTGAATCCGAATTCAACACTTAGATCAAACTTCCAGGTAGCAATGTCTACCAAAGTCTTGCTCATGTTGATTTCTGCTGCAACACTCCTGGTCTGGTCTGCCGTGCCCGGTTGGTCGCGCGACCCCCCGTACATGCACATCTCATAAGGAGTAGCGGCCGTGTTCCGAACCCGGTTCACCCGTCGTCTTCCGGCTGCCGCGGTGGCCGCCGGCCTCGCGCTCGCCGTCGCGGCGTGCGGCGGTGGATCGACTGACAGCGCAGAGACGGCGACGCAGGCGGCAGCCGCCCTGGACCCCAACGCGGACCTGAGCAAGCAGTCGCTCGCGGTGACCGTGTGGGACGGTTACACCCCCAAAGAGCTGCAGGACATGGTCAAGGAGAATCTGAAGATCTCCGAGCTCAACGTCACCCTCCACGACACCAACGAAGTCGCGATGACGAAGCTGACCGCCGGGGGCGACAGCGGCATCGACGTGGCCTTCGTCTCGGGACAGTACGCCCAGGCGCTCAACGAGCAGGGCCTGCTGGAGCCGATCCACGCCGAGCTCATCCCCAACCTGGCCAACCTCTACCCCGAGGCCACCCAGCTCTCCTACGACAAGGGCAACAAGTTCTCGGTCCCCTACACCTGGGGCACGACCGGCATCTGCTACCGCAGTGACCTGGTGAAGCAGGAGCCGACGAGCTGGAACGACATCCTCAAGCCCCCGGCCTGGGCCGAGAAGAAGGTCACCATGATGACCACCGAGCGCTGGCTGGCCCTGCCCGCGATCAAGGCCCTCGGCTACTCGGTCAACACCGACAAGGACGACGAGATCGCCAAGGTCAAGGAGCTGCTCCTTGAGGCCAAGCCGCACCTGCTGGCCTACGACGACCTCACCTTCGGCGACCGGCTGATCAAGGGCGAGGCCATCATGGCCGAGGCGTGGGACGGCTGGTGCCCGACCACGGACGAGAAGCAGAACATCAAGTTCGTGGTTCCGAAGGAGGGCAGCGACCTCTGGGTGGACACCATGGTGATCATGAAGACCTCCAAGAACAAGGAGGCCGCGCACGCCTTCATCAACTACATCCTCAGCCCCGACGTGCACCGCTGGGCGGCCGAGAACATCAACTACATGGTGCCGAACAAGGCCGCCATGGACAAGGTGAAGATCGTCCCCGGCTCGCTGCTCGGCACCAAGCCGGCCGAGCTGCTCAACGGTGAGTCGATCATCGACATCGGCCAGGCCAGCACCAAGTACACCCGCCTGGCGTCCGAGATCAAGGCCGAGTAGGTGTGAAGGACAAGCCAGAAGCCCGGCCGGTGTCCCTCTCCAGAGGGCGCCGGCTGGGCGCGTTCGTGTTCCTGGCGCCGGGGCTGGCCTACCTGGTCGTGCTGCTCCTGGTGCCGCTGGCGCTGGTGCTCAGCTACACGGTCTTCCAGCGTGGCCGGTTCGGCGGCGTCATCTACGAGTTCACCTGGGAGAACTTCGAGCGCCTGTTCGACTCGCTCTATCTGCGGGTGCTCGTCGACTCGCTGGAGATGGCCGGGCTGGCGACGCTGATCGCGCTGCTGCTCGGATACCCGACGGCCTACCTGATCGCGCGCCTGCCGCGTAAGTGGAAGACGATCGCGCTGGTCGCGATCGTGCTGCCGTTCTGGACGAACTTCATCATCCGGGTCTACGCCTGGATCATCCTGCTGAGCCCGGAAGGGCTGATCAACGGCTGGCTGCAGGCGTTCGGGCTGGGCCCGTACGAGCTGCTCTACAACCGGGGCGCGATCGTGCTCGGCCTGCTCTACTCGTACCTGCCGCTGATGGTGCTGCCGCTCTACGCCTCCATCGAGAAGCTCGACCCGCAGCTGCGGGAGGCGTCGGCCAACCTGGGCGCCTCGGCGTTCACCACCTTCCGCAAGGTCACGCTGCCGCTGACGGTGCCGGGCGTGTTCACCGGCTGCCTGTTCGTGTTCGTGCCGAGCTTCGGCAACTTCGTCATCCCCGAGATGCTCGGCGGCGGCAAGTCGGCCATGGTGGGCAACCTGATCCGCACCGAGTTCCTGTCGGCGCGCGACTGGCCGTTCGGCTCCGCCCTGGCGCTGGCGCTCATCGCGGTGCTGCTCGTGCTCCTGGTCGTGCAGGCGTGGGTGACGCGCCGTGCGTAGATCAAGGTGGCTGCACGTCCCGTTCTGGGCGACGTACGTGTTCCTGTACGCGCCGATCGTGGTCCTGGTCGTCATGTCGTTCAACTCCGGCGACTCGGCGTACACCTACGAGGGGTTCAGCCTCGAGTGGTACGGCGAGCTGGCCGGCGACGAGCGGATCATGAGCGGCGTGGTCAACACGCTCATCGTGGCCACCGGCTCGACCGTGATCGCCACCGTGCTCGGCACGATGCTGGCCGTCGGCCTGGCCAGGCACTCCAGGTCCAAGACGCTGGACGCGCTGGCGCTGATGCCCGCCGTGCTGCCGGACCTGGTGCTCGCGATCGGGCTGCTGCTCTTCTACGGCCTGATCCAGCTCACGCTCGGGCTCTACTCGGCGGTGCTGGCGCACGCGCTGTTCTCGATGGCGTTCGTGGCGGCGGTGGTGCGCACCCGGCTCACCGGCGCGGACACCTCACTGGAGGAGGCCTCGCGCGACCTCGGCGCCGGCCCGTTCACCACGTTCATGAAGATCACGCTGCCGCAGCTGGCCCCCGGCATCGTCGCGGGCGCGCTGCTCGCGTTCACGCTGTCGCTGGACGAGTTCGTGATCGCCTACTTCACGATCGGCAACCACGAGCAGACGCTGCCGATCGTCATCTACTCGATGATCCGTTTCGGGGTCACCCCGAAGATCAACGCGCTGGCCGCGATCCTGCTCCTGGTGAGCTTCACGGCGGTGATCGCCGGACAGCGCATGACCAAGATCGGGGAAAGGATGCCGCGTGCTCAAGATTGACGGGATCACCCGCAGGTTCGGCGACGTCACCGCGCTCGACGGCGTCTCGCTGGAGATCGGCCAGGGCGAGTTCTTCGCCCTGCTCGGCCCGTCGGGCTGCGGCAAGACGACGCTGCTGCGCATCATCGCGGGGTTCGAGACGCCCGACGCCGGCACGGTGACGCTCGACGGCGAGAACCTGCTGGACAAGCAGCCGAACCAGCGCCCCATCAGCCTGATGTTCCAGTCGTACGCGCTGTTCCCGCACATGACCGTGCAGAAGAACGTCGCGTACGGACTGGAGCGCGAGAAGCTGCCGCGCGCCGAGATCAAGAAGCGCGTCGGCGAGGTGCTGGAGACGGTGGGCCTGTCGGAGCTGGCCGGCCGCAAGCCGAGCCAGCTCTCCGGCGGCCAGCGGCAGCGCGTCGCGCTGGCACGATCCATCGTCAAGCGCCCGCGCCTGCTCCTGCTGGACGAGCCGCTGTCGGCGCTCGACAAGAAGGTCCGCGCCGACATGCAGCTGGAGCTCAAGCGGCTGCAGAACGAGGTCGGCATCACGTTCGTGGTCGTCACCCACGACCAGGAGGAGGCCATGTCGCTCGCCGACCGCATCGCGGTCTTCGACAGCGGCGCGGTGCGCCAGGTGGACGAGCCGGTCGCGCTCTACGAGCGGCCCCGCACCCCCTTCGTCGCCGACTTCGTCGGCGCCAACAACCTCTTCGAGGGTACGGCCGGCGCCAAGGACGAGCTGGAGACCGAGGACTTCGGGGTGCTGCCCGGCTCCCCGGCGGAGGGCCTGGAGCAGGGCGCCAAGGCGCTGCTGGCCGTCCGGCCGGAGCGGGTCAGGCTGATCGGGGCCACCGAGTCACGCGGCCTGAAGGGCACCGTGGTGGACGTAAGCTTCTACGGAGGCGTCTCCCACGTCTCGGTCGGGGTTCCCGGCCGGGGCAAGCCCGTGCTGGCGGCCGTCCAGGGCGCGAGCGACGTGCGGCCGGGCGCCGAGGTCCGGCTCGACTGGCAGGCCGATGAGGCGGTCATCATCCCGGTGGATCAATGAAGCAGATCGTTGCCCGTGACCGTGCGGGCGTACGAGAGGATCAGCTCCGCGGCCTCGTCGGGGCCGATGAGCGGGTGACGAGCGGTGATGCGGTAGCCGTACGCGTCCTCCAGCGCGACCAGGTTGCGCGAGATCGTCAGCGTGTCGGTGGTGAGCCTGAAGACGCCCAGCGCCGCCCCGGTGTCCAGGATCGATTGATACATCGACACCTGCCGGTCGTACAGCGAGGTGAGCAGCACCCCGTAGACGCGGTTGCGGCCGGCCGCGCCGCCCATCTCGTTGAGCAGCCGCACGTCCGGGTCGAGCGATCCGGTGGGCAGCCCCGACCGGATCGTCAGCACCAGCTTGGCGACCGGGTCGGTGTGCGCGGCGAGCTGCCGCAGCCGCTGCTCGTAGAAGCGCTCCATGCCCGCGTGCTGCGCCTCGACCAGCAGCTCGCTCAGGTCGGGGTAGTGGTAGAGCACCGCGCCGGAGGTCAGCCCGGCCTCCTCGGCCACGTGCGAGAGCTGCACCCGGTCGATGCCATGCCGGATGATGGCCCGCCGCGCCGCCTCGATCAGGTCGATGCGCCGGTCACTGCGGCTCTTGCGCTGGGCCATCTTCGCCTTCGCTTCCCAGAGTTCGCTTTACATTCAGGAATCCGTTGACCATAGTGCCCTGAAGTTGACCTTCGCGCCAGATGCGTAATTGAATTCCCCTTCAAAAGGCTAGATCTCCCCGGAGCGCACATGTCTCTCACCATCCTGTTCATGCCGGAAAGCGCCTACGGCCCGACCAACAACAGCGCCGGCATCGGCGACATCCTCCGCCGCCGCGGCCACCGCGTCGTCTTCGCCGCCGAGGCGTCGTGGAAGGGCAAGCTCGAGGCGCTCGGGTTCGAGGAGGACCTGGTCGACCTCGCGCCTCCGGCCGAGGAGGAGCAGGACGCGGGCCAGTTCTGGAAGGACTTCATCCGCGACACCGCGCCCGAATACCGCAAGAGCACCCGCGAGCAGCTGGAGACCGTCACCGCTCCGATCTGGAAGGAGCTGATCGACGGCGCCAAGTACTGCGAGCCGCAGCTCAAGGAGATCATCGAGCGGGTCCAGCCGGACGTCATCGTCGAGGACAACGTGCTCACCTTCCCGGCGCTGCTGACCGCCGGCAAGAAGTTCGTCCGCATCGTCTCCTGCAACCCGCTGGAGGTCCGCGGCGAGGGCATCCCGCCGGTCTTCTCCGGCCTGCCCGCCGCCGACCGCGCCGAGTGGGACGCCTTCCGTGCCGAGTACGACCGCACCCACCGCGAGATGTGGACCGCCTGGAACGAGTGGTGCGTCGAGCAGGGCACCGAGCCGCTGCCCGAGCTCGACTTCATCCACGAGGGCGACCTGAACCTCTACGTGTACCCGGAGCTGCTCGACTACGTCGACGCCCGCCCGCTGGGCGCCAACTGGCACCGGCTCGACTCCTCGGTGCGCGAGACCGACGAGGACTTCGAGCTGCCCTTCGAGCGCGACGAGGGCGCCTCGCTGGTCTACTTCTCGCTCGGCTCGCTCGGCTCGGCCGACGTGGGTCTCATGCAGCGGGTGATCGACGTGCTGGGGACCACGCCGCACCAGTACGTCGTCTCCATGGGCCCGCTGCACGAGGAGATCAAGCTCGCCGGCAACATGTGGGGCGCCGAGTTCCTGCCCCAGACGAAGATCATCCCGCAGTGTGACCTGGTCATCACGCACGGCGGCAACAACACCACCACCGAGGCGCTCCACTTCGGCAAGCCGATGATCCTGCTGCCGCTCTTCTGGGACCAGTACGACAACGCCCAGCGGGTGCACGAACTCGGCTATGGTGTCAGGCTTTCCACCTACACCTTCACCGACGAGGAGCTGACGGGGGCGCTCGACCGCCTCCTCGGCGACGAAGAGATGCGCGCCAAGCTGGCCGCCGCCGGCGAGGAGATCCGCCGCCGCGACGGCCTGCGCAAGGCCGCCGACCTGATCGAGGAGCTCGGCCGCAGCTAGGCGGCCGGGGCCAGCGAGGAAAGTAAGTTCATGCGTACGTTGATCAACCCAGCCACCGGCACCGCCTGCGCCGAGGTGCCCGACACTCCCGTGGAGGCCGTCGAGGCCGCCGTGCGGCGGGCCCGCACGGCCTCCGCGGAGTGGGGCGAGGCCACGCCGGCCGAGCGGGCCAAGCTGCTGCTCCGGGTGGCGGACCTGGTGGAGGCCGAGGCCGAGGAGCTGACCAGGCTGGAGGTCGAGGAGACCGGCAAGCCCGCGGCCGTCTTCAGGGACGGCGAGCTGCCCTTCCTCGCCGACAACCTGCGGTTCTTCGCCGGGGCCGCCCGCTCGCTCGACGGCACCGGCGCCGGGGTCTTCAGCTCCGGCTACACCTCGGTGCTGCTGCGCCGCCCCGTCGGGGTGGTCGGGTCGATCGCGCCGTGGAACTTCCCGCTGGTCATGGCCGTCTGGAAGGTCGGCCCGGCGGTCGCCGCCGGCAACGCCGTGGTGATCAAGCCGGCTCCCCAGACGCCGCGCACGACGCTGCGGCTGGCCGAGCTGTTCGCCAAGGCGGGCGCGCCCGCCGGGCTCGTGCAGGCGGTCACCGGCGGCGCCGAGGTCGGCCAGGCCCTGGTCACCGACCCGGGGGTCGACATGGTGAGCGTGACCGGCTCCACCGAGACCGGCCGGGCCGTCATGACCGGCGCCGCCGCCACGCTCAAGCGGGTCCACCTGGAGCTCGGCGGCAAGGCTCCGGCGCTGGTCTTCGAGGACGCCGACCTGGCCGAGATGGCCCGCGGCGTGGCCATGGGCGCCACGTACAACACCGGCCAGGACTGCACCGCCGCCACCCGCGTGTACGTGGCCCGGCAGGTCTACGACGAGGTCGTGGAGGCGCTGCGGGCAACTCTTGCCGAAATCCGGGCCGGCGACCCCTGGGACCCGGAGACCGACATCGGCCCGCTGATCTCCGAGACGCACCGGGAGCGCGTGCACGGCTTCGTGGCACGTTCCGGCGGCCGGATCGCGCACGGCGGCGCGCCGGTCGCCGGGCCGGGCTTCTACTACCCGCCCACGCTTGTGACGGATGTCGCACAGGACAGCGAGATCGTCCAGGGCGAGCTGTTCGGGCCGGTGCTCGTGGTCCTGCCCTTCGACGGCGAGGACGAGGCGGTGCGGCTGGCCAACGACACCCGTTACGGTCTGGCCTCGTCGATCTGGTCGCGTGACGTGGCCCGCGCCATGCGCGTCTCACACCGGCTGGACGTGGGTGTGATCTGGGTCAACGACCATCTCCCGATCGCCAGCGAGGCTCCGCACGGCGGGGTCAAGGGCAGCGGGTCCGGCAAGGACATGAGCCAGGAGGCGGTCCTGGAGTACGCGGTGACGCGGCATCTCATGATCAAACACGCGGCGCCCGCTGAGCGGGACTCCTTCAGGCCAGCCTGAAAGCGTGTGCGGCGGAATGTCGCCCAAAATGCCTACTTGGGCGCATTTGATGGGATATGTTCGGTTGGCCGATCTGGTACGGAGTGTGTTCCAATTACCCAGCCCGGCAGATTCCCATGCGCCACACGCGTGTCTGATTTCTTCGAGCACGTAAGGCGAGAGGTAGCGAGAGTCAGTGAGGACGGAAAACCCCAAGCACACGAGGCCGGGGGACAACACAGGCGGACGTTTCCGGCTGGCGAACTGGCGCGTGCGCTCGAGGCTGGTAGCACTGATCCTCATCCCCACGGTCGTGGGTGTGCTGCTCGCCGGTTTGCAGCTCGCGAGCGCGATCAACACGAGCACCGAGTACCGGCGCCTCACCGAGGTGGCCGAGCTGGCGCAGCGCGTCGGAGCGCTCGCCCACGAGCTGGGCAAGGAGCGCACGCTCACCGCCTGGTACATCGCCGACCGCCGTCGTGCGGGGCGTCTCGCCCAGTTGCGTACCCAGCGTGGAACGGTCGATAACGCCAAAAAGCGGGTAATCGAGGCGGCAGGTGCGATCGACGACAGCCACGCCGCCCGCGTGCGCGCCGACGTCGACGGCATCCTGCGCTGGCTGAACGGCCTCGACGGCCTGCGTGACTCGATGACCGCCCAGAACGTCCCGCCCCGCGCGTCCATCAGCACCTTCACCGACATGATCGGCGTGCTCGCCAACCTGCAGAACGACCTCGGTGAGGGCATCGCCGACGACGGGCTCCAGGGTGACGCGGCCGCGCTGACGGCGCTGCAGCGGGCCAAGGAAGAGGTCTCCCGCCAGCAGGGCATCCTGGTCGTCGCCCTGGTCGAGCGGAAGCTGGACTACGACGACCTGTCCGACTTCCTGGGCTCCTGGAACCGGCAGCAGTCGGAGCTCGACAGCTTCACGCAGGAGGCGCGCACCGCCGACCAGGCCGCCTACCGGCAGGCCATGCGCGGCCCGGAGATCGACCGCGCCGACGCGATGCGCCAGCGGGCGCTGGCCCAGCTGCGCGAGTACTCCACCATCAGGGACCTCGACGTCACCACCCGGCGTGACCTCAGCCTCTGGTACGAGAGCACGACGCTGGCGGGCAACGCCATGCGCAAGGTCGAGGACAGCCTGGCCACCAGGGTCGTGACCCAGACCAGGGAGCTGAGCGACGCCGAGCAGCGCAACGCGATCATCTCCGGCGCGACCATCCTGATCCTGCTGCTCCTCGTCCTGGTGATCACCAGCCGGGTGGCCGGTTCGCTGGTCCGCCCGCTGCGCCGGCTGCGCGCCGAGGCGCTCCAGGTGGCCACCACCCGGCTGCCGGAGACGGTCCGCATCCTCCGCGAGGGCGGCGAGGGCGCCCAGATCCCCGAGGTCCCGTCGATCGGCGTCAACACCCGCGACGAGATCGGGGAAGTGGCCCGGGCCTTCGACGAGGTCCACCGCGAGGCGATCCGGCTGGCCGGCGACGAGGCCAAGCTGCGCGCCAACGTCAACGCGATGTTCGTCAACCTCTCCCGCCGCAGCCAGACTCTGGTCGAACGGCAGCTGCAGCTCATCGAGGGCCTGGAGCAGGGCGAGGAGGACGAGCAGCGGCTCGCCAACCTGTTCCGCCTGGACCACCTCGCCACCCGCATGCGCCGCAACAGCGAGAACCTCCTGGTCCTCGCCGGCCAGGAGGCCGCGCGGAAGTGGAGCGAGCCGGTGCCGCTGGTCGACGTGGCCCGCGCCTCGCTGTCCGAGGTCGAGAACTACGAGCGCGTCCAGATCCAGATCCCGTCCGGCATCCAGGTCGCCGGCCCGGCGGTCACCGACACCGTCCACCTGCTGGCCGAGCTGATCGAGAACGCCATCTCGTTCTCCCCGCGCGAGAGCAAGGTGCAGGTCAGCAGCCAGACCGCCGAGGGCGGCGTGCTGGTGACCATCAACGACCAGGGCATCGGCATGAGCCCCGAGGAGCTGGGCGAGGCCAACTGGCGGCTGGCCAACCCGCCGGTCGTGGACGTCGCCGTCTCGCGGCGCATGGGCCTGTTCGTGGTCGGCCGCCTGGCGCTGCGCCACGGCGTCCGTGTCCAGCTCAAGCAGCGCGAGCGCGGCGGCCTGAGCGCGATGGTGCTGCTGCCCGCGACGCTGCTCATCGGCGGGCAGGGCTCGGTGCCGAACCAGCGCTCGCAGTACGACGCGTTCACCAGCTTCGACCCGTCCCAGTTCGACTCCGCCGCCGCGGCGGCCAACGGCTCGGTCTTCCCCGCCCCGTCGTCCCTGTCCATGGAGACGAAGGACGTCCGGGGAAGCGACAGCGCGCCGCTCGACACCCAGTGGCCGGGCACGATCCCGGCGCCCGGTGGAGAGGGCTGGCCGTCGTACCCCGAGCCCGGCAAGCAGGACTGGCCGCCGTTCACCGAGCAGCCCGCCGCCGGCCAGCAGGGCGAGCCCCGCTGGCCGTCCTTCGCCGAGCAGCCGCCGGTCAACCCCGACGACTCCCGCTGGCCGTCGTTCGCCGACCAGCCGCCGTCGGCCAAGGCCGAGGAGCCGCGCTGGCCGTCCTTCGCCGACGAGCCGTCCGCGCAGCAGGACCAGCCGCGCTGGCCCTCGTTCGCCGAGGACCCCGCGGCGCGGCGCGACGAGGCCCAGTGGCCGTCCTTCGCCACCGAGCCGCCGCCGCAGCGGGAGGAGCCGCGCTGGGGATCCTTCGGCGACCCGGCCCCGCAGGCGCCCTTCGGGGCGGAGCCGAGCCAGCCCTTCGGCGCGGAACCGAGCTCGTTCGGCGACCAGCGCTGGCCCTCCTTCGCGGAGACGGTCAAGGCCGCCCAGTCCTACCCGTCGAACGGCAGCGCCGACCCGTTCGGGCCCGGCGAGTACTCCTCTCAGGACCTGACCGGCCCGCTTCCCGCGGTGCGCAACTCGCCGATGGAGGAGCAGGGCGAGGAGTTCCTGCCGATCTTCTCCTCCGTCGGCTCCGACTGGTTCCGCCGGCCCGAGTCCGAGCAGAGCGCGGAGCCTGAGCTCCGGGCCGCCGCTCCGGTGGAGGAGGCGGAGACCGCCCAGCACGCGGCGGTGACCGACCGTCCGGTGCTGCCGCAGCGCACTCCGGGTCAGTCGGGCGCGGGCGCGTCGTGGTCCTCTCCCGCCGACAGCGGCTGGCAGGCCGCGCAGGCCGCCGCCCAGCCCGCGCAGGGCGGCACCACGTCGTCCGGTCTGCCGCGCCGCGTGCCCAAGGCCAACCTGGTCCCCGGTACGGCGAGCCTCGCCGAACCTGCGGTCACCTCGCCCGCTCCGCAGATCTCGCCCGAGCGGCTGCGGAGCCGGCTGTCGAGTTTCCAGCAAGGTGTACGGCAAGGCCGCGCGTTCACCCGCGGAGATGTGAATGAGGAGGAGCAATGAGAGAGTTGAGCCAGGGAGCGCGTGGCATCAACTGGCTGATCACTGATTTCGTCAACAACGTGCCCGGCGTCGCGCACACCGTCGTGGTGTCGGCCGACGGCCTGCCGTTGGCCTACTCCGAGGGCTTTCCCAAGGACCGGGCCGACCAGCTCGCCGCGGTGGCCTCGGGCGTGATCAGCCTGACCCAGGGCGCCGCCCGGGTTTTCGAGGGCGGGATGGTGACCCAGACCGTCATCGAGATGCAACGCGGACTGTTGATGATCATGTCGATCAGCGACGGCTCCTGTTTGGCGGTTCTGGCCGCACCCGACTGTGACATGGGCCTGGTGGCCTATCAGATGACGCTGTTGGTCGAGCGTGCGGGGCAGGTGCTGACGCCTGCCGTACGCGCTGAACTGCAGGCGGCCCGCCCCCGCTAGCCGGGCGGTGACAGGAGATCATGGTGTCAGGTCAGGGTTGGGCTGGTGATAGCAATACTCCGCCGCATCCGTCGGCTCCCCGTCCGCCGAAGTCCAGCTCCCTGGTCCGGCCGTACGCCGTGACCGGGGGGCGAACCGCCCCGCGGATGAAGTTCGCCATGGAGGCGCTGGTGTCCTCCGTGACGTCCGAATACCAAGACATTTCAATGCTGAGTCCGGAATATCAGGCGATCATTCAGCTGACTCGGAACGTCCGGTCAGTTGCCGAGATCTCCGCCCTCTTAAAGCAACCTCTGGGGGTGGTCCGGGTGCTGATCGCCGACATGGCGTCAGAAGGCCTGATCCGCGTGCACCAGCCTGCCCTGGACGCGGGCAAGCCGGACCTCAACCTGCTGGAAAGGGTGCTCAGTGGACTTCGCAGGCTCTAGCGCCGGGCTCACCTCGACGAAGATCGTCGTGGCGGGCGGGTTCGGCGTGGGCAAGACGACGTTCGTGAAAGCGGTGTCCGAAATCCTGCCGCTCACCACGGAGGCGGTGATGACGGACGCGTCGGCCGGTGTGGACGACGTCTCGCTCACCCCCAACAAGACGACCACCACGGTGGCCATGGACTTCGGCCGCGTGTCGCTGGACCGGGAGTTGATCCTCTACCTGTTCGGCACGCCCGGTCAGCACCGGTTCTGGTTCATGTGGGACGACCTCGTACGCGGCGCCATCGGCGCGGTCGTGCTGCTCGACACCCGCCGGCTGGCGGACAGCTTCCCCGCGATCGACTACTTCGAAGAGGCCAAGCTGCCGTTCGTCATCGGCATCAACGGCTGGGACGGGCAGTTCGCCCACTCGGAGGACGAGGTGCGCGAGGCGCTGTCGATCGGCCCGCAGACCCCGATCGTGCGGCTGGACGCCCGCGTCAGGGACTCGGTCAAGGCCACCCTGATCGCGCTGGTCGAGCACGCGCTGTCCCGCCACATGCACGCGCCCGCCTGATCCGGACGGGAGAACGGCCGCCGCCGCGTTCCGGCGGCGGCCGCCGTGTGTCTCCGGCGCGCCCCCGGGAGGTCAGTGGGCCACCGGCTGGCCGCGGACCAGGCGGCCCACCTCGGCGCGCAGGTGGACGAAGTCGGGGTGCTCGCGGGTGTTGATCTGGTCGCGCGGCGACGGCAGGTCCACCTGGAGGTCGGCGACGACGTGCGCGGGCGCCTTGGAGAGCACCACCACGCGGTCGCCCACGTACACGCTCTCGTCGATGTCGTGTGTGATCAGCACGATCGTCATCTTGTGATGCCCGCGTACCTTGAGCACGAGGTCCTCCAGGTCCTCGCGGGTCTGCGCGTCGACCGAGCCGAACGGCTCGTCCATGAGCATCAGCGTGGGCCGGTAGGCCAGCGCGCGGGCGATCGCCACCCGCTGCTGCATGCCGCCGGAGAGCTGGAACGGGTACTTGCGGCCCGCGCCGGAGAGTCCCACCGACTCCAGCGCCTCGGCCGCGGCCTCGCGGCGGCGCTTCTTGTCCATGTTCTTGCGGCGCAGCGGCAGCGCCACGTTGTCGGCCACCGACATCCAGGGGAACAGGGACCGGCTGTAGTCCTGGAACACCACGGCGAGGTTGTCGGGGGTCTGCCTGACCAGCTCTCCGTCGACCTTGATGCGGCCGCCGGTCGGGGTGATCAATCCGGCGATGGACCGCAGGAGGGTGGACTTGCCGCAGCCGGAGGGGCCCACGATGCACAGTAACTCGCCCTCGGCCACGCTCAGGTTGAGCTGGTCGATGGCGTGGTGCGCGCTGGGCCCGCCGCCGCCGTAGATGTGGGTGAGGTTCTCTATCTCAAGCAAGGCGATTGTCCTAAAAGGGGGCGAATCCAGAGATAACACGGCGACTCTACCGAAGGCCACATTGGTTGCACATGGTTACGCCGCACCGGCCGGTTCATGTCAAGTGCCCGCCGTCTCGCGGGCGTGATGCCAGCCGAGCACGCGGCGCTCGACGACCAGGAACACCTCGTTCAGCAGATAGCCCAGGACGCCCAGGAGCACGATCCCGGCCCACATCGCCGGCAGGTTGAACATCGAGTACGCGACCGTCAGCTGGAAGCCGATGCCGTTCGTGGTGCCGGGCAGCAGCTCGGCGAAGACGGTGACGATCAGTGACAGCGACAGGGCCAGCCGCAGCCCGGCGAACACCTTCGGCAGCGCGGCGGGCAGCACGATCCGCAGCACCCGTTCCCGGCGCGACAGCCGGAAGGCCCGCCCGGTCTCCAGGTAGAGCGGCTCCACCGCGCGGGCGCCGTCGGCGGTGTTGAGCAGCACCGGCCAGATGATGCTGAACATGATGAAGGCGAGCTGCATCCGCATCCCGAAGCCGAACACCACGAGGAACACCGTCACCAGCGCCGGCGGCGGGATCGCCCGCAGGAACTGCAGCACGCCGTCGAGGTAGTCGTAGGCCCTGGAGGACAGCCCGAGCGCCAGCCCGAGCAGGATCCCGGCGGTGGCGCCGCCGGCCAGCCCGCCCGCCATCCTGCCCAGGCTCGGCAGGATGTCGGCCACGGCCTGGTCGGTCAGGAACAGCCTGCCGGGCGGCCCGGAGAACCACATGGCGTGCATCCGGGTCACGATCGTGGACGGCGGCGGGAAGAACGCGCTGCCTGCGGCCCTGGTCGCGACCTCCCAGAGGATCACGAGCACGATCAGCAGCGGCCACCGGAGCAGCGCCCCGCCCAGCCTGGTCATGAGCCGCCTCCCACGCGCGTGTGATGCCACCGGAACAGCCGCCGCTCGGCCGCCACCAGCAGGGCGTTGACCACCACGCCGAACAGCCCCACCCAGACGACCCCGGCGAGGATGTCGTCCATCCTGGCCGGCACCGCGATGCCGGCGAAGTAGATGAACACGCCGATGCCCTCGCCCCGTCCGGCCACGATCTCGGTGCTGACGGTCAGGATGAGCGCCACCCCGGTGGCCAGCCGGAAGCCGGTCATGATGAACGGCGCCGCCGAGGGCAGCGACACCCACCACAGCACCGAGAGACGGCCGAAGCCGTAGGAGCGCAGGGACTCCCTGGCCACCGGGTCCACGCCGCGCAGCCCGTACATCGTGTTGTAGAGGATGGGCCAGACGGCGGCGTAGATCACCAGCGTGACGCGCAGCTGCAGGCCGGTCCCGATGAGCAGCGCCACCAGCGGGATGAGCGCCACGGACGGGATGGGCCGCAGGAACTCCACGATCGCCCGCGTCGCCGCGTCGATCACCGGGACGCTGCCGAACAGCACGCCGAGCGGCACCGCGACCAGCGCCGCCACGGCCAGCCCGATCGCCCACGCGAGCACGCTCGTGCCCGCGTGCGCGCGGAAGCCCTCGTCGAACAGCAGGGCTCCGGCGCGCTGGAGGATCTCCGAGGCGGGCGGCAGGAACTCGGCCAGGCCGGCCCGCCCCGCGATCTCCACCAGCGCGGCGAACGCGAGCGCTCCCGTCACGCGGCGCGCCCACCGGGAGGACCGGGGACGCGCCAGAGGCGAGCGGGTGAGTACGGGGGCGTTCACCCCGAGGTGGTGGGCGACATCAGCGACGCGACGTCGATGTCCTTGCCGAGCCATCCGGCCTCGACCATCCAGTCGGCCACCCGCTGCAGCCGCACCGGGTTGTCGGAGCTGGAGAAGTACGGGAACGTGACGGTGGCGGCGGTCGCCTTCTCGATCTGGGTGAAGTTGGGCAGCACGTCGACGACGAGCTCGCGGTTGGACTCCATCATCTTGGCCGCGGCGTGCAGCGCGCGCTGGAAGGCGGCGGCCGTGTTCGGGTTCTTCTCGTACCATTCCTGGGTGCTGACGTAGCCCGAGATGGGGAACTCGGCGGCCGGGCCGGACGCCGGGTCGAGAATCTTACGGGCGCCCATCTGGGAGGTCGCCGCGGTCACCATGGGCTCACCCAGGTAAGCCGCGTCGATCTGGCCCTTCTGCCAGGCCGGCATGATGTTCTGGAACGTCACCTGGACGTATTTGATCTTTTTCGGATCGACATTATTTGCTTTTAGGACCTGGGTCAGCGCGAGCTCCTGGAAATTGTGCAGGACGTTCACGTTGATCGTCTTGCCTTCGAGGTCCTTGGCCGACCTGATCGGCGAATCAGGCAAAGCCATCACACTCAGGGAATCCGGGGCCGCGCGAGAGCCCTCGGCCAGGATCCGCAGCTTCAGCGCGCCCTGGTCGTGGGCCTGGAACATGGACACGTAATTGCCGAACATGGCGTCGATCTCGCCATTCAGGAGCATGGGAATGGCCTCGGGGGACGACTGCACGATCTGCGGCGTGACCTTGAGCCCCTCCTTCTCGAACAGTTTCTGGTCGATGGCCACGTACAGGGCGGCCGTGTCGATGGCCGGCAGGCCGACGACCTTGATCTCGGTCTTCTCCAGGCCGCCGTTGGCGGCAGCGGTTGAGGTCGGCGCGCTGGTCGTGGTGCTGTCACCGCTGCACGCGGTGATTCCCAGCGCCAGGACCAGCCCGATGACGGCGGCCCTGCTAGGACGGCCAAGCCTCATGTCTGGGACTCCCTTCGCACGGTTAGACGGAGCCTGAAGGTAGGGGGGTGGTCTGTTTCTCGCGGGAGGTGCGCCTGGACACGCAACAAGCACTGACGGTAGCACCAGATGGCGCTCCATCATCGCGAAAATAACACTTATGGTTGCATTGCCGGTTTGACGTTCTATCGTGGTGATTGGCTTGAACAATTAACAATCTTCGTGCTTTCGCCTGCCTTGACTGGGGTTGAGGGGCTCGGGTCGGGCGGTGAAGGAGGTGATGGGTGGGTTCCCGATACTGGTGATGCGTTCGATGATCGGCCAATACGAGCTGTGAGTCGGCTGCCCTCATTTCTCATGACGTGATGGGCGGTCTGGTGACCGTGTCGCGATATCGGGGACGATTAGGCGCCCCGTGCTCGAAATGGCCCTCATCTCGATAGTCAATGAGCCCCCACCCGCAATGGTCATCGAGATTCCCCGTCCGGGGCGAGAGGTTGCGAAGGCAGTGAGTAAGCAGGGTGCTGTAGCTTCCGTTGACCGCGAACCGCACGGCCACCAGGACCGACACCGGACCAGACCTTTCCCGAGCAGATTCCGTCTGGGCAACTGGCACGTGCGATCACGCCTGGTCGCGCTCATCGCGGTGCCCACGGCCGTGGGCGTCGCCCTGGGCGGCCTGAACGTGATCACCTCGCTCCAGGACGCGAACACGTACCAGACCCTGCGCGAGGTCGCCGAGCTGAGCGAGTCGCTCGGCGCGGTCTCCCACGCGCTCGCCGCCGAGCGGGACGAGACCGCTCTCTACATCGCCCAGGGCAGGCCCGACGTGCGCGAGCCGCAGCTGCGCGGCATCCACAACGAGGTCGACGACCTCATCGCGGACGTCAGGCAGCGCGCCACCGCCGTGAACGACACCCACGGCGACGCCGTCCGCCCGGTGCTGCGCAGGCTGGAGGAGATCCGGGCGCTGCGCGACACCGCCGTCGAGGGCAAGATCCAGCCGTTGCCGACGATCGTCAAGTACTCCCAGATCAACGCGGGCATCCTGCAGTTCCACGACCAGCTCGGCCAGGTCGCCGTCGACGACGTGGTCGCGCACACCGCGGGCGCCATGGCGGCGATCGCGCGGGCCAAGGAGCAGGCGTCCAGACAGCGCGGCATCCTCGCCAGCGCGCTGGACAAGAAGAGCTTCGACGCCGGCGAGCTGGACTCCCTCACCACGTCCAAGGCGCGAGAGGAGAGCGAGGAGACGCTCTTCGCCACGCTGGCGACGCAGGACCAGCTCGAACTCTTCCGCAACGTGGTCGTGGGCCAGGACATCGACCAGACCGACCTGTTCCGGCTCCGGGCCATCGCGCAGTCGGCGCAGAACCGGCCGCTGAGCATCGGCACCGACCCGGCCAAGGACGTCGCCACCTGGTTCGACGTGAGCTCCGGCAAGATCGAGGCGATGCGGAAGGTGGAGACCTCGCTGTCCTCCTCCCTCATCCTGCGCGCCCGCGCGCTGGAGGACGGCGCCAACAGGGCCGCGCTGATCTCGGCCGGGCTCATCATGATCCTGCTGCTCGTGGTGCTCGCCGTCATCACGCTCATCGCCCGCTCCCTGATCAGGCCGCTGCGGAGGCTGCGCCGAGAGGCGCTGGACGTGGCCAACCACCGCCTGCCGGAGACCGTGCGCACGCTGCGCGACAGCGGTGACGCGACGCCCGCCCCCGTCGCGCCGATCGGGGTCAAGACCGAGGACGAGATCGGCGAGGTGGCGCGGGCGTTCGACGAGGTGCACCGGGAAGCGGTGCGGCTGGCGGGGGAGGAGGCGCGGCTGCGCGCCAACGTCAACGCGATGTTCGTGAACCTGTCGCGGCGCAGCCAGACGCTGGTCGAGCGGCAGATCACCCTGATCGACGGCCTGGAGCAGGGCGAGCAGGACGAGCAGCGGCTGGCCAACCTGTTCAAGCTGGACCACCTGGCCACCCGCATGCGCCGCAACTCCGAGAACCTGCTGGTCCTCGCCGGTCAGGACCCGCCCCGCCGGTGGAGCCAGCCGGTCAAGATGGTCGACGTGGCTCGCGCCTCGCTGTCGGAGGTGGAGGGATACGAGCGGGTGGTGCTCCAGGTCCCCGACGGGGTGTCGATCGCCGGTCAGGCCGTCAACGACGTGATCCACCTGCTGGCCGAGCTGGTGGAGAACGCGCTGTCCTTCTCCCCGCGCGAGACCCGCGTGACGCTCTCGGGCAGCCGGATCGACGGCGGCGGCGTGATGCTGTCGATCACCGACTCGGGCATCGGCATGACCCAGGAAGAGCTCGCCCAGGCCAACGAACGGCTGACGGACACGCCCGGCATGGACGTCGCGGTCTCGCGCCGCATGGGCCTGTACGTGGTGGCCAGGCTGGCGCACCGGCACGGCGTCCGGGTGCAGTTGCGCCCGCACGCCTCGGGCGGGCTGACCGCGATGGTGCTCATCCCCGAGTCGCTGCTCGCCCAGTCGGCCGCCCTCGCGGGCGCGTCCGGCGGCCAGGGCGACGCGTACACCGGGCCCCAGCCCGCGCCGATGCCGCTCAACGTCTTCCCGATGGGCCCCGGACACCCCTCCTTCCCAGGCCCCGACGTCGGAGCGGACGGCGCCGGCTCCGTCTGGCCGGCCCCGCCGTGGCCGCCGGACGGAAGCTGGCCGGAGCCCAGCCGGGGCGGCGGCGGGTCGTACGAGACCAACGACTGGGTGCCCCCGCGCACCCCCGGATGGAACGGCGGCAACCCGCCGATGCCCCGCCGTGGCATGCCCGACCAGCGGCAGCCCATGGGCTACGCGTACGGCGAGCGCATCGACCCGCCGGAGCGGCCGAAGTACGAGTTCCCCGGCAGCGAGCCGTCCACCGGCCCGCTCCCGGCCGTCGGCCCCGGCTCCTCCGGCAGCGGGGACGACTACCTGCCGATCTACGCCGCGGTGGAGTCGGCCTGGTTCGAGCGCGGCGGTTCGAGCTGGAGCTCGTCGAAGGCGGACGAGGGCTGGTCGGCGGCGCAGGCGGCCGTGGAGCCGGTACGCGACGGCTCGACCGCGGCCGGGCTGCCCAAGCGGGTGCCCAGGGCGAACCTGGTGCCCGGCTCGGCCGAGACCGCGTCGGCGCCCAAGGGCGTCATGCCGGTGCCCGCCGTCTCGCCGGATCGGACCCGCTCCCGGCTGTCGAGCTTCCAGCAGGGCTTCCGCGCGGCGCGCGACGACATCAACGGCGGCCGGACACCGGCGAACACGCCCCCGCCCGGCCCGGCCTTCGGCGGGAACGCGTCCGGAGGGAACACCTTCGGCGGCATCAACGGCAGGAACGACGACACAGGCGAGGACCTATGAACGAGCTGAGCCATGCCGCACGTGGCGTGGACTGGTTGATCACCGATTTCGTCAGCACGGTGCCGGGCGTGGCGCACGCCGTGGTGGTCTCCTCCGACGGGCTGCCGCTGGCGGCCTCGTCGGGGTTCCCCGCGGACAGGGCTGATCAGCTCGCGGCCATCGCGTCCGGCCTGGTGTCGCTGACCGCGGGAGCGGCCCGGGTGTTCGAAGGCGGCGGGGTGGCGCAGACCATCGTCGAGATGCAGCGGGGGCTGATGCTCATCATGTCGGTCTCGGACGGCTCCTGCCTGGCGGTGCTGGCCGCCCCCGACTGCGACATGGGCCTGGTGGCGTACCAGATGACCTTGATGGTGGACCGGGCGGGGCAAGTGCTCACGCCCGCGGTGCGTGCGGAACTGCGCGCGGCCCAGACCAGGTGATGCGGGTGACGGATTCGCGGTGGAACAGCGGCGGCTGGGAGCAGGGCCTCCCGCCCCGATCGCAGGCCGACCCGGCGTCGCCGGTGCGGCCTTACGCGGTGACCGGCGGGCGGACGGCGCCGCGGGTCAAGCTGGCGATGGAGGCGCTGGTGTCGTCGGCCACCGCCGAACACCGGGAGTTCTCCCATATAACCCCTGAATATCAAGCGATTTCCCGATTGTGTCGTCAGGTGCGGTCGGTCGCCGAGGTGTCGGCTCTGCTGCACATCCCCCTGGGGGTGGCGCGGGTGCTGATCGCCGACATGGCGGCTGAAGGGCTCGTACGCGTGCACCAGCCGCAGCTGGATGCCGGCCGTCCGGACGTCAACTTGCTGGAAAGGGTGCTCAGTGGACTTCGCAGGCTCTAGCGGGGAATTGACCTCGACCAAAATAGTGGTGGCCGGCGGCTTCGGGGTGGGCAAGACGACGTTCGTCGGCGCCGTGTCGGAGATCATGCCGTTGACGACCGAGGCCGTGATGACCGACGCGTCGGCGGGGATCGACGACCTCGGCATGACGCCGCTGAAGTCGACCACGACCGTGGCCATGGACTTCGGGCGGGTGTCCCTGGACCGTGACCTGATCCTCTACCTGTTCGGCACGCCGGGTCAGCACCGGTTCTGGTTCATGTGGGACGACCTGGTGCGCGGCGCGATCGGGGCGGTGGTGCTGGTCGACACGCGGCGGCTGGCCGACAGCTTCCCGGCGATCGACTACTTCGAGGAGGCCCAGCTGCCCTTCATCGTGGGCGTCAACGGCTGGGACGGGCAGTATCCGCACCCCGACAGCGAGGTGCGCGACGCGCTCTCGCTGGTCCCGCACATCCCGCTCATCCGCCTGGACGCGCGCTCCAAGGAATCGGTGAAGGGCGCGCTCATCCACCTGGTCGAGCACGCCCTGACCGTGCGCACCGCCGTCCCCGGCTGGAACGGCTAGGCGGGAACCGCCTCGATCACGCTGGCGGCGGCCTCCAGGCCGACGACCCTGGTCAGGGTGAGGTCCGCGCGGGCGAGCAGCGCACCGTACTCCGCCCTGCTGCGCTCGGCGCCGCCGTCGAAGACGGCGAGCATCCGCATGTCGAGGTCCTTGCCCAGGTGGGGAGCGTCGTCGTCGGGCAGCACGATCTCCAGGATCAGCACCCGGCCGGTCGGGCTCATCGCCTGACGCACCGTGCGCAGGATCGCCACCGCGTCCTCGTCGTCCCAGTTGTGCAGCACGCTGCCGAGCAGGTAGGCGTCCCGGCCCTCCGGGACCGACCGGAAGAAGTCGCCCGGCACCAGCTCGCAGCGGCCGGCCAGACCGTCGTCCGCGAGCGCCTGCCTGGCCTGCTCGACGACGTGCTCCCGGTCGAGCAGCACTCCGCGCATCTCGGGGTTGGCCCGCAGGATCGCCGACAGGATGTGTCCACGCCCGCCGCCCACGTCCACCAGGCTGTGCACGCCGGTGAAGTCGTAGCCTTTCACCAGGCCCTCGATGAACGGGATCGCCCTGGTCGACATGTATTCGCCGAAGATCCTGCTCGCCTCGGGGTCGGTGGCCAGGCTCTCGTAGAGAGGGCCGTAGCGGGCCGTGAGCGCCGACGATCCCGAGCGGACGGTGGCGGGCAGGTTGCCCATCGCATACCAGAGCCTCTCGTCGCCAAGCATCCGGATCGACGAGCGCAGCGAGCCGGGGACGTCCGAGCGCAGCGCGGTGCCCCGTTCGGAGAGGTCGTAACGGTCGTCTCCGGCACGCCGCACCAGGCCCATGGCCGCCAGCTCGCGCAGCACCCTGCGGAGCGCGCGCGGATCCGCCTCGCACCGCCTGGCCAGCTCGGCCGGCTCGAGCGGGCCGTGGGCCAGCTCGTCGGCCACGCCCAGCTCGGCCATGGTCAGCAGGGCCGCGAAGCGGGAAAGATCCGCCATCGCGTCCCAGATGAGGTCGTCGGAGTGACGCATGGATTCCTTTCTCGATCTCGTATCGTCATGGTCTGCGGGTGGCCTGGCGGTGCCAGACCAGGACCCGCCGTTCGGCCAGCACGAACAGCGCGTTCACCAGATAGCCGAGCACGCCGAGCAGCGCGATCGCCGACCAGACGCCGGCCGCGTCGAAGCTCCGCTGCGCCTGCAGCATCTGGTAGCCGATGCCGTCGGTGCCGCCGAAGATCTCCGAGAGCACCATGAGGATCAGCGCCAGCGACAGGCTCAGCCGCAGCCCGGCGAAGATCTTCGGTGACGCCGCGGGGATGACGACCACCCGCAGGTGCTGGGCCTTCGACAGCCCGAACACGGTGGCGGTCTCGGTGTAGGTGCGGTCCACCGACCGGGCGCCGTCGATGCTGTTGAGCAGCACCGGCCAGATGACGCCGAACACGATCGTGGCCAGCTGCGTCGCCAGGCCCGACTGGAACAGCACGAGGAACAGCGGCAGCAGCATCGGCGGCGGCACCGCCCGGCCGAACTCGATCAGCCCGTCCACGTACCCGGAGATGGTACGCGAGCGCCCCAGGATCACCCCCACCACCACGCCGATCAGCGAGGCGAGGACCCAGCCGCCGAACATGCGGCCGAGGCTGGGCATGATGTTGGCGAACGCGTCATCGGTGAGGAACAGCCGGGAGGCCGGTCCCGAGAACCACAGCTCGTACATCCGCACGACGATCTCGCTGGGAGGCGGGAAGTCGTCGTCCACGTAGACGAAACGGGTGACCAGCTCCCAGGCGACTATCACCAGGGGTACGAACCAGAGCCGGTTGAGCACCTTCACGTCCGCGCCCCTCCCGTCCGCAGCCAGTGCCAGCGGAACAGGCGCCGCTCGGCCGTCTGCAACGCCAGGTTCGCCACCACGCCGAAGATCCCGGCCCACAGCGTGGCCGCCATGATCAGGTCCATCCGGTTGCCCGAGCCGGCCGCGACCGCGAACACGCCGATGCCGTTGACGCCGCCGGCCAGCAGCTCCGCGCTCACGGCCAGCACCAGCGCGATCCCGGCGGCGATCCGCACGCCGGTCGCCATGAACGGCGCGGCGCTGGGCAGGCTGACCCGGGCCAGCACCGCCAGCGGGCCGAACCCGAAGGTCCGCATCGACTCCTTGGCCAGCGGGTCGACGTCGTGCATGCCGTACAGGGTGTTGATGAGGATCGGCCACAGCGACGCGTAGACGATGACCGAGACCTTCATCAGCGAGTCTTCGGGGATGAGCAGGATCGCCAGCGGGATGATCGCCACCGACGGGATCGGCCGCATGAACTCCAGCAGCGGCCGGACCGCCTGCTCCGCCCGGGGCAGCGCGCCGAGCAGCACGCCCAGCGGCACCCCGACGCCGATCGCGACCAGCAGGCCGAGCGCCCAGTTGCCGATCGTAACCAGCATTCCTTCGAGGAACTCGGGGTCCGCCAGGAGGAGGGCGGCTTCGTACAGGATCACCGACGGAGCCGGGAAGTCGAACGTCCGGGACACCCAGAGTCTGACGACCAGCTCGCCGAGAATGAGGAAGCCCGCGACGCCGATGGCGCCGCGGGTCAGTTGGGCACTTCTCATCCTGCTGCTGGGGGAGCCACGATGATCGACTTCACGTCGATCGGCTTCTCGAGGTACTTGTACTCGAGCATCAGGTCGGCGACCTTCTGCAGCCGGTCGGCGTTCAGCTCGCTCGGGTAGGTGCCGAGCGTGATCACCGACGCGACCTCCGGCGTGATCTTCGTGTACGTCGGGATCATCGCCTCGATCTCCTTGCGGTCGCTGGAGGCGAGGGTCTGGGCCTTGGAGATCGCGCGCTGGAAGGCGGCCAGCGTCTTCGGGTGCTTCTGCGCCCACTCCTCGGTGGCCATCCAGCCGGCGATGGGCAGGTTCTCGGTCTCACCGGTCATCGTGTCGGCGAGCTTGCGGAAGCCGAGCTGGCTCTGCGTCGCGGTGATGAACGGCTCGGTGATCCAGCCGGCGTCGGCCTGGCCGCTCGCGATGGCGTTGCCCATCTCGGGGAACGGCTTCTCCGCGAATTTGACGTCGTTTTCAGTAAGACCGGCGACCTTCAGCTGCGTCGTCACGGCAAGCGTGGCGACGTTGCGCAGGTTGTTGACCAGGATGGTCTTGCCCTTGAGGTCCGCCACCGCGTTAATCGGCGAGTCCTTCGGGACCATGATGTTGAAGTTGTTTTCAGCGGCCTGGTACATGTCCGCGACGAGCTTCAGCTTCTTGCCGGCCTCGACCGCGGAGAAGGTCGAGACGTAGTTCGTCATGGAGATGTCGAGTGAGCCGTTCTCCACTTGCGGGATCGCGGCCGCGCCACCGGTAATGATGACCGGCTCGACCGTGAGGCCCTCCTCCTTGAAGTAGCCCTTGGCGTTCGCGATATAGAGCGACACGGGGTCGGGAATGGGGAGGGCCCCCACCTTGATGGTGGTCTTTTCCAGACCGTCGGCGTTGGCCGTCGTGTCGGGGGACTCGCCGCCGCTGCCACAGGCGGTAAGGGCGAGTGCGACTGCGGCGCCGACGGCAATGGCGCGACAGCGCAGGTTGCGTGTCATGGGGAAGGTCTCCTACCAGGGGGGAAGCTATTGGAGCGCGGCATTCGATCGCCGGGCGTGAAGCGTACCGGAGGGGAGATCAGAGCTGAAGCCGATCCGTCTCGAATCCCCTAGTTTTCTGCTTAACACGACTTCTCGCTTTATAGTCGCATATATTACTTTCTGTCATCTAACGGGTCATATGTCCGAATCGGAAGATCGTAGCTCTCCGTAAACGGAAGCTAGCGGCCCGAACAAAGCGGCCCTCTGGACGATGGAAAACTCGTGAGGCGTTGGCTCAACTATGAGGTTTGTGCTCAAATTGGGCACCGAACTTGCCTGCGATCACGCGTCGGCGTGCCAAATGCGCGTGATCCCCACTAAGCAGCAGGCTATGGCGAGAGGTTGCCACAGTGAGGACACCAGCGACCGATTCCGGTCGTAGCAGGGCGCAAGACCTGCCGGGACCGCCCGTTTCCACGCTGGCGCCGGCGGACCGGCCGCTGCCCAAGCCGGGCAGCTCGTTCGCTCTGCGTAACTGGCGAGTACGGACCCGCCTCATCGCCCTCATCGCCATCCCGACGATCGTCGGCGTCCTCCTCGGCGCGCTGCGCGTCGGCACCTCCATCGGCAGCGCCCAGCAGTACGCGCAGGTCGGTGAGGTCAACACGCTGATGAGCAGTGTCGGGGAGCTCGCGCACAACCTGGCGGTCGAGCGCGACCGGGCCGCCCGCTACGTCGCCTCCAACCGCAGACAGGGCGAACTGCAGCCGCTGACCACGCAGCAGGATATCGTCGACGCCAGCGCCAAGCGCTTACTCGGGATTTCGGGCTCCGCCCAGGGCCTGCTGTCGGATCTGGGCCAGAGGCGTCTGGAACTCACCCGCTTCCGGCTCGGGCAGCTGCCCACGATGCGCAAGACGATCCAGGGAAGCCAGCTCCCGCCGCTGCCGACCATCGAGAAGTACAGCGAGGTCATCAGCGATCTGCTGCAGCTCTTCGACGAGGTCGGCCAGGGGGCGGCCGACGAGCAGATCACCTCGACCAGCACGGCCATGCGCGCCGTGGCCCGGGCCGAGGAGGAGACCTCCAAGCAGCGCGCGCTGCTGTCCGCCGCGCTGCTGAAGAACGAGTTCACCGGACCAGAGTTCAACGCCTTCGTCGACGCCCGCGCCCGCCGCGAGAGCGAGCGGGCGACCTTCCGCAGCGCCGCCACGCCGGCCCAGCGCCAGCACTTCGACAACACGGTCACCAGCGTCGAGGTCGGCCGGGCCGAGTTCTACGCCAACCGCGCGATCTTCCTGCACAACGCGGGGACGGCGCTGCAGCGCCTGGACACCACGACCACCAAGGACGTCGACAAGTGGTACGACTCCATCACGCGGACGGTCGACAAGCAGAACGAGGTGCAGAAGGCCCTCTCGCAGCAGATCGCCACCCGCAGCGCCGACCTGCAGGGCGCCGACCGGCAGGCGGCCGCCTTCAGCATCGGCCTGGTCATCCTGCTGCTGGCGCTGGTCCTCGTGGTCACCGCCGTCATGGCGCGCTCGCTCGTACGGCCGCTGAGGCGACTGCGCGGGGACGCGCTCAAGGTCGCCGGCAAGACGCTGCCCGGCCTGGTGCGTCAGCTGCGCGAGGGCGAGGCGGATCCGGAGTCGCTGCACGTGCCGCCCATCCAGATCTCCTCCAAGGACGAGATCGGTGAAGTCGCGCGGGCGTTCGACGAGGTGCACCGGGAAGCGGTGCGGCTGGCGGGCGAGGAGTCCCGCCTGCGGGCCAACGTCAACGCGATGTTCGTGAACCTGTCGCGGCGCAGCCAGACGCTGGTCGAGCGGCAGATCACCCTGATCGACGGCCTGGAGCAGGGCGAGCAGGACGAGCAGCGGCTGGCCAACCTGTTCAAGCTGGACCACCTGGCCACCCGCATGCGCCGCAACTCCGAGAACCTGCTGGTCCTCGCCGGCCAGGAGCCGCCACGCCGCTGGAGCCAGCCCGTCAAGATGGTCGACGTGGCCCGCGCCTCGCTCTCCGAGGTCGAGAACTACGAGCGGGTCGTGCTCCAGGTCCCCGACGGCGTCTCCGTCGCCGGCCAGGCCGTCAACGACGTCATCCACCTGATCGCCGAGCTGGTGGAGAACGCGCTGTCGTTCTCCCCGCGCGAGACCCGGGTGACGGTGTCCGGCAGCCGGATCGACGGCGGCGGCGTGATGCTGTCCATCAGCGACTCCGGCATCGGCATGACCCAGGAAGAACTCGTCCAGGCCAACGAGCGGCTCGCCCAGACCGTGGCCGTGGACGTCTCGGTCTCGCGCCGCATGGGCCTGTTCGTGGTCTCCCGGCTGGCGCAGCGGCACGGCATCCGCGTACAGCTCAGGACGCAGAGCGGCGGCGGGCTCACCGCGATGGTGCTGGTGCCCGAGAGCCTGCTGGGCGCGCAGACGCAGGGCTTCGACGGCGCGGCCGGCGCCGCCGGGGCGCTGGCCGGCATGCAGCGCGCCAGGGCCGAGGCCTTCACCTCGCCGCCGCCCGTGCCCCAGTGGGGCGACAACGGCTTCCAGATGAGCCCGGCGCACCCCTCGTACCCGGGGAGCGCGGAACCCAGCGGCTCCTGGCCCGCCACCAACGTGCAGTGGCCGTCCAACGGCGGCGGCTCGGGCGCGTGGCCGTCCGATCCGCGCGGCGGCGGCGGGTTCGACACCGACGACGTGTGGATCCCCTCGCGCGTCCCCGGCAGCTGGACGAACGAGCAGGCGCCGCCGATCGAGCGCCCCGCCGACCCGCTGCCGACCAGGAACCCGGCCAACCGCGGTAAGCAGGCGTACGACTTCCCGGAGACGGCCGAGTCGGGGGCCACCGGCCCCATGCCCGCGGTCAACGCCTCCTCGGGAGGGGACGACTACCTGCCGATCTTCGCCTCGGTGGAGTCGGCCTGGTTCGAGCGCGGTGGCAGCAGCGGCGCGTGGGGGTCGGCCAAGGCGGACGCGGGATGGACCGCCGCGCAGGCGGCGGCCGAACCCGTACGGGACGGCGCGACGGCCTCAGGGTTGCCCAAGCGGGTGCCGAAGGCGAACCTGGTGCCGGGCTCGGCCGACACGGCCGCGGCGCCCAAGGGGGTCGCCCCGATGCCCGCGATCTCACCGGACCGGGTGCGCAGCCGGCTGGCGAGCTTCCAGAAGGGCTTCCGTGCGGCACGCGACGACATCAGCGAGGGCAGGGCGAACGTCTCTGACCCGAGGGAGAACAGGGAGGAGGGCGCGTGAACGACCTGAGCCAGGCGGCGCGGGGAGTGGACTGGTTGGTCACGGACTTCGTCAACAGTGTTCCCGGTGTCGCGCATGCGGTGGTGGTGTCGTCCGACGGACTGCCCCTGGCCACGTCGGCCGGGTTTCCGGTGGACCGGGCCGACCAGCTGGCGGCGATCGCCTCCGGGCTGGTGAGCCTGACCCAGGGCGCGGCCCGGGTGTTCGAGGGCGGCGCCGTGAACCAGACGATCGTGGAGATGCAACGGGGGCTCATGCTGATCATGTCCATTAGCGACGGTTCCTGTCTGGGAGTGCTCGCCGCTCCGGACTGTGACATGGGGCTGGTCGCGTACCAGATGACGTTGATGGTGGATCGCGCCGGCAAGGTGCTGACCCCGGCGGTGCGTGCCGAGCTGCGCGCCAGCCAGACCAGGTGATGTAGGTGACGGACCCCAGATGGAACAGCGGCGGCTGGACTCCCCAGCCGCCTCCGCCGTCGAGCAACGACCCGGCCTCGCCGGTCCGTCCCTACGCGGTGACCGGCGGGCGGACCGCGCCCAGGGTCAAGCTCGCGATGGAGGCCCTGGTGTCGTCGGCGACGGCCGAGCACCGGGAGTTCTCCCACATCACTCCCGAATACCAGGCGATCAGCCATCTCTGCCGTCAGGTGCGGTCGGTCGCGGAGGTGTCGGCGCTGTTACGGATGCCCTTGGGCGTGGCGCGGGTGCTGATCGCCGACATGGCCGCTGAGGGCCTGGTCCGGGTGCACCAGCCGCAGCTGGACGAGGGCAGGCCGGATGTCAACCTGCTGGAAAGGGTGCTCAGTGGACTTCGCAGGCTCTAGCCCCGGGCTCACCTCGGCGAAGATCGTGGTGGCCGGCGGCTTCGGGGTGGGCAAGACGACGTTCGTCGGCGCCGTGTCCGAGATCATGCCGCTGACGACCGAGGCTGTGATGACCGACGCGTCGGCGGGGATCGACGACCTCGGCATGACCCCGCTCAAGACGACCACCACGGTGGCCATGGACTTCGGGCGGGTGTCCCTGGACCGCGACCTGATCCTCTACCTGTTCGGCACGCCCGGGCAGCACCGGTTCTGGTTCATGTGGGACGACCTGGTGAAGGGGGCGATCGGCGCGGTCGTGCTGGTCGACACGCGCCGGCTGGCCGACAGCTTCCCGGCCATCGACTACTTCGAAGAGGCCAAGCTGCCCTTCATCGTGGGCATCAACGGCTGGGACGGACGGTACCCGCACGGCGACAACGAGGTCCGTGAGGCGCTCACGCTCGCGCCGCACATCCCGCTCCTCCGTCTCGACGCGCGTACGAAGGACTCGGTCAAGGGCGCTCTGATCAACCTCGTGGAGCACGCGTTGTCGGTCCGGATGGCCGTGCCAGGCTGGAACGGCTAGCGAAGCGGATAGGCTGAGAGCAGACCCACATTCGCTTCGAGGACTGGCCAACCACGTGTTCGAGACGCTTTCCGACCGGCTGACATCGGTCTTCTCCTCCCTCCGATCCAAGGGTCGGCTGTCCGACGCCGACATCGACGCGACCACCCGCGAGATCCGCATCGCGCTGCTCGAGGCCGATGTCGCGCTCCCGGTGGTCAAGGCGTTCGTCGCCCGGGTCAAGGAGCGCGCCCGCGGTGCGGAGGTCTCGCAGGCGCTCAACCCGGCGCAGCAGGTCGTCAAGATCGTCAACGACGAGCTGATCGAGATCCTGGGCGGCGAGACGCGCAGGCTGCGTTACGCCAAGACGCCGCCGACCGTGATCATGCTCGCCGGTCTCCAGGGCTCCGGCAAGACCACGCTGGCGGGCAAGCTCGCCAAGTGGCTGCGCGAGCAGGGCCACGTGCCGCTGATGGTCGCCGCCGACCTCCAGCGCCCCAACGCGGTGCAGCAGCTCCAGGTGATGGGTGAGCGCGCGCAGGTCGCGGTCTACGCTCCGGAGCCCGGCAACGGGGTCGGCGACCCGGTCGACGTCGCCCGCCGCTCGATCGACGAGGCCAGGCGCCAGCAGCACGACATCGTCATCATCGACACCGCCGGCCGCCTCGGCATCGACCAGGAGCTCATGCGGCAGGCCGCCGACATCCGCGACGCGGTCCAGCCCGACGAGATCATGTTCGTGGTCGACGCCATGATCGGCCAGGACGCCGTCACCACGGCCCAGGCGTTCATGGACGGCGTCGGCTTCGACGGCGTGGTGCTCACCAAGCTCGACGGCGACGCCCGGGGCGGCGCTGCCCTGTCGGTGCGCCACATCACCGGCCGCCCGATCATGTTCGCCTCCACCGGCGAGAAGCTGGAAGACTTCGACGCCTTCCACCCCGACCGGATGGCCTCCAGGATCCTCGACATGGGTGACATCCTCACCCTGATCGAGCAGGCCCAGAAGACGTTCGACGAGGAGCAGGCCGCCAAGATGGCGGGCAAGCTCACCTCGGGCGAGAACTTCACGCTGGAGGACTTCCTCGAGCAGATGATGATGGTCCAGAAGATGGGCCCCATCAAGAACCTGCTCGGCATGATGCCCGGCATGGGGCAGATGCGCGACCAGATCAACTCGATCGACGACCGCGACCTCGACCGCATCGCCGCCATCATCCGTTCGATGACCCCGGCCGAGCGGCAGGACCCGAAGATCATCAACGGCTCCCGGCGGGCCCGCATCGCGAACGGCTCCGGCACCACGGTCAGCGCCGTCAACAACCTGGTCACCCGCTTCTTCGAGGCCCAGAAGATGATGAAGCGGATGGCCGGCGGCATGGGCATCCCCGGCATGCCGGGCGGCAAGGGCAAGGCGGCCAAGTCCTCCAAGAAGGCCAAGAAGGGGCGGCGCGTGAGCGGCGACCCGCGCAAGGCCGCGCTCGGCAAGGCGACCGCGGCCGACGAGGCCCCCGCCGCGCCCAAGAAGGGCGGCGCGCTGGGCAACCTCGGCGGCAAGCTGCCTCCGGGCGTCGAGCTGCCCCCCGGCTTCGACCCGTCGAAGCTGCGGCTGCCCGGCCAGAAGTAATCTTCGTGGCGGCGGGCGTGTGGGTCCCGGGCAGTGTCCGGCGTCTGGCACAATGACATGTTGGAACACCGTGACCAGGCGGGTGCCCTCTCACCTCCCGCAGGTCACGTTTGTCCCTTGAGCGGGCTCGCATCGTGCCCCACTCGATGAGAAGCCGCTCACTCGTGTCTGTGAACGCAGGAGAGACCACACCCGTGGCAGTCAAGATCAAGCTCAAGCGGCTCGGCATGATCCGCAACGCTCAGTACCGCATCATCGTCGCCGACAGCCGCACCAAGCGTGACGGCCGTGCGATCGAGGAGATCGGTCTGTACCACCCGAAGGAACACCCTTCGCGCATCGAGATCAATGGTGAGCGTGCCGCTTACTGGCTGGGTGTCGGCGCGCAGCCGACCGAGCCGGTGCTCAAGCTACTCAAGCTCACCGGCGACTGGCAGAAGTTCAAGGGCGAGCCCGCCCCGGCGCCTCTCAAGGTGGCCGAGCCGGCGCCCGACAGGCACGCCGTCTACGAGGCCGCCGCCAAGGAGGCCCTGGCCGGTGGCGAGACCGCCACCACCGCCACGACGCCGAAGAGGTCCAAGAAGAAGGACGAGGCCGAGGCCCCCGCCGAGACCCCGTCCGAGGGCGAGGGCTGACGTGCTCGAGGAGGCACTCGAGCACCTCGTGAAGGGCATCGTCGAACATCCCGACGATGTCCGGGTCCGCGCACGCCGCATCCGCAGCGGGCGCGTCCTGGAGGTCCGAGTGCACCCTGACGACCTGGGCAAGGTCATCGGCCGCGGCGGGCGCACCGCCAAGGCTCTGCGCACGGTCGTGAACGCCCTGGCCGACGGCAAGTACGTCCGGGTCGACCTGCTCGACCTGCACGAAGCGGTCCGTTGACGTCAGGTTTCGCGCGCCCTCATCGGTAAGCCCGGTGGGGGCGCTCGTGGTTGTGGAGAGGGAAGGTTCACGTGCAGCTGGTCGTCGGCCGGATAAGCCGTGCCCATGGAGTGCGCGGTGACGTCACCGTGGAGGTGCGCACCGACGATCCGGGGCTGCGCTTCGCCGTCGGCAACGCGCTCACGACCGACCCGCCCGAGCGCGGGCCGCTGGTGATCGAGAGCAGCCGCTGGCACAAGGGCGCGCTGCTGCTTTCGCTCGCCGGCGTCACCGACCGCGACAGCGCCGAGGAGCTCCGCGGCACCCTGCTCGTCATCGACTCCTCGGACGTCGAGCCGTCCGACGACCCCGACGAGTTCCACGACCACCAGCTCATCGGGCTCACGGTCGAGACCACCGGCGGCGAGACCGTCGGCGAGGTGGCCGACGTCCTCCACCACGGCCAGGACCTGCTCGTGGTGCGGCGCGGCGGCGGCCGCGAGGAGGCGCTCGTCCCGTTCGTGAAGGCGCTGGTCCCCGTCGTGGATCTGGAGGGCGGCAAGCTCGTCGTCGATCCGCCGGAAGGCCTGCTGTGAGGCTCGACATCATCTCGATCTTCCCTGAATACTTCGCGCCGCTCGGCGTCTCGCTGATCGGCAAGGCCCGCGAGCGCGGCACCCTCGACGTCCGCGTCCACCAGCTCCGCGACTGGGCGCACGACGTCCACAAGACCGTCGACGACACCCCTTACGGCGGCGGCCCCGGCATGGTGATGAAGCCGGAGGTGTGGGGCGAGGCCATTGACGACGTCATCGGCGACGGCGGGCCCCGGATGATCGTGCCGACGCCGAGCGGGCGGCCGTTCACCCAGGAGCTGGCCCAGGAGCTGGCGGGGGAGGAATGGCTGCTGTTCGCGTGCGGCCGCTACGAGGGCATCGACTCCCGGGTGATGGCCGAGTACGGCTCGCGGCTGCGCGTCGACGAGGTGAGCATCGGCGACTACGTGCTGGCGGGCGGCGAGGTGGCGGTGCTGGTGATGGTGGAGGCCATCGGCCGGCTGCTGCCCGGCGTGCTCGGCAACGTCCGCTCCGCCGTCGACGACTCCTTCGCGCCCGGGGCCATGCGCAACCTGCTTGAAGGCCCGGTCTACACCAAGCCGCCCGTCTGGCGGGGTCACGAGGTGCCGGACGTGCTGCTGTCCGGGCATCACGGCAAGGTCGCCAGATGGCGCCGTGACCAGGCGCTCCGCCGTACGGTCGCGACCCGGCCCGAGCTGCTCGCGGAGATCGACGCCGAGACGCTCGACAAGCACGACCGGCGGCTCCTCGACGAGCTGGCGTTTCGCGTCCCTCCGGAAGATGTGGCAAACTGAAGCGTCGCCAACTGCCATGTGGTTGGTCAGCATGCCCGGGAAGCTTCCCGGGTTCACCGAATCAGCAGGCGCGTCCGCCATGAGCTCAGGCCGGGTGGACCTCCGCGTGCTCGCGAGACTTGAGGAAGCATCTCTCATGCACACGAAGATCCAGGAGCTTGAGAAGGCCAACCTGCGCAGCGACGTCCCGGACTTCCGTCCCGGTGACACGCTCGAGGTCCACGTACGCGTCGTCGAGGGCAACCGCTCCCGCGTCCAGGTCTTCAAGGGGTTCGTGCTCCGCCGTCAGGGCGGCGGCGCCCGCGAGACCTTCACCGTCCGCAAGGTCAGCTACGGCGTCGGCGTCGAGCGCACCTTCCCGGTGCACAGCCCGGTGATCGAGAAGATCGTCGTGGCCAGCCGGGGCGACGTGCGCCGCGCCAAGCTCTACTACATGCGCGACCTGCGCGGCAAGGCGGCCCGCATCCGCGAGAAGCGTGAGACGCCCGTCAAGTGAGCCCGGCGTCCGAACGGCCCGCCCTGTGGGGCGGGCCGTTCCGCCTTTGCGGGGGCCTTCCCTTTATGTGGAGCGACTCGTGCCCGGTGTAACGTCGGTCGAGGCTTGCCGAGCCGACACATCATCTAGGCTCATCACCGATGACTAGCGAGAGCCAGGAGTACGGCGCGTCGCGCCGCCCTGTCGAGGACGAGGTGGACGTGGTCGCCGAAGAGACTCACCAACCGGCAAAAGGCGGGAAGCCCGACGAAGACCAGAAGAAGGAAAAGAAGGGCTCCTTCTGGAAGGAGCTCCCCGTCCTGGTCGTCGTGGCACTGGCCCTCGCGCTGATCATCAAGACCTTCGTGATCCAGGCGTTCTACATCCCGTCCGAGTCGATGGAGAACACCCTCCTCACCAACGACCGGGTCCTCGTCAACAAGCTCGTCTACCACACCCGCGACATCGAGCGCGGCGACGTCGTGGTCTTCTCCGGCGTCAACTCCTGGGACGGCGAGTTCCAGATGGAGGAGCCGAGCAACCCCGTCGAGGGCTTCTTCCGGTGGGTCGGCACCGCGTTCGGCATCGTGCCCGGTGAGAAGGACTACATCAAGCGGGTCATCGGCGTCGGCGGCGACCACGTCGAGTGCTGCGACAAGCAGCAGCGCATCACCGTCAACGGCGTGCCGCTCGACGAGAGCTCGTACCTCTACCCGGGCAACCTGCCCTCGCGTGAGGAGTTCGAGACCGACGTGCCGCCCGGCCACCTGTGGGTGATGGGCGACCACCGGCAGGTCTCCATGGACTCGCGCTCCCACACCGGCGATCCCGGCGGCGGGTCCATCCCCGAGAGCCAGGTCATCGGGCGGGCCTTCGTCATCGTCTGGCCGTTCTCCCGGGCCACCACGATCCCCATCCCCGAAACGTTCGCACAGCCCGCGCTCCAGGCGCTCAGCGGCGCGACACCGCTGGTCGCCGGGTTCGCGCTGGCCGTCCCCCTGGTTCTGGTCCGTAGGCGCTGGCTGCGGAGTAAGCGCTGATGGCCGCCACCGAGAAGGCGGAGTCCTTGGAGAAGAAGAAAAAGGGCGGCTTCCGGGAGACCGTCCTCCTGCTGATCACGGGGATCGGCATCGCCCTGTTGCTGCAGGCCTTCGTGGTCGGATCGTTCTACATCCCCTCGGAGTCGATGGAGAACACCCTCAAGATCAACGACCGGGTGTTCGTCAACAAGCTCGCCGGGCCGCCCGGGCGCGGCGACATCGTGGTGTTCAAGGGCTGGAACGGCGAAGACACCATCAAGCGGGTGATCGGCGTCGGCGGCGACCAGGTCAAGTGCTGCGACTCCAAGCGGCGCATCACCATCAACGGCAAGCCGCTCGACGAGTCGTCCTACCTCTACCCCGACGACTACCCCTCGGGCGACGAGTTCGACGTCAAGGTGCCCGAGGGCAAGCTCTGGCTGATGGGCGACCACCGCAGCGCCTCCGCCGACGCGCGCAGCCACATGGAGGAGCCCGGGGGCGGCTTCATCTCGGTCGACGACGTCATCGGCACGGCGGTCGTCCGCTACTGGCCGCTCGGACGCGGCACGATCTTCACGAAGCCTGACAGCTTCGCACGGGTCGAGTAGTCGCGGTTTGCGCCGGATGGGGCGTACGCTTCCAGTGTCATGACAGTAGCGTTCCGCCCTCGACCGAGCGTGGTCCGGCGTGATTCCGGGCTCTACGCCTACGAGCGGGCGCTGGCCCGCCGCGGCCTCACTCCCATCGCCGGAGTCGATGAGGCCGGACGTGGCGCGTGCGCCGGCCCGCTGGTCGTCGCCGCCGTCATCCTGCGCAAGCCGATCGAGGGGCTGGGCGACTCCAAGCTGCTCACACCCGCCGTGCGGGAGCGGCTGCACGACCTCATCCTCGCCACCGCGCACGTCGGCGTCGTCGTCATCCCTCCGGAGGTCATCGACGCCAGGGGGCTCCACAAGTGCAACGTGGCGGGAATGCGGCGGGCGGTCGCGCGGTTGGCCTGCGATCCGGGATACATCCTCACCGATGGCTTCCCGGTTCCGGGTCTGCCGGCGCCTTCGCTGGCGGTCTGGAAGGGGGACCAGGTGGCCGCCTGCGTGGCGGCCGCGTCGATAGTGGCGAAGGTGACGAGGGACCGGCTGATGGCCGCGCTCGACGAGGAGTTCCCGCTTTACGGCTTCGCCGAGCACAAGGGGTACGTCACGCCACAGCATCGCCTCGCACTCGAAACGCACGGCCCGTGCCCGCACCACCGTTACTCCTTCGTCACGGTGGCTAGGGGGATGGGCGAGAATGAAATGGGGGCCGGGGTTGCCTGATCAGGCACGCCGGGGGACCGGTACGACAGGAGGACCGCGATGAGCGCAGAGGATCTCGAAAAGTACGAGACCGAGATGGAGCTGCAGCTTTACCGCGAATACCGCGATGTCGTCGGATTGTTTACCTACGTGGTGGAAACGGAGCGGCGGTTCTACCTGACGAACTCGGTCGATCTGGACGTACGCACGGCGGAGAACGGCGATGTGTTCTTCGACGTGAAGATGCAGGACGCGTGGGTGTGGGACATGTACCGGCCCGCGCGGTTCGTGAAGAACGTCCGTGTGGTCACGTTCAAGGATGTCAACGTCGAAGAGCTGGCCAAGGCCGACCTGGAGATGCCCAAGGAGGGCTTCTCCGGTTAGCGGCGTGACAGATTGACGAAGGGGCGCGAGCTGTTCGCGCCCCTTCGTCGTATCTACGGGTCTTCTGGTTGTCCACAGGGCGCCCGCGCTCACCCCCGCTGTCCCCAGAGCCACGTTCGGGGCCGGACGCGGCGGCCCCCGTGCGCGAAGGTCAGTGCCCGGAGGTGGCACACATGGCCGCGAAGAACGAACTCGGCAGGCACGGCGAGCAACTCGCCGCCGACTACCTGCGTGCCGAGGGCATGACCATCATCGAGCGCAACTGGCGCTGCCGCCACGGCGAGATCGACATCATCGCCGAGGACGGCCCCACCCTCGTGGTGGTCGAGGTCAAGACCCGATCGAGCATGTCGCACGGCACGGCGCTGGAGTCCGTGCGCCCCGCCAAGCTGGCCCGCCTGCGCGCACTCGCCGCCAAATGGCTGGCCGCGGAGTCGCGCACGTACGCCACGGTCAGGATCGACGTGATCGCCCTGGACCGCTTCGCGGGCGACTACTCCCTGCGCCACGTGCGGGGGGCGTCGTAGATGGCGGTCGCACGCACCCGCAGCGTCGCCCTGGTCGGCGTCACGGGCAGCTCGGTGGAGGTGGAGGCCGACGTCGGCAACGGCCTGGCGGGCATCCACCTCATCGGGCTGCCCGACGCGGCGCTGAGCGAGGCCAGAGAGCGGGTCCGCTCGGCCATGGTCAACAGTCATTTCCCGTGGCCCGACGCCCGCATCACGGTCAGCCTGTTCCCCGCCAGCGTCCCCAAGCGCGGCAGCCAGTTCGACCTGTCCATAGCGGTGGCCATCCTGGGCGCCGCCGGAGTGGTCCCGGCGAGCCGCATTGCGGGCCCGTTCTTCCTCGGCGAGCTCGGCCTCGACGGACGCCTCCGCCCGGTGCGCGGCGTGCTCCCGTCCGTGCTGAGCGCGGCCAAGGAGGGCGACGACATCACCGTCGTGGTCCCGGCGGCCAACGCCGCGGAGGCCGCCCTGGTCCCGGGCGTGCGGGTGATCCCGGTGCCCGACCTGCGCCGCCTCGTGGAGTGGCTCCGCGCGGACGACTTCCCGTCGTCGATCGAGACGCCCGCCCACCCTCCGACGCCGGGCGGGACGCCCGATCGCTTCGGGGCGCCCGCCCACCCTCCGACGTCGGCCGCAACGCCCGACCGCTTCGGGGCGCACGGCCACCCCCTGACGCCGGCCGGGACGCCCGACCGCTTCGGGGCGTCCGGGCACTCGCGGCCGTCCCCGCCCGTCCAGCCGCACGTCGACCTGTCCGACGTGGTCGGCCAGCCCATGGCCAGGCGCGCCCTGGAGGTCTGCGCCGCGGGCAACCACAACCTGTGGATGCTCGGCCCGCCCGGCACCGGCAAGACCCTCCTGGCCGAGCGCCTGCCCACGCTGCTCCCCGACCTGGAGCTCGATCACGCCCTGGAGGTCACGGCCATCCACTCCGTCGCCGGCGCGCTCCCGCCCAACAGCCCCATGGTCTTCCGTCCGCCGTACATCAGCCCGCACCACACCGCCACGGCGGCGGCGATCGTCGGCGGCGGCAGCTCGGTCGTCCGTCCCGGCGCGGTCTCCCTGGCGCACCGGGGCATCCTGTTCATGGACGAGGCGCCCGAGTTTCCCTCCCACGTGCTCGACTCGTTGCGGCAGCCGCTGGAGTCCGGGCAGGTGACCGTGTCCAGGTCGATCGGCTCCGTCACCTTCCCCGCGCGTTTCATCCTCGTGCTGGCGGCCAACCCCTGCCCGTGCGCCCAACCGCAGGACAAGGGCGGAGAGTGCCAGTGCTCGCCCACCACCCGGCGCCGCTACCTGAGCAGGCTCTCCGGCCCGCTCCTCGACCGCGTCGACATGAAGGTCACCGTGGCGCGCTCGTCCAGACGCGAGCTGATGGCCGACCGGCAGTTCGTCGAGACCAGCGAGACCGTGGCAGGGCGCGTTCTCGCGGCCCGCGCCCGCGCCGCCGAACGCCTCATCGGCACGCCATGGCGGACCAACGCCGAAGTCCCCTCCGCGGCCCTGCACTCCCGGTTCCGGCCGTCAGACGCCGCCATGAAGCCCATGACGAGCTGCCTCGACTCCGGCTCCCTGAGCGCCCGCGGCCTCGACCGTGTCGTCCGCGTCGCCTGGACGCTCGCTGACCTGGCGGGCAAGCCCCGCCCCGACGAGGACGAGACCTCGGCCGCGCTGGCCCTCTGGCTCGGCCTCAATCCATGACAGCCATCCGCCACCGGAGGATCACCATGAGCACCCCCGATCACGAGGCGAGAGCCGCCCTCATGCGCGCCGCCGACGCCGGCGACACCGTCATGGGCGCCCTCGTGTCCCACCTGGGCGCCGTCCAAGCGCTCCAAGCCGTACGGGAGAGGGCCGCGCCACCCGGGTTCGCCCTCGCCGAAGAGCTGGCCGGCCGCTTCCAGAGCTGGCACGCCCGCCTGGCGGCCTGCGACCCCGCGGCCGACCTGGAGGCGGGCGAGCGGGCAGGCGCCAGGCTCGTCATCCCCGGCGACGCCGAATGGCCCACCCAGCTGGACGCGCTCGGCTCCGGCCGCCCGCTCGGCCTCTGGCTTCACGGCACGGCCGACCTGCGCTTCTCCTGCCTGCGTTCGGTCGCGGTGGTCGGCGCGCGAGCCGCCACCTCCTACGGCGTCCACGTCGCCGCCCAGTTCGGCATCGGGCTGAGCGAGGCCGGATGGACTGTGGTGTCCGGCGGCGCATTCGGCATCGACGGCGCCGCCCACAGGGGAGCGCTGGCCGCCGGAGGCCCCACGGTGGTGGTCCTGGCCTGCGGCGTCGACTACTGCTACCCGGCGGAGCACCGTTCCCTGTTCGCCGGAGCCCGCGACCGGGGCGTGCTGGTCAGCGAATGCCCGCCGGGCGTCCGGCCGACCCGGTCCCGCTTCCTGATCAGAAACCGCGTCATCGCCGCCCTGTCCAGAGGCACCCTGGTTGTGGAGGCAGCCCTGCGCAGCGGCGCGCTCAACACGGCCGGCCACGCCCTCACGCTCGACAGGCATCTCGGCGCCGTCCCCGGCCCCATCACCTCCGCCCTGTCCGACGGCTGCCACCGTCTCCTGCGCGAACGCAAGGCCGTCTGCGTGACGACCCCGGAGGAGATGATCGAACTCGTCGGCGTCATGGGCGACGACCTCGCCCCCGCGTTGCGGGCCCCCGCCCTTCCCCGGGACTCTCTGCCGGAGCAGACCAAACGCGTCCTGGACGCGGTCCCGGCCCGGATCAGCGCGGGCCCCGCCACCATCGCCGTGACCGCCGGCGTGGACCTCAACACGGCCCTCAGCGCTCTGGGCTCCCTGGCGGCCACCGGCTACATCGAACGCACCGCCGGCGGCTGGCGCGCCCGCCGCCCGGTCTCACCGATCTACCCGAAGGCCGAACCCGCCCTTCCGCGGTCCACCCCGGCGGCAGCCGCCGACGACCTCGGCGTCGTACCGAATCCGCCCAGGGAAGCGTCCTTGGGGAGCAACTCCGGCGTACGTGATGAGCTCCCAGAGGTGGTGTCGTCCGTCCCCGTCGACCGCGACCCTGGCGGCGTGCCGACGGAACCGGCGGGATCGGAGCCGTCGTCCCGCTCGGCGGCGGTAGGTGCACCGGCTCTATCGGCCCCCACGGAGGGACCTTCCTTCCACGGTCCGGGATCACCCGCCAGCACGGGGAAATTCGCGGCTGGGACATCGGTTCACGCGAAGGAGTCTCTTGTGCAGGGTTCCGCGACGCCGGTCAGCTCGGCGGAGCCTGGGACTGGGGCGTCTGCCCGTGCGGGGGAGTGTCCTGTGCGGGCTTCGGCTTCGCCGGTCAGTTCGGCGGAGCCTGGGACTGGGGCATCGGTCCGTGCGGAGGAGTGTCTTGTGCATGCCTCCGCGACGCCGGTCAGCTCGGGGGCGTTTCCGGCTGGGGCCTCGTCGTCAGCGCATATGGGTAGGGCTCCCTCCCGTGTTTCGGCATTGCCGGTCGGTTCGGCGGAGTTTGGGGCTGGGGCGTCGGTCCGTGTGGGGGAGTGTCCTGTGCAGGCTCCGGCGTCGCAGGACTGGGCGGGACAGCCCTCGGCCAGGGGATGCGCGTCCTCGGTTGGTCTGGGGGCGGCTGCGGGCGGGGCGTCGGAATCCTCCGATTGGGTGGGTGGGCTTCTGGATCGGGGTTCGCGGTCGGAGTCCTCGGTATGCCCGGAAGAGATCGCAGGCGCTGTTCCGGAGACGCTGGCCTGTCCGAGTGCGTTGGCCGGGCCTTCCGCTTCGTCGGAGGAGTGCGCTGATCCCGGAGGCCTGATCCCGCGACCACGACCGGCTCGCGAATGAGCGCACGCGGTCACGCGGGGGTCAGGATCGCTGCTCATGTTCGCCTTGGGCGTCGCCTCCTGTGACGGCCACGGCACCGCCTGAGGCGACTCGATGACCACTGCGCCGCCGAGCAGGCGATCGCTGAGGTTCTCCCTATCGGGACGGGGGACTGGGAGATCGCTGGAATGCGGGAGCCGGCGGCGTGCCAACGATGCGTGGGATCGAACTCTCGTTGAACGGTGCTGGGCGGTGAGCCCGGATGGGCCAGTCGGCCAGGGGTCAACACCAGGTCTCAGGGTTTGCGTTCGCGACATCACGGGAGCGATCGAGCGAGAAGCGCTCTCTTCGGAAGGAGGGGAGTAATCGCCATGGGGAAAGATTGAGGGGTGGCTGACGGTGGAGGCGCTGTGGACGTCAACGACGTGATCGGGGAGTTCGAGTCGTACCTGCGGTTCGAGCGGGACCTCTCGCCGCATACGGTCCGGGCCTATGCCGGTGACGTGACCTCGTTGCTCGAACACCTCGGCGGCACGATCGACGGCCTGGACGTGAGCGCGCTGCGGGGATGGCTGGCGACGCAACATGACGAGGGCAAGGCCCGCGCCACGCTCGCCCGGCGGACGGCGTGCCTGCGGACGTTCACCGCCTTCTGCCATCGGCGCGGGTGGCTCCCCGACGATCCCGGACTGCTACTGGGCACGGCCAAGGCCCCACGCGCGCTGCCCGCCGTACTCGATCAGGAACAGGCGCGGCAGGCGCTCGACACGTCACCCACCGGGGAGCCGAAGGATCTGCGCGATCAGGCCATGCTGGAGTTGCTGTACGCGACGGGGATCCGGGTGAGCGAGCTGTGCGGGCTGGACGTCGACGACGTGGACCGGGATCGGCGGGTCGTGCGGGTGCTGGGCAAGGGGCGCAAGGAGCGGGCGGTGCCGTTCGGCGCTCCGGCGCTGCAGGCGCTGGACAGGTGGTGCGTGCACGGCAGGCCCCTGCTGATGCGTGAGGGGAGCGGGCCGGCGCTTTTCCTGGGGGTGCGCGGCGGGCGGATCGACGCGGGCACGGTCAGGCGGGTGGTCCACGCCCGGGTGCGGCAGGTGGAAGGTGCTCCTGACATGGGGCCGCACGGGCTGCGGCACAGCGCCGCGACCCACCTGCTCGAAGGCGGGGCCGACCTGCGCAGCGTCCAGGAGCTCCTCGGTCACGCCTCGCTCAGCAGCACCCAGGTCTACACGCACGTCTCGATCGACCGCCTCCGCCGCGCCTACAACCAGGCCCACCCCCGAGCCTGACCACCGGGCACCGCACCGCCACGCGGTCTCCGCTCTGGTTCCTGCCCCCGAGCGTTCGCGTCGCCGCTCGTGTCACAGGTGCCGGCTCTGGTTTTGAGTACTGGTGTTTGCCGATGGAAAGTCCTCGGCAGGTGGTTCGTCTTGACCGACCGCCTACCGGAGATCTCATCAGTTCTCTTTGAAAACGCCGTCTTCATGTGGGGGAGGAAGCGGACCTCTGCGCGGCAGGGCAGGGGCAGACGATTTGCCGCTAAGAAGTCCAAACAAAATGATCTAGGAATACTGGTGATCGCTCTCAGGTTGATCACCGGTATGAGGAAGGGCGAGCAGCCACCGTGGATCATCTCGGATGAGCTGTGGGCTCGAATCGAACCGTTGCTGCCGGTCGTGCCGCGCCGTACTGATCATCCGGGCCGCAAGCGCCTGGATGACCGGAGGGTCCTGTCGGGCATCTTGTTCGTGCTCTACACCGGTATCCCTGGGAGTTCCTGCCTCAAGAGCTGGGCTTCGGTTCGGGGATGACCTGCTGGCGGAGACTGCGGGACTGGCATCAGGCCGGGGTGTGGCAGAAGCTGCACGAACTCCTGCTGGCTGAACTGCATACCGTGGGCAAGCTGGACTGGTCCAAGGCGGTGATCGACAGCTCCCACATCCGGGCGCTGAAGGGTGGCCCGAAACGGGTCCGAGCCCGGTCGACCGTGCCAAGCCGGGCTCCAAGCACCACGTCATCGCCGACGGCAACGGCATCCCGCTCGCCCTCAGCCTGACCGGCGGCAACCGCAACGACGTCACCCAGGTCATGCCGCTGCTCCGGTCGATCCCGCCGGTACGTAACCGGCGCGGCCGGTCACGTCAACGCCCGAAGGCGTTGTACGCCGACCGGGGCTACGACCATGACAAGTACCGCCGGATGTGGTGGGCCACAGGCGTCAAGCCGGTCATCGTCCGCCGGGGTACCGGGCACGGCTCCGGCCTGGGTGCACATCGTTGGGTAATCGAGCAGACGATCGCCCTGCTGCACTGGTTCCGCCGCCTGCGCATCCGCTGGGCGATCCGCGACGACATCCACGAAGCCTTCATGACCCTCGCCGCTGCGATCATCTGCTGGCGACGGCTCACGAGCAGCTGATAACAAGTCAGCGATCGGATCCAACCGCCGATAGGTCCCCCACGGCGTCGGCGTAGTACGCCGAGCCTGCCAGGTGGAACGCTATCTGTCGGAATGTCCAGCCCGCGCCGGGCGATCGGTCGAGCTGGTCTAGGGTGAGCGCGCTCAATCGGTTGGTCCAGATCTGGCTGAGCCGGGTGAGCCGGCTCTTGGCCTCGTCCAGGTCCTGGTCAGTGAAGGGCGCCAGATCGCCAGGAGTTGTGCTCGCTGACGCATGCCAGCGATCAGGAATCGTGGGGTTGCCAGCCAGCCGTGCGTCCACCTCGGCGAGATGATCGATGAGGTGATCGGCGACTCGGCGGATTGCCTTGTGCGGGGTGTAGATCCGATCACCGGCGCGCACCGGGTGACCGTCCCACGTTGTCCACGTCGCTGCCAGGTCGAGTACGTAATCGATCATCAACGACACGACCAGCGCCGGTTCACGATCATCAGTGGTCGGAATCTCATCGGACATCTACGGCCTCCAGCTCAACGCGTCTCACGGCCGGACGGGACACACTCACTGACCCCGACCCGGCGCAAACCGACAACGGCTTAGGAACGGAACCTAGGCTCCAGACATCTCGATCGGCATCGAAGTATGGATGCACAGCCGGTCAAGACTCATTCCGTTAGGACCTCTAAGCGGGCCGCCGTTGAAACGCGGCACGACAACGCACGGTTCGGTGGTGTGCTGGTTCGGTGGCGACAACCAAGACACTGAACCAGCGATCAGAACCAACCCTGGCCAACTGCGACCATCCCAACCACACCGTGCGGACCCGCGCACTGTACGCCTACCTGCGCTGGCGCAACGCTTACGCTCGTCATCCCGACGTGCTGGCCACGCAACGACGCGAACGCGCCCGTATCCGCGGCGAGAAAGGCATCCGCGGGGGTGGCCGAACGCTGGCATCCGCCGCATACCACCCGCTCGGTACTCTCGCCACGCTGAAGGAAAGGACCGTTCGCACCTCATGCAGATCCTGCAGACGAATCCCGCGCTGCTGAGCCGACTACTGCCGGCGGCCCAACCGGAGGATCTCACCGTCCGCCAAGGACAATTCCACCAGGTAGTGATCGGCGCGGACCGTGTCGTGTGCCTGCCTCGCACCGAGGCTGCGGCCACCCGGCTGCCGCGCAGGGCCGCTGTCTTGCGCCTGCTTGCCGGATTCGATCTCGGCTTCCGCACGCCTCGGCCACTGCCGGAGAGCAACACTCAGGGCACAGACCAGCCGCAGTTCCTGGTCCTCAGCCGCGTTCCCGGAGCCCCGCTGGAGGTCGAAGCACTCAAAGACCCCCCGGTGGCCGAGGCCGCGGCGGCGCAGTACGTCACGCTGCTTACCGAGTTGGCCAGGATCGGCACTGAGGAGAACGTGCGAGCGGCCCTGCCGGCACCGCAAGATCGATGGCGGCAGTTCGCAGCCGACGTCCGCGCCGAACTGTTCGGGCTCATGTCCGATGGCGGGCGTCGACGAGCCGAGCGAGAGCTCGCGGCGCTCGACGGCCTTCCCCACATCACCGATGCGGTGGTCCACGGTGATCTCGGTGCGGAGAACGTCCTATGGGAGTGCCATGACGGATTGCCCGTGCTCAGCGGGGTGATCGATTGGGATGAGGTCACGATCGGTGATCCCGCGGAGGACCTTGCGGCCGTTGAGGCCGGCTACGGCACGCATTTCTTGAATCGGGTACTGACGCTGGGCGGCTGGACGGACAGCACGATGGCCACCCGCATCGCCATCATTCGCACAACCTTCGCCCTGCAGCAGGCTCTATCCGCGCACCGGGACGGCGACGAAGAACAACTAGCGGACGGCCTGATCGGCTACCGCTGAATCCGTCCCCCGGCGCCACCGTGATCGTCGTCTACTCCCCTCACTGGTGTTGACGGACAGCACCCGATCCCCGAAGACGCGGACGAGCCTCTGCAAAGGAGCTCATGCCTGCAATAACCCGGTGATCGTTTCCGGTCACAGCACTAGCTGTGAAGGGGGAGCCTTCACGGTCGGCCGGTTGTGAAGGGGGAGCCTTCACGGGCGACCGGTTGTGAGGCGGGAACCTTCACGGTCGGCCGGTTGTGAAAGGGGAACCCTCGCGGGCGTCCGTGGGATCCCGGTCCTTCCGGGACGGGAGGATGTCTGCGATCGGCCCGAGGGCCTCGGGCCGATCGCACACCTCGTGGCGGGCTTGGACGTGGGGTCCTAGGACGGCTCGTCCGGGAACCAGGTGCCGTGGAAGCCTGTCGGCACGCCGCGTGGCAGGTGGACGGTCGCCACCGGTCCGGCGGCGACGTCGGAGGCGTCGAGCACGAGGAGGCGGGACGCGTTCCCGTCGAGGGTGGTGGTGATAGTGATCAGCCAGCCGTCGTCCTCACGGCGGGGCCCGGAGGTCGCGGGCACGAAGACAGCCTCGCCGGTGCTCGTCCACTCGGGCAGGGCGTGGCCGGTGACCTCGCCGCCCGACAGGTCGTACTTGACGATCTCGGGGCCGGCGACGGCGTAGAGATAGCGCGCGCCCCGGCCGACCCGTTCGTCGTCGAGTGTCGGGAACTCCACCGAGCGGTCGTCGAGCGTCTCCTCCTTGGCCACGCCGGTCACCGGGTCGAGCGTCCAGCGGTGCAGCAGGGCCGAGGCGGAGGAGGCGGCGGCAGCGGCGGCGGGCCCCGCCGGGTCGTCCGTGATGTCGGGGGTGCTCCAAAGGGCGGTGAAGTCGGCGCGGGCGTAGCGGACGGCGTTGAGGACGATACGGCCCGACGCGTCCTCGTGAGCGTCGCCGACGTGGAAGACGTAGCAGGGATCGACGTCGAACCAGCGCACCGGGGCGTCGGGCCGGTCGTGGCGCATGACGCCGAGGCGGGCGCCGTATCCGTCGTCCCACTGGTAGGGCATGGTCTTGCCGACCAGTTCCGGCCGGAAGGTGAGCGGAAGGTCGAGCCAGACCACATGGTGCTCGGTGATGGCGAAGTCGTGCATCATCGTGCCCCCGGGGACGGTGATCTCACGACTGTGAACGAGCTCGCCTGACGCGTCGAGCCGGTGGTAGGTCAGGTAGGGCGGGACCATGCCGTACCCGAAGAAGTGCAGTTCGCCCGTCGCTGGGTCCTGCTTCGGGTGCGCGGTCATGGCGGTGGTGAGCCGCCCGCCGAAGTCGTGCGCGCCGACCGTGTCGAGCTCCGGCGTGACCTCGTACGGCAGGCCGCCCTCCTCCAGTGCGAGGATGCGGCCCGCGTGGCCGATGACGTGCGTGTTCGCGGCCGAGATGGACAGGTCGGGGGTGCCGTCCGGCCTGAGCTCCGGCCGGCCGGCGAGATACGCCGTGCGGACCCACCGGTTGCGGTACCACTCGGCGCGGCCGTCGCGCAGCCGTACGCCGTGCAGCATGCCGTGTCCGAGGAACCAGTGGTCGGACGGCTCTCCCGGTAGCGGGTTGGGGCCGTTGCGGATGTAGCGGCCGTTGAGCTCGGGCGGCAGCGTGCCGGTCACGGGCAGGTCCGCGGCGTCGATCTCGTCGGGGACCGGGGCCAGGTGGCCGGTCATGTGGGCGGGTGTCTGTGGCATGTGGGTTCCTCTCGATGCTGCTGACCAGTCTTTACATATCCAATTGGACATGTCAATACTGACATGTCCAATTGGAGTGATAAGGTCGGCGGCATGGCGCTGCAATACGCACTGCTCGGCCTGCTGGCGGAGCAGCCGGCGAGCGGGTACGAACTGGCGAAGGCGTTCGAGGGCGACCTCGGCCGGTACGCCTGGCAGGCCGGTCACAACCGGATCTATCCAGAGCTGGCCCGTCTCGTCGACGAAGGCCTGGTCGAGCGTGCCGAGGAAGGCGCGCGGGGCCGCCGCGTCCACACCCTCACCGCCGCGGGGCTCGAGGAGTTGCGTGCGTGGCTGCGCCAACCGTGGGAGGGCAGCACGGTGCGCAACGAGGGAGTGCTGAGGCTCTTCCTGCTGTCCGCGCTCGATCCCGGCGACGCCCGGAAGATCCTCCATGAGGTCGCCGCGCGGTGTGAGGAGGAGCTCGCCCCGCTCAGGGACATCGTGTCCGGCGAGACGCCGATCTCCCCGGAGGGGCGTCTGGAGCTCGGCTGGCTTGCCGCCGGCTATGGCCTGCGCCAGTACGAGGCCTCCCGGGACTGGGCCGTCTGGGCTCTCGGCGAGCTCGACAAGGTTGACCACGGGGGCATGAAAGCCTCGGGGTGACTCTCGCCGGCGATCATCCGGTCGGTGATGAGGATGGCCAGGGCCTGTTGGTGTCCTGCCGGGGTCTCTCTGCCTGTGATCACGTGCGGGTCCCGGGTGATGGTGGCTGTTGGGTGAGGGTTGCCGTGGTCATCGCTTGTTCGCTCAGTTGTCGCCCTTCGCTGCCGGGGCTGGGCGATCCGGCTCTTTTCTGTGCTGGCCTCTGGTGGCCGGAGGGCGGACTGCGTGCTTCCCCCGTGATCGGCGCCTGCGGGCTCTCGTACGGAGCAGGCGGAGGACGAGGCCGAGCAGGAGGAGGGCGGCGAGGGCCGTCAGGGCGAGAGGGCCTGGTGGCGGGGTGGCGGCGGATCGGGGGAGGAAGGCCGGGAGCCGGTTCGGGGATCCGGTGGGCAGAGCTGACGAGGTGGCGGCCGGTGTCGGCACCTGGGCTGAGATCGCGGTGACCTGTGGCGGGAGTTGTGCCGAGGCCGCGGTGGCGGGTGGTGGCAGTCGGGCCGAGGTCGCGGTGGCCGGTGGCGGCAGTTGTGCCGAGGCCGCGGTGACTGGTGGCGGCATTTGGGCCGGGATCGCGGTGGCAGGTTCGGACTCCCAATAGGGCAGGAGGCGGATGCGGGTACCGGTCAGCAGGAGGAGGGGATCGAGGTACGTCAGGCCGTCGCGGAGCCCCCAGTGGAGGCAGGACTCCAAGCAGTGCGGCGGGGCCGGGGCGAGGGCGCCCAGGAGATCGCCTGCTGACACCGGGTCGCCCGGGCGGACTGCCGGGGTCACCGGGAGGTATGTAGTCCGCAGGCCGCCCGCGTGGTTGACGGTGACGACGCCTCGGCCTGCTACTGAGCCCGCGAAGCCGACCGAACCTGCACCCGCGGCGAGGACCGGGGCGGCAGGTGGTGCAGCGAGGTCGACGCCTCTGTGACCGGCCAGCCAACGGGCCGGCGGCGGGGAGAAACGGCGCAGGATCTCGGGAATGCCGTCCAGGGGCCATCGCCAGGCGTTGCCAGCAGGTGCGGCGAACAGCGCCCCGGTGCCACGGGCCGCGGATGGTGTGCGGAACGGGATCCCGGTGCGGTGGGTTGCGGATGGTTCGGTGAGGGGACGCGCGGTACGGGTCGCCGCGGGCGGTGGTGCGAGGAGGGTCCCGGCGCGGATGGGCGCGGGGAGGGGAGGGCGGGCGCCGCGGGGCATGGACGCTGCGGCGGGTACGTGTGGGTCGGCGTTCGCCGAGACAAGGGGTGCGGCGGCGGAAAAGGCGACAACCAGGAGGGGGATGGCCAGGGCGATGCGGGGAGGCATGCACGTGAGTGTGCGGCTCAGCGGGGCGGCGGTCCTGGGGCGAACGCGGTTCTGTGGACAAGGGCGGCGGGCGGTGGCAGGGCTGTGGACGAGGAGAGGGCGCCGTACGTGGAAGGGAGTTCTGTCTTGCCTCAGAACGGTCCGTCCTTGATGAACCTCCTGTCTTGCCTAAGACGGTCCTTCCTTGACCTCCTGTCCGCCTAAGACGGTCCGTCTTCGACGTCCTGTCTCGCCTAGGACGGTCGTCCTTGACCCCCTCTCTCGCCCAAGACGATCCGTCCTCGATATGTCTCGCCCGGAACAGACCGTCCTCTGACGAACCTCATGGACGGGCGGCAGGCCTCTAGACCAAGGGCTGGCGCTTGGTGACCTGGCGTTCCTGGTGCGTTGAGGAGTTCAACGGCACGGAGTCGGGCTGCCGGTAGGACGGGGGGCGCGAGGACGGGGAGCGGAGGGGAGAGGCCCAGATCCAGAGGATGGCGGTCGCGATCCCGACCGCGCACACCAGGATCACCGGACGCAGGCCGAGCACCTCGGCCAGGGCCCCGCCCGCGAGCCCGCCCAGCGCCATCACGCCCTGGACGGCGAAGGTCATGGTCGCGTTGACCCTGCCGCGCAGTTCCTCGGCCGTGTCGCGCAGGATGATCCCGCTCATGCACGAGGCGAACGCCACCACGATGCCGCCCGTCGCCGTCCCGGTCAGGGCGAGCACGGTGACCTTCCACCACAGCGGCCCGTCCAGCAGGCCGACGGCCAGGATCTCCAGAGGGAAGAACAGCACCGAACCCAGCAGCACCTTGTTCTCGCCGTACCGTTCGGCCAGGCGGGTGACCGCCCAGGCGCCCAGGAGACCCCCGACGCCGCCGAGCGCGGTGAGCAGGCCGATCAGGCCCTTCGGGATTCCGAGGGTGTGCAGCATGTACAGCATCGACACGGCCACGTACGCCATCGCGAAGAAGTTGATCGTCACCCCGGCCCCCAGCAGGGCGCGGAGCACAGGCTGGGTCACGCTCACCCGCAGGCCCGCGACCACGTCACGCCACAGGCCGCGCGAGGGGGCGGGCTGCCGGTTCTCGGGCGTCCTGATCGTCCGCAGGAGCAGCGCCGACACCAGGAAGGAGATGCCTTCGACCAGCACGGCCAGCGGCGCGGTCAGCACCTGCACCAGCACGCCCGCCAGCCCGGGCCCGGCCACGGACGCCACCGAGTAGGAGGCGTTGAACCCGGCCATCGCGGCGGTCCTCTGGTCAGGAGGGACGAGCGCGGCCACGTACGGGAAGTTGGCGGACCTGAAGAGCACCGCCGCCGTGCCGATCACGAGGGCGACGGCGATCAGCCACGGGATCGTGAGCACCCCGAGGAACCACGCCAGCGGCACGGTGAGGGCGGCGGCGCAGGACACCAGCTCACAACCGATCATGAGCGGCCGGTGGCGGCGCAGGCGGTCGGCGATCGCGCCCGAGTGCAGGCCGAACAGCAGGGCGGGCACCGAGGCGGCGGCCGTCAGCACGCCCATCTGGAAGGGCGAGGCGGCCAGCAAGGTGATCGCGGTCAGCGGCACGGCGAGCTTGGAGACCTCCGAGCCGGTGATCGAGATGGTGCGCGCCGACCAGAGCAGCCGGTAGTCGCGCTGCCGGCGCAGCGGTACGGACGGGTTCATGCGTCGAACTCCAAGATGTGAAAGAAACCCTTTAGGACTATGAAAGTAATCCTTCAGAGTTCTGAAGGCAATCTTTCAGATCTGATCGCGGTACCTTGGGCGCATGGACACGGAAGGGCTCAGCGACCCGAAGGCGATGCGGGCCCTGGCTCATCCGGCCAGGCTGGCGATCCTGAGCCGGCTCCGCATAGAGGGCAGCGCCACCGCGACCGAGGTGGCCGAGAGCGCCGGCATCACGCCCAGCGCCGCCAGCTACCACCTGCGGATGCTGGCCAAGTACGGCTTCGTCGAGGACGCGCCGCCGCGCGGCGACGGCCGGGAGCGCCTGTGGCGGTCGATCGGCACGGCCCTGCAGGTCGGCGTAGTGCCCGAAGACCGGCCGGACGTCCGCGAGGCCAAGAACGTCCTGATCCGCGCGCTCCGCCGCGACGCCCACGACGAGGTGGAGCGGGCGCTGAGCGCCGTCGAGCAGGAGCCCGAGGAGTGGCGCGACGCCACCCTCTTCTCCCGGACGACGCTCAGGCTCGACGCCTCCGAGATGGCGCGCCTGGCCGGGGAGATCGGCAAACTGCTGGAGCCGTACGTGGCGAGCAGCCGGAGCCAGGAGGACGCGCCGGAAGGCGCGCGGATCGCCGAGGCCCAGATCAACCTGTTCGTACGCTCCAGCAGGCCGGTTCCTGGCCTGCCCACCGAAGACCACGACAGGGCGGCGCCGGGTCCGGACGGGCCGCGTTGACCTGATCGGTCAGGCGGGTGCGGCGCGGGAGGTAGACTTTTCGGTGGCCTGGGACCCAGGCCGACTTCGCATGCCTCGCCAAGGATCGCGCCATCGGTCCGGGTTCTGCCCGGCTGGAGCGGTTCGGGGCATCAGGGCGGTGCCGACCGGTCACCGCGACACAACCGAGAACGCGCCCGGCCCCGGCAGGGCGCCCAACCTGGAGGACCAGCTCATGGCCCCCGTCGTCACCATGCGACAGCTGCTTGAGAGCGGCGTTCACTTCGGACACCAGACCCGCCGCTGGAACCCGAAGATGAAGCGCTTCATCTTCACCGAGCGCAACGGCATCTACATCATCGACCTGCAGAAGTCGCTGTCCTACATCGACCGCGCCTTCGACTTCGTCAAGGAGACCGTCGCCCACGGCGGCACGATCCTGTTCATCGGCACGAAGAAGCAGGCCCAGGAGGCCATCGCCGAGCAGGCCGCCCGGGTCGGCATGCCGTATGTCAACCAGCGCTGGCTCGGTGGCATGCTCACCAACTTCTCCACCGTGCACAAGAGGCTTCAGCGCCTGAAGGAGCTCGAGGAGCTCGACTTCGACAACGTCGCCGCCTCGGGGCTCACCAAGAAGGAGCTCCTCATGCGCCGGCGTGAGAAGGACAAGCTGGAGCGCACGCTCGGCGGCATCCGCGACATGGGCCGCGTGCCCAGCGCGGTGTGGGTCGTCGACACCAAGAAGGAGCACATCGCGATCAGCGAGGCCAAGAAGCTCGGCATCCCCGTGGTCGCGATCCTCGACACCAACTGCGACCCCGACGAGGTCGACTACCCGATCCCGGGCAACGACGACGCCATCCGCGCCGTCGGCCTGCTGACCCGCGTGGTCGCCGACGGCGTGGCCGCCGGGCTCATGGCCCGCTCGGGCGCCTCCCGCGGTGACGAGAAGCCGGCCGCCGCCGAGCCGCTGGCCGAGTGGGAGCGCGAGCTCATCGAGCAGGGTGGTGGCGAGCAGGGCGAGGCCCAGCCGCAGGAGACCGCCGAGGCGGCCGCTCCGGCCGCTCCCGCTGAGGAGGCTCCCGCCGCCGAGGCCGAGGCCGAGGCGCCGGCCGTCGAGGCCGAGGCCAAGCCCGAGGGCGAGCAGCAGGCCTGACCTGCCCGCGCCGCACCCGGATCCACCCGCCGCCGGCCGTGCCCGTTTCCCGGGCACGGCCGGTGAGCGGCGGACGGTCCCTCTCGGGCTGATCGGCCCGGGGGGTTCGCGGACGGACCGGTGCCGGGGCTGGTCAGGGGGCAGGCGAGCAGGACGTTCCGGGTCCGAAATGACGGGCACGGGACGCGTACCGGCTTCTGCGCGGCACGCGGTGCCGTGACGACAGCCGAGCGGCGGCGCCCGCTCGACGCACGACGACATCCACCGACATCTCACAAGGAAAAGCAATGGCTTCCGTGAACATGGCCGACGTCAAGCGGCTTCGCGAGATCACCGCCGCCGGCATGATGGACTGCAAGAAGGCTCTGGAGGAGGCCGAGGGCGACTTCGACCGCGCCATCGAGCTGCTCCGCCTCAAGGGCGCCAAGGACGTCGGCAAGCGCGAGGCGCGCACCGCCTCCAACGGCCTGGTCGCGCTCAAGCAGGACGGCGACTCCGTCGCGGCGCTGCTGGAGCTCAACTGCGAGACCGACTTCGTGGCCAAGGGCGACCGCTTCCAGGAGCTCGCGGCCCAGGTGGTGGCGCACGTCCTGGCCACCAGGCCGGCCGACGTGGCGTCGCTGCTGGAGTCCTCCTTCGACGGCCAGACCGTCAAGGAGCACCTCGACGCCGCCAACGCCACGCTCGGCGAGAAGATCGAGGTCCGCCGCTTCGCCGTGATCGAGGGCGGCTACGTCGGCGCCTACATGCACAAGACCGACCCGGCGCTGCCGCCGGCCGTCGGCGTGCTCGTCCAGCTCGACAAGCCGAACGCCGAGGTGGCCAAGGACATCGCGCAGCACGCCGCTGCCATGGCCCCGCAGTACCTCAAGCCCGACTCCGTCCCCGCCGACGTCGTCGACAAGGAGCGCAAGCTCTTCGAGGAGATGACCCGCGAGGAGGGCAAGCCCGAGGCCGCCATCGGCAAGATCGTCGACGGTCGCGTCAAGGGCTGGTACAAGGACTTCACGCTGCTGGAGCAGGCCTTCGTCAAGGACAACAAGAAGTCCGTGGGCAAGTACGCCGAGGAGAACGGCGTTCAGGTCCAGGCCTTCGTCCGCTTCAAGGTCGGCCAGGCATAGGCTGGAGCGAGTCGTCCAGTCCGAAGAACCGCCGAGAGAGGGAGGCCGCCGCCGTGCAGGACAATCAGGAGCCAGCCACGACGGCGGCTGCTCCGCCCCGAAGCCAGCTCCGCTGGAAGCGGGTGATGCTGAAGCTGTCCGGTGAGGCGTTCGCCGGCGGCGAGCCCCTGGGGATCGACCCCGTGGTCGTCGACCACCTGGCCGACTCGATCACCGAGGCGGTGCGCGAGGGCGTCCAGGTGGCGATCGTGGTCGGCGGGGGCAACATGTTCCGCGGCGCCACCCTGTCCGAGGGCGGCATCGACCGCGCCAGGGCCGACTACATGGGCATGCTGGGCACCGTCATCAACTGCCTGGCCCTGCAGGACTTCCTGGAGAGGCGCGGCGTGGAGACGCGGGTGCAGACCGCGATCACCATGCAGCAGGTCGCCGAGCCGTTCCTGCCGCGCCGCGCCATCCGCCACCTGGAGAAGGGGCGTGTGGTCATCTTCGGCGCGGGGCTCGGCTCGCCCTACTTCTCCACCGACACCGCCGCCTCCCAGCGGGCTCTGGAGATCGGCGCGGAGGCGTTGCTCAAGGGCACCCAGGTCGACGGCATCTACGACTCCGATCCACGGAAGAATCCCGACGCGGTGCGGTTCGACCAACTGGACTACGGAGAGGTGCTTCTCCGTGACCTCGCGGTCATGGACGCCACCGCGATCAGCCTGTGCAAGGACAACGACCTGCCGATCGTGGTCTTCGACCTGATGGGCGAGGGCAACATCCTGCGAGCGGTCCGCGGTGAGAAGATCGGCACGCTGGTGAGTCCCGCAGGCAAATAGGTGTGAGCCCGACACCGCCAGCTAGAAGACAGGGAGCCGCTGTGATCGACGAAACCCTCCTCGAAGCCGAGGACAAGATGGACAAGGCCGTCTCGGTCGCGAAGGAGGACTTCGCGACCATCCGGACGGGCCGGATCACCCCCTCGATGTTCAACAAGATCACCGCCGAGTACTACGGCACGCCGACGCCGATCCAGCAGCTGGCGTCGTTCCACGTGCCCGAGGCTCGCATGGTGCTCATCCAGCCGTACGACAAGAGCTCGATGGCCGCGATCGAGAGGGCCATCCGCGACTCCGACCTCGGCGTCAACCCGACCGACGACGGCCAGGTGATCCGCGTGACCTTCCCCGAGCTGTCGGAGGAGCGTCGCAAGGAGTACATCAAGGTCGCCAGGAACAAGGGCGAGCACGCCAAGGTGTCCATCCGCAACATCCGGCGCTCCGCCAAGGAGACGCTCGACAAGATGATCAAGGATGGCGACGCGGGCGAGGACGAGGTCAGGCGGGCCGAGAAGGAGCTCGACGACCTCACCCAGAAGCACGTCGCCAAGGTTGACGAGCTGCTGAAGCACAAGGAAGCCGAGCTGCTCGAAGTCTGAGCGGCCCGCTGCCGGCGGACCGCGGTCAGCGGACCGCCGCAGGTAGCGCATCTACGGCCCTCGCCTGACGGCGAGGGCCGTGGCCTATGGAGAAGTCTTGGAAGAACGCACGGCCGGCCCCAGCCCGAGCGGCGGCAGCCGCACCGGCCGCAATCTCCCCGCCGCGATCGGTGTCGGCCTCGGACTCGCCGCCCTGGTCCTGATCTCCCTCTACACCGTCAAAGAGCTCTTCCTGGTAGTGGTCACCGCGGCGGTCGGCGTCGGCGTGGTGGAGCTGGTGCGGGCGTTCGCCACCCGCGGCATCCGGGTGCCGGCCGCGCCGGTCCTGGCCGGGCTGGCCGCGATGCAGGCCGCCGCCTACTGGGGCGGCGGGGTGTGGCTGCTCGGCACGTTCGTGGTGTTCGCGCTGGCGCTGCTGGTGTGGCGGATGTTCGCCGACGGCACCGACGGCTACGTGCGCGACGCGACGGCGTCGGTGTTCATCCTGTTCTACCCGGCGTTGCTGGCGGGGTTCGTGGCGCTGCTCCTGGCGCCTGACGACGGCAGCCACCGGGTGGTGGTCTTCATCGCGGTCACGGTGGCCAGCGACACCGGCGGTTACGCCGCGGGGGTGCTGTTCGGCAGGCATCCGATGTCGGCGATCAGCCCGAAGAAGACCTGGGAGGGCTTCGCCGGTTCGGTCCTGGCCTGCACGGTCGTGGGCGCGTGGCTGGTGACGTGGCTGCTCGGCGGCGAGTGGTGGCAGGGCGCGCTGCTCGGCGCGCTGGCCGCGGCGCTGGCCACCATGGGCGACCTGATCGAGTCGATGATCAAGCGGGATCTCGGCATCAAGGACCTGGGCTCGATCCTGCCCGGCCACGGCGGGCTGATGGACCGGCTCGACTCGCTGGTGGCCACGCTGGTGCCGGTCTGGCTGCTGCTCTCGCTCTTCGTCTAGCCGGTCAGGGCCTCGGCGGTGATCGGCGTGAGCCAGAGCCACCGTACGGCCTCCCCGCCAAATGCAAACCCCGACATATCCGGCATGTCAGGGGGGTCGGCCTGCATGAGCACCCCGGAGTACTGCGGCCCCAGCGGGAACGTCTCCGGCTCGTGATACCACTTGGCGGTGTGGCCGTGGCCGAGCCAGGTCACCGAGTGCCACGGATACTGCGCCAGCCACACCAGCAGCAGCGCCGCGTCGCGCGGGTTCGCGCGGGTGGCCACCGCAAGCTCGATCCTGGCGTACGCGCCGGGCTGGTCGATCCACTGCTCCACCGTCGGCATCCGCTGGCAGCTCATCCCCACCGTCGACAGCACGCTGAACACCCGGTCGCCGTGAGCCGGGCGCTCGGTGATGCCGACGGTCGGCAACCGGTCACCGGCGGCGTCCCAGTAGCGGCCCGACGGGCCCAGCACCCGGTCCAGATGGCCCATCACGAACTGCTGGAACGACGGCCACGACCCCTCGGAGTAACGCCAGCGCCAGTAGGACCCGGCGTTGGCGATGCGCGGGCTCAGCCCTTCGAGCGCCTCCGACAGCGCCCACGCGAACGGTGACTCGCCCACCGCGTCCCGGGCGTAACCCGGCATGCCCCGATGCATGTCGGCCCAGCCCGGGATGACCGCCAGCAGATCTTCCTCCTCGTACAGCGCCACCCCGTCACCCTCCTCGAACCAGAGCGGGGTGAGCTGGCCCAGCGGCCGGCGCCCCCCGGGGTGGAGGGTGTTGGCCCGCGGCATCAGCGGAGGCAGGCCCGCGTTGATCCGCGCCAGGTCGACCACGTCGGGGGCGGCCCGATGGTTGGCCAGCCAGCAGGCGCCGTGCACGGTGCCGTCAGGAGAGCACAGGTAGGCGACCGAGGCGTCCTCGTCGCGCTCGACCACGAGCGTCCGGCTCCCGTACGGGTTGCCGGCGGTGAGGACGACCTCGGTGTGCCCCTCGCCCGACGCAGACCGGAAAATCGCCATACGGGGAAACTGTAGATCCGCGAGTCGCTCTCGTGCGAGCCTTACCCCGATCGGGAGCGCCGGGTGACGGCCATGGAATTCGCCCCGCCGGGCAAGCGTTCACTACCCTGGTCGGCAATCCCCGTGACAAGCAGAGGCAGGATCGTGTCCCAGCAGCCAGGCCAGCTCACCTTCGTCGCCCCGCGCAGGGCCAAGCCGGCTCGCCACCTCGCGGACCTGTCCATGGCCGACCGCCGCGCGGCCGTCACCGAGCTGGGGGAGAAGGCGTTCCGCGCCGACCAGCTCTCCCGCCACTACTTCGAGCGGCTGACCACCGACGTGCAGGCGATGACCGACCTGCCCGCGGCCTCCCGCGACAAGCTGTCGGCGCTGCTGCCGCCGCTGCTCACCTCGGTACGCGAGCAGACCACCGACCGCGGCACGACCCGCAAGACGCTGTGGCGGCTGTTCGACGGCGCGCTGGTCGAGTCGGTGCTGATGCGCTACCCCGACCGCGTGACGATGTGCGTGTCGTCGCAGGCCGGCTGCGGCATGAACTGCCCGTTCTGCGCCACCGGCCAGGCCGGGCTGACCCGCAACATGTCCACCGCCGAGATCGTCGAGCAGGTGGTCGCGGGCGCCCGCGCGCTCGCGGCGGGCGAGGTGCCGGGCGGCCCCGGCCGGGTGAACAACGTGGTGTTCATGGGCATGGGCGAGCCGCTGGCCAACTACAAGCAGGTGATCCAGGCGGTCCGCCGCCTGGTCGAGCCCGCCCCCCACGGGCTGGGCATCTCCGCCCGCGGCGTCACCGTCTCCACGGTCGGGCTGGTGCCCGCGATCGGCAAGCTCGCCGACGAGGGCCTGCCGGTCACGCTCGCGCTGTCGCTGCACGCCCCCGACGACGAGCTGCGCGACACGCTGGTGCCGATCAACACCCGGTGGAAGGTGGCCGAGGTGCTCGACGCCGCCTGGGCGTACGCGGCGAAGACCAAGCGGCGGGTGTCCATCGAGTACGCGCTGATCAAGGACATCAACGACCAGGAGTGGCGGGCCGACCTGCTCGGCAAGCTGGTCAAGAACAAACTCGTGCACGTCAACCTGATCCCGCTCAACCCGACCCCCGGCTCGAAGTGGACGGCGTCCCGGCCGGAGGACGAGCGCGCGTTCGTCAGGCGGCTGGAGCTCCACGGCGTCCCGGTGACGGTCCGCGACACCCGCGGGCGCGAGATCGACGGCGCCTGCGGCCAGCTCGCCGCCGCCGAGTGATCTACGGCCTGGTACGGCGGAGCCACGCGTACGCCGCCAGGCCGAGCAGACACCAGACCAGCGAGACGGCGGCCAGCTCGGGGAGCTGGGCGACCAGCCGTTCGGCGCTCGCGGCGCGCATCCACACCGTGAGCGGGACCGTGAGCCAGTGCAGCGGCGACGCGCTGATGAGCAGCATCGCGACGAACCCGGACACCAGCGCCATGATCGACAACGCCGGCGACGGCAGCAGGGCGCGGCTGGTGAGCGCCCCGAGCGTGAGGCCGGCCAGCGCGCTCAGCGCGTGCAGCACGATCCCGGCGGCGAGCACCGGCCCCGGGGGCGTGGCGCTCATCCCGAGCAGCACTCCCCACACCAGGGCCAGGGCGGCGAACGCGGCGCACGCGGTCAGCGCGGCCAGCAGCCCGGCCGCCAGCTCCCTGCCGCGACCGCCCGCCAGGGCCGCGGACATCTCCCGCTGCCGGTCCGGCTCGGTGTCGAGCAGGCTCCGGGCGGCCCAGGCCAGGAGCGGGAGGATCAGCACGGCCGAGTCCGCCAGGACGGCCGCCTCGTGGCCCGCGGGCGCCCGGGTGGCGTAGACGACGGCCAGCGCGGCCAGCAACGCCAGCAGCGCCTGATGGACCCGGTGCGACCGGACGTAGGCGGCCAGCCGGAACGCGCTCAGGGCGATCACCGGGACTCCTCCCCGCTCACCGGGCGGGCAGGGTATCCCTCACCGCGCATCCGCTCCAGAAAGGCCCCCAGATCCCCGACCGGCACGGTCACCTCCACAGCGACCCCACCTCCGTCCACACCCACTCCGACATCAGCAGAACCTCCTGCGGCCCTTCCGCCGGCCTCACCGGCGGGACTACCGACAGTCGTCGCGGTCGTGTCGGGCGTGACCGCGGGTTCTCCGGCGATGCCCCCGACGGCGTCTTCGGCGGGTCCTTGAGGGGTGGTTCCGGCGAGCTTTCCCGCGAGTATGGGGGTGCGTGCCGGGGTCGTCTCCACGAGGCGTCCGTCCGTGATCGTCCAGTGGCGCAGGGACGGGAGGTCGCGCAGGCCGCCCTGGTGGTCGGCGGCCACCACGATGGCGCCGCGCGCCGACAGTTCGGCCACGATGGGCGGGAGTTCGTCGCGGGTGCCGGAGTCCAGCCCGGCGAACGGTTCGTCGAGGAGCAGCAGCCCCGGCTCCGCCATCAGCGCCTGTGCCAGACCGACCTTGTGCGCGCTGCCCTTGGACAGCTCGCGCAGCCGCACGCCCAGCAACTGCTCCATGTTCAGCCGCTCCGCCCACGGACGCCACCGCCCGCCGCACACGCGCGCCATGTGGTCGAGGTAGCCGGACACGGTGAACGGCTGCTCGCCGGGGAACCGGTCGGGGGCCAGCCCGACGGCGGCCGGGCGGCCGGTGATGGCGCCGCCGGTGGGCCTGAGCAGCCCGGCGAGCAGGCGCAGCAGCGTGGACTTGCCCGCGCCGTTGGCCCCGGTGAGCTCGACCACGTCGCCGGGGGACAGCTCGGCGGCGGCCTCACGGATGACGGATGGATCACGTCTTCGATAGCGGAAAGACACGTCGGTCAGGCGCATGGTGGTCTTTACCATAGACACCGGCCCGCAGGGCCGGGATAAAAGGACCCCAGAGGGCGACCCCCCGTCAGGACCCAGAAGGAGTGGGCTTGAACCGCTTTCCGCGCGTCATGGGTATGCGTTCAGGCTATGACCCCGCCGAGGTCGACGCTCTGATCGAGCGGATCGAGGCCACGCTGGGCAGAGGCTCACTCGACGCCGAGCCCGTGACCGCCGACGAGGTGCGCGCGGCCACCTTCCGCTCCAGGCGCCGCGGCTACCAGGAGACGGCGGTCGACTTCGCGCTGGAGGCGTTCGTGGTGGCGCTGGAGACCATGACCCAGCGGCCCGTGCGGCTGGCCCTCGCCGAACCCACGGGCGAGCTGCTGCGCGAGGAGTGGTTCGAGAGCCAGGCGGCCCGCGTGGAGAAGGTGATGTTCCGGTCGGCCCGCATGGCCACCGGCTATCACGAGGACGAGGTCGACGCCTTCCTCGACCGGATCGTGGCCACGCTGCGCGGCACCACCCAGTATCCGGTGACGGCCAAGGAGGTGCGCGAGGTGAAGTTCGGCACCGTCGTGCTGCGGCCCGGCTACCTGATCGCCGACGTCGACGCGTTCCTGGCGGGCATCGCCGACGTGCTGGAGCAGCGCGCCTGACCCCGGCGGTACGCGCCCGCCGGCGTGCACGGACGCCTGGCTCGGGCGGATGGTGCGGTGTCGCCGGCGTTCACAGGCGCAGCCCAGACTCCAGGTGGGCCAGCGCCCTGTCGATCTCTTGGGGACCGTCCATGGCGGGGGTGTGCGCCCACTGCGTCCACACCATCGCCACCACCCCGAAGACGGCGCCGACGGCGTTGCGGACCCCGGGGTCGTCGGCGGCGCGGCCGGCCCGGTCGGCCACGGCCGCGCAGACCTCGCGGATCAGCCCCGGGCTCCTGCGCAGGTTGGCCACGACCAGTTCGGGCACGGTGGCCGCGAACACCTCCCGGGCGTGACCGGCGGCGATCTCCTCTTCGGACAGTGCGGCGAACGCCGCGCGGAACGCGCCGCGCAGCACGGGGACCGGCTGGCCGGGCGGCTGGACCGCCAGCGCCTCGACGAGCGGCGGGAACCGGTCGAGCGTGACCAGGTCCTCCTTCGACGGGAAGTAGCGGAAGAAGGTGGCGGGGGAGATCTCGGCCGCCTCGGCGATCTGCTCGACGGTGGTGGCGTGGTAGCCGCGCTCGCGGAAGAGCCGGAACGCCTCCCGCAGGATCGCCTCCCGGGTCTTCGCCTTCTTGCGCTCGCGCAGTCCGCCGTCAGCCATGTGAAAAATCTTACCGTACGTGCAAATGATGGTTTACTCTCAACTGAGAGACTACTTTCATATTCGACCGGGAGACGCCATGGGTGATGACATCAACGGCCTGCACCACGTCGGCCACATCGTGCGGGACCTGGGCGAGGCGACGGAGAGATACCGGCAGCTCGGCTTCGCCGTGGGGACGCCCGCCTACCCCGTCCTCCAGGGTCTTTCCGGCGGTGCGGCCGAGCCGGTCGGCGTGGCCAACGCGCACGTGTACTTCCCCGGTGACTTCGTCGAGCTCGTGGCCCTCGTCGACGCCGGCCGGATGCCGGGAGCGGCCCGGCCGATCCCGCTGCGGGTGCCCGATGACAAGCTGGCGGGACTGGCGGCCGCCGTCCGCGCCACCGCCGCTAACGTCGTGACCTTCCTCGACCGGTTCCAGGGCGTCCACATCGTGATCGCGGACACCTCTGACATCGACGGCCTCGCGGCGCGGTTGACCGCCGCCGGCGTCGGTCACGGCGGAGTCCACGCCGTCCAGCGTCCCGTCGAGACCCCCACGGGGATCACGATGGAGCCCGCGCGCTACGTCGAGATCTCCGCCCCCGGCCTGCCGGGCCGCGTGCCGGAGGGGCGCATCGGCTTCGCCCAGAACGCGCCGGTCGCCGTCCCCGACCGGCATCCCGCCCACCCCAACGGCGCGACCGGGCTGATCGGATGCGTCCTGTGCGTCGACGACCAGGCACTCCCCGACCTGACACACCGCTACAGCACCTACTTCGGCCAACCCTGGGAGGACTTCAGGCAAACGGCGGGTGCCCACGGCGGGACGCGCGGCGACCTCGGGCCAGTGGTGGGTGACCTCGGCGGGGCGCGCGATGACCTCGGCCGAGCGGTGGGTGGCCTGGTGGTGCGGTTCCGTCGGGCGGGTGTGACGGTTGTGGGGGCGTCGGCGCTGGATGGGCTGCTGCCGGGTGAGCGGCCGGCCGGGCTGCCCGGGTTCGTCGCCTACGCGGTGTCCGTGCGCGACCTCGACGCCACGGTAAGGCTTCTGCGTGGCAACGGCGTTCCCGTGGTCAGGAGCGGGCCCGGGGAGGTGTTCGTGCCCGCCGACGCCGCGCTGGGCGTCGCGGTCGTCTTCCGTCAGGACGGCTGACGACGGTCAGACCCGGGCTCGGCCCTCGCTGAAATCCTCACGGTTCAGGAGGGCCACGATCACCGAGGCCACCGGTGAGGCCAGGAAGGCGCCGGCGATGCCGAAGAGCAGGCTGCCGATCGCGATCGCGATGAGGATCACCGCCCCCGGCAGGTCCAGCGCCTTGCCGTAGATCTGCGGCGCCAGCACATGCCCCTCGATCTGCTGCACCAGCACGGTGACCCCGACCACGATGAGCGCGATCAGCCAGCCCTTGGCCACGAACGCCACCACCGCCGCCAGCAGACCGGCCGTGAACGCCCCGACGATCGGCAGGAACGCGCCCACCCAGGTCAGCACCGCCAGCGGCACCGCGATCGGCACCCCGAGTATCCACAGCGCGGTCCCGATGAAGAACGCGTCCACCGCCCCCACGATGGCGACCCCGCGGATGTAGCGGCCGATGACGCCGAACGCCACCGGCCCGGCCTCGCGCAGCCGCTGCCTGGCCCCGGCCGGGAACAGGCCGGTCAGCCAGTGGAACAGCCGGTCGCCGCCGTGCACGAAGTAGATGCCCAGGATGACCGCCAGCACGGCCCCCACGATGATCTCGGTCGCGGTGCGCACCCCCGCCACCGCGCCCGTGGTGATCTGCTGCTGACGCTGCTCCACCCACTGCCTGCCCTGGGCGACGAGGTCACCGAAGTCCAGGCCGAAGTTGGCGGCCAGCGCGTGCAACCGCTCCAGGACCGTGCCCACGCTGGCGCGCAGCTCGGCCAGGCCGCTGACGGTGGTCGGCACCAGCAGCGCGAACAGCCCTCCGGCCAGCAGCAGGCCGCCCAGGAACGTGATCACGGTGGCGAGCGACCTGCCCAGGCCGCGCCGCATCAGCCAGCGCGCGGGCGGCGCCAGCAGCGCGGCGACGAACAGCCCCACAATGATCGACAGGACCACCGTGCCCACGTGGGTCAGGCAGTAGAGCACCACGGCGGCGATGCCCACCCAGCCCAGTGCGCGCCAAGGGTCCATCGTCGCCTCCCCGAGATCAGGCCCGGACAGTGGCCTTCCCTCGGGGCGGCGGCGGCAACCCTGCTGGTCAGCCCGCTGGCGGGGTCAGGCGGCGGTGCTGGTCGCGCTTCGCGGTCTCGTACGCGGTCCTGGCCTCGCGGCCCGTGCCGGTGCTGGAGACCTCCGCGACCGGGACGTCCCACCAGGCCTCGGATGACGGGCTGTCGATCGCCGGGTCGGCGCGCACGTACACGACGGTCACGCCGCGGGACGCGCGGGCCGTGTCGAGCGCCTTGCGCAGCTCGGCCAGGGAGCCGGGGCGCAGCACGGTCGCGCCCAGGCTGGCCGCGTTCGCCGCGAGGTCGACCGGGAGCGGCCCGCCGTCGTAGCGGCCCTCGCCCCGGTAGCGGTACGCGGTGCCGAGCCGTTCGGCGCCGACGCTCTCCGAGAGGCGGCCGATGGAGGCGAAGCCGGAGTTGTCGACCAGCACCACGGTCAGCTTGACGCCCTCCGCGACGGCCGTGACCAGCTCCTGGGCCATCATCAGGTACGAGCCGTCGCCGACCATGACGAAGACCTCGCGCTCCGGGGCGGCCAGCTTGACCCCGAGCCCGCCGGCGATCTCGTAGCCCATGCACGAGTAGCCGTACTCGACGTGGTAGCTCCCCGGCCCGCTGGGCCGCCAGAGCTTGTGCAGGTCGCCGGGCATGGACCCGGCCGCGCAGATGACCACGCCGTCGTCGCCCGCCGCCGCGTTCACCGCGCCGATGATGGCGGGCTGCGGCAGCGGGTCGCCGTCGAGCGCGTACGCCGCGTCGACGGCGGAGTCCCAGGCCCGCGACAGGCCAGTGGCGCGGGACCGGTAGTCCTCGCCGGTGGCCCAGCCCGAGCACGCCGCCGCCAGGTCCGCGAGCCCCTCGCGGGCGTCGGCGACGAGTTGCAGCCCGGACATCTTGGCGGCGTCGAAGCCGGTGATGTTCAGGTTGACGAACCGGGCCTCCGGCGCGAACAGCGAGTGGGAGGCCGTGGTGAAGTCGCTGTAGCGGGTGCCGACGCCGATGATCAGGTCGGCCTCGCGGGCCAGCGCGTTGGCGGCCGTGGTGCCGGTCGCGCCGATCGCGCCCATCGCCATCGGGTGGCCGTGCGGCAGCGCGCCCTTGCCCGCCTGGGTCTCGGCGACCGGGACGCCGAACGTCTCGGCGAAGGCCCGCAGCTCGCCGGTGGCCTCGCTGTAGATCACGCCGCCGCCGGCCACGATCAGCGGCCGGGACGCGGCCTTGACCAGCTCGGCGGCCCTGGCCAGCGCGGACCGTTCGGGGCGCGGCCTGGGGATGTGCCAGACGCGCCGGGCGAACAGCTCCTCCGGCCAGTCGGCGGCCTCGGCCTGCACGTCCTGCGGCAGCGACAGCGTCACCGCGCCCGTCTCGGCCGGGTCGGCGAGCACCCGCATGGCCGCCAGCAGCGCCGCCGGGAGCTGCTCGGGCCGGTTGACCCGGTCCCAGAAGCGGGAGACCGGCTTGAAGCAGTCGTTGACGGAGACGTCGTAGGAGCGCGGGTCCTCCAGCTCCTGCAGCACCGGGCTCGCCACCCGGGTGGCGAAGATGTCGCCGGGCAGCAGCAGCACGGGCAGCCGGTTGATGGTCGCGGCGGCCGCGCCGGTGACCATGTTGGTCGCGCCGGGGCCGATCGAGGTGGTGCAGGCCAGCGTCGACAGCCGGTTGGTGGCCCGCGCGTACGCGGCGGCGGTGTGCACCATGGCCTGCTCGTTGCGGCTCAGATAGTAGGGCAGGCCGGGGCCGGAGGTGGCCAGCGCCTGGCCGATGCCGGCCACGTTGCCGTGACCGAAGATGCCGAAGACGCCGCCGAACATCCGGTGCTCGACGCCGTCGCGCTCGGTGTGCTGGGCGGCGAGGAAGCGCACCACCGCCTGGGCCACGGTCAATGTCACCGGCAGCTTCACGAGGTCCTCCCGAAGGGCAGCCGGGGGTCGATGTCCTGGCCGTCCCAGGTGGCGCGGATCCAGGCGTGGCGGGGGTCGTCGCAGAACGCCATGGACCGCTCACCGGCGGGACCGGCCAGCACGTTCAGGTAGTAGAGGTCGTAGCCGGGCGCGGCCATGGACGGGCCGTGGTAGCCGTACGGCACCAGCACCACGTCGCCGGAGCCGACCTCGGCCAGGGTGTCGATCTGCCCCCGCTCGGAGGAGTAGACGCGCTGGTAGCCGAGCCCCTGATCGGCCACCTCGAAGTAGTAGATCTCCTCCAGCACGGCCTCGCCGGGGTTCGCCGTGTCGTGCTTGTGCGGCGGGTAGGACGACCAGTTGCCGCCGGGGGTGAGCACCTCGACGGCGACCAGCTTGTCGCAGGCGAGGACGCCGGGCGCGGCGAAGTTGTTCACCTGGCGGCTGGCCTGGCCGGCGCCGCGCAGCTCCACCGGCACCGCGGAGGCGGGCACGTGGCGCGGCTCCAGGCGGCGGGTGGCACGCGCGGACGGCAGCGCGATCCGGCCCGTACCGGTCAGCGTCACATGCTCAGAAATCGGGATATAGGCGAAATCGGAGGGCCCGGCGAACACCGAAGGCCGCCCGGCCAGCTCGAAGACCCGCGAGCCGTCCGCCCCGACCGTCACCGTGCAGGAGCCCGACAGCGGCAGGACGATCATCTCCTCCTCGCCGGTGTCGAACGACACGGGAGCCCCGGCCAGGTCCACCACCCGCAGGCCCGAATAGTCCCAACCGGCCAGCGACGGCGTGATCTCCACGGCCCACGGCCCGTTCGCGGCCTTGCCGTACGGGAAAAATGTCATGATCCAGCCTCTCGAACCAGTGCGGCGGCGCCGTCCACGGCGGTGGCGACGTCATCGTCCGGAGGGTAGAGCAGGGCGCGGCCGACGACGAGCCCCCGCACGCCCGGCAGGCGCAGCGCGCGCCCCCAGTCCGCGAAGGCGGCCGCCGCGTCCGGCGGGTCGCCGCCGAGCAGCAGCGCCGGCAGCGTGGTGGCGGCCATGACCCGCTCCATCTCGGCCACCGCCGGGATCTTCAGCCAGGTGTAGGCCGAGGTGACGCCGAGCGCCTGGGCCACGCTGATGGCGCGGATCACCGCGTCGGGGGACAGGTCGTTGCGGATCGCCCCGGTCTCAGTGCGCGTCGTCCAGAACGGCTCCACCATCGCCACGAGCCGCCTCCTGGCCAGATCGGTGACGGCGCGGGCGCACGACTCCAGGGTGGTGACGCTGGCGGGGTCGGACGGGTCGATGCGGCACAGCATCTTGCCGCCGTCGAGCCGCATCTCGTCGATGGCGGCGGCGTCGTAGCCGGTGAACCGGTCGTCCAGCTCGAACACCGAGCCCTGCAGACCGCCCCTGTTCATCGAGCCGAAGGCCAGCTTGCCCTCCAGCGCGCCGAGCAGCAGCAGGTCCTCCAGCACGTCGGGGGAGGCCAGGATGCCGTCGACGCCGGGCCGGGCCAGCGCCACCCGCAGCCGGTCGAGCAGGTCGGTCCGGCTGGCCATGGCCAGCGGCCGGTCGCGCACGGCCAGCGCGCCGCGCGCCGGGTGGTCGGCCGCGACGATCAGCAGCCGCCCGCCCTCGCCCGGCAGCTCACGCCGCTGACGGCGGGCCGCGGCCTGCGCGATCGCCCCGGGCCTGGTGGCGCGGATGTGGGTGAGTTCCTCGTACCGCGTCGTTCTGGGCAGCGTGACGTCGCTCAAGGACGCACCTCGCTCCGCGGGTCGGTAGCGGTGGTCGCGGGCCGGCCCTCCAGCAGGGACAGCACCTCGCCGGTGGTCGGCATGGCCTCCGCGCAGGCCAGCCGCGCCGCCACGTGGGCGCCCGCCGCGTTGGCGAAGCGCACCGTACGCTCCAGCGACCAGCCGCGCACCAGCCCGAGGCAGACCGCGCCGCCGAAGGCGTCGCCCGCGCCCAGCCCGTTGACCACCTCGACCCGGACCGGCTCGGCCACCACGTGCTCTTTCCCGCTGCGGGCCAGCACCCCGTCGGGGCCCATCTTCACGATCGCCACCTCCATCCCGGCGTCGAGCAGCGCCTGCGCCGCCGCCTCCGGGTCGCGGGTGCCGACGGCGATCTCGACCTCGTCGAGGTTGCCCACGGCCACGTTCGCGTGCGGGAGCGCGCGCCGGTATTCGCGCTCGGCCGCCTCGCGCGACTCCCACAGCATCGGGCGGTAGTCCAGGTCGAACACGGTCCACCCCGACGGCGCCGTCCGGGCCGCCAGCGCGGCGGCGTGCGCCGAGCGGCTGGGCTCCTGGCTCAGCCCGGTCCCGGTGAACCAGAAGACCGGCGTCCGGCGGATCGCGTCCAGGTCGAGCGACTCGGGGGTGATCCGCAGGTCAGGCGGATGCTCGCCCCGGTAGAAGTAGATCGGGAAGTGGTCGGGCGGGAAGATCTCGCAGAACGTGACCGGCGTGGGCGGCCCCTCGACCGTCCCCACGAAGACGTCGTCGACACCGAATCCGCGGATCGCCTGCCGTACCCACTCCCCGAAGGGGTCGGCGCCCACGGCGGTCACCACGGCGGGGCGCAGGCCGTGACGCGCCGCGGCGACCGCGACGTTCGTCGGGCTGCCGCCGAGGAACTTGCCGAAGGACTCGACGTGAACCAAGCTCACGCCGGTCTGCAGCGGATAGATGTCGACGCCGCAGCGTCCCATCGTGATCAGGTCGAACAACGCACCTCCAGAGCTGGAGCTTCCGGCAGACACTATGGCATATTGTCATGACATACGGATGTCCGCTATGTTTCTCAACTGTGCCCCGTGCCGTATTCCGAAGGGCCCCGTGGGCACGCTCCCCGGAATCAGCCAGGACTTTTACGTCATATACATGTCATGACATATTGGCCCTGACTTCCTCCCTTATGGACGTGTCGGAGGGTTTGCAGAATGGTGCGGAACAGGTCGATGGGTGTGGTCGCGGTGCTCGCCGCGTCCGCGCTGGGACTGGCCGCGTGCGGCCAGTCGTCCGGTGATGGCGGCGAAGGCGGCGCCATCGAGTTGACGATCGCCCAGAACGCCATCGCCGGAGGCAAGAACGCGGCGGCGGCCGACCACATGGCCAACTGGGTGATCCCCAAGTTCGAGGAGGCCCAGAAGGCCAAGGGCAAGGACGTCACGGTCAAGTTCGTTCCCAGCGGCGTCGACGACGAGCAGTACAAGACCAAGCTCTCCCTCGACCTCAAGTCAGGCAAGGGCGCCGACGTGATCGACATCGACGGCATCTGGGCCGGGGAGTTCGCCGAGGCGGGCTACATCAAGCCGCTGGCGGAGGTCGCCGGGCCGGAGGCCGAGAGCTGGGAGGGCTGGCAGCAGATCCCGGAGGCCGTCCAGGGCCTGGCCACCTACAACGGCAAGAAGTACGCCCTGCCCGTCGGCACCGACGGCCGCGTGCTCTACTTCAACAAGACGCTCTTCCAGAAGGCCGGGCTGCCCGCCGACTGGCAGCCGGTGAGCTGGCAGGAGGTCCTCGACGCGGCCGGGAAGCTCAAGTCGTCCGGCGTCCCGGTGCCGATCCAGATCAACGCCGGCACCGCCATGGGCGAGGCCACCACGATGCAGGGCGTGCTCCCGCTGCTGGCGGGCGCCGGCGGTGAGGTGCAGGTGGACGGCAAGTGGACCGGCGCGGCGCAGCCGCTGAAGGACGTGCTCGGCCTCTACCAGAAGGTCTACGGCGGCAGCGGCCTCGGTGACCCGAAGCTCCAGCAGGAGGCCAAGGGCCGCGACAAGTCGTTCCAGCAGTTCGCCGAGGGCAAGGTCGGCATCCTCCTGGAGGGCGACTACTTCTGGCGCGGCGTGGTCAACCCCAAGACCGGCGTCGCCCCGATGGCCGACCGCGACGAGGTCGTCGGCTACGCCAAGATCCCCGCGATCGAGCCCGGCAAGGGCATCCGCGGCCAGGACTTCGTGAGCATGTCCGGCGGCGCGCTGCGGACGCTCAACCCGAACAGCAAGCACCCGAAGGAAGCCTTCGAGCTGCTGGCCTTCACGCTGTCGGCGGACGCGCTGAAGGAAGAGACCAAGGACGGCAACGTGCGCATCACCCCGCGCACCGACGTCAACAAGGAGATCCTGGCCGGCGAGCCGCTGCTGACCTACATCTCCGACGAGGTGCTCCCGCTGACGGCCTACCGGCCGCCGGTGGCCGTCTACCCGCAGGTGTCGGTCGCGCTCCAGGAGGCCACGGCCGCGGTCGCCGGCGGCACGGCCGCCGACCAGGCGGCCGCCGACTATCAGAAGAAGCTCGAAGGAATCGTCGGTGGCGCAGCAAACGTCGCCTCCTGACACGAAGGCCCTCGACGAGTCGCCCGCCCGCGGCTACAGCTCCGACGCCGCGGGCCTGGGCAGGCTGCGGGCGGGGGCCTTCGTGGCACCCGCCCTGGCGCTCATCGCGGTCTTCCTGGTCTTCCCGGCGCTCTGGGTCATCTACCTGGGGCTGATGAACTACCGGCTGACCGGGATCGCCGCGGCCGAGCCGCAGTTCGTCGGCCTGGACAACTACCTCAAGGCGCTGTCGGACCCGGGGTTCTGGAACTCCACCGTGCTGACCTTCCAGTTCGTGCTGGGGTCGGCCGTCATCGGGCAGGTGGTGCTCGGCTTCACCCTCGCCTGGCTGATGCGCAACCGCCGCGGCACGCTGAAGAGCGTCGTCGAGGGCGTGGTCATCCTGGCCTGGATCCTGCCGAGCGCGGTCGTGGCGTTCCTGTGGGTGGCGCTGCTCGACCGCGACAGCGGCACGCTCAACGCGCTGCTCGGCATCCCGGGCTTCGCCTGGCTGCTCGACTATCCGATGCTGTCGATCATCCTCTTCAACACCTGGCGCGGCACCGCGTTCTCGATGATGCTCTACGGCGCCGCGCTCGGGAACGTGCCGCCCTCCCACCTGGAGAGCGCCAGGCTGGCCGGGGCGTCCGGCTGGCAGCAGCTGCGTGACGTGGTCTTCCCGCACATCCGCGGGCACATCCTGACCAACCTGCTGCTGATCAGCCTGTGGACGTTCAACGACTTCGGGCCCTTCCTGCTCACCGCGGGCGGCCCGGAGAACAAGACGGAGATCCTGGCCGTGTACGTCTACAAGACCGCGCTCCAGGCCGGTGACCTGGGCTACGGCGCCGCGATCTCCACGATCATCCTGCTGATCAACCTGGTCGTGGCGATCTTCTACCTGCGGCTGCTCAGGAGGAAGGGATGACGCGGTTCGTCGCCGGCCGGATCGGCTTCTACACGCTGGTCGCGTTACTGCTGGCCTTCTTCACGATCCCCCTGCTGTGGCTCGCCTCGGCGCCGTTCACCTCGAACCCCACGTACGAGGTCCGGGTGCCGGACTTCACCTGGGAGAACTTCCAGATCATCCTGGATCACCCGTACGCGCTCGGCTCGCTGGTCAACTCGCTGATCCTGGCCATCGGCACGGCGGTCCTGGTGGTGGTGATGTCGGCGCTGGCCGCCTACGCGCTCAGCCGGGTGCGGCTGCCGGGCCGCGACGCGCTGCTCTACGCGCTGCTGCTGCTCTCGTCGATCATCACCGGCACGGCCGCGATGGTGCCGCTGTTCCAGCTCGCCATCGAGCTGGGCCTGATCGACTCGCACACGGGCCTGATCCTGATCATGACCGGGGGCCTGCTGCCCGCCGCGATCTTCATGATCAAGGACTTCATGGACACTACGCCGAAGTCGTACGAGGAGTCCGCGCGGGTCTTCGGCGCCTCGCCGCTGCAGATCGTCCGCCACGTGGTCGTCCCCGTCGTCCGGCCCGGCCTGGCCACGATCGCCGTGTGGACGATCGCGAACGTGTGGGGCAACTTCCTCATGCCGTACCTGCTGCTCAGCGACGTCGAGAAGCAGCCCGCCGCGGTGATCATGTACACCCTCTACACCGAGGGCGGCCAGGCCAACCTCAAGGTGCTGTCCACGTTCGGCCTGCTCTACTCGGTCCCCGTGGTGCTCATGTACCTGTTCGTCAGCAAGAAGTACGGCTTCCGCTTCCACGGAGGGATCAAGCGCTGAAATGGCCGCAATCGAACTTCGGGGCCTGACCAAGGTCTATCCCGGTGGAGTGAAGGCGCTCGACTCGCTGGACCTGACCATCCCCGACGGCGAGTTCTTCGCCCTGCTCGGCCCCTCGGGCTGCGGGAAGACGACGCTGCTGCGTACCATCGCCGGTCTGGAGACCGCGACCGGCGGCGCGGTCGTCATCGGCGGCCGCGACGTGACCAGGGTGCAGCCGGGCGGCCGCGACGTCGCCATGGTCTTCCAGGACTACGCGCTGTTCCCGCACATGGACGTCACCGACAACATCGCCTACCCGCTGCGGATCAAGAAGGTCGCCAAGGGCGAGCGCCGGGCCAAGGCGGAGGAGGTGGCCGCCCGGCTCGGCCTGGAGAAGCTGATGGACCGGCGGCCCGGCCAGCTCTCCGGCGGCCAGCAGCAGCGCGTCGCGCTGGCGCGGGTGATGGCCACGCAGGCGCAGGCGTTCCTGTTCGACGAGCCGCTGTCCAACCTGGACGCCAGGCTCCGCCTGGAGGCGCGCACGTTCCTCAAGAAGCTCCAGCGTGAGCTGGGCGTCACCACCGTGTTCGTCACCCACGACCAGGCCGAGGCGCTGGCCATGGCCGACCGGATGGCGATCATGGAGGCGGGGCTCATCCGCCAGATCGGCACTCCTTCCGAGGTGTTCCAGCGGCCCGCCAACACCTTCGTCGCCGGATTCATCGGCTCGACTCCGATGAACCTGCTGGACGCCGTCGCCCGGGGTGACACCCTTGAGGTGGCCGGGTGCAAGGTGCCCGTCCCCGCCTCGGCGGAAGGACTCGTGGTCGACGGGGAGAAGCTCGTGTACGGCGTGCGCCCTGAATACATGACCTACCAGGCCGGAACCGTCGAGGGCGGCCTGAGCGGCAGCGTGGTCATCCTGGAGAACCTCGGCGCGTCCCACCTGGTGACCCTGGACGTCGGCGGCGTCATGGTGCAGGGCGTGGTGGCCGAGGGGGAGGAGCCCGCGCTGGGCGAGCAGGGCGCCGTGGTGCCCAGGAGCGACCGCGCGCTGGTCTACCGCGACGGTGAGCTGGTGGCCGCATGACCGTCATAAGGGGCCGCTGGAGTCTGGACGACCGGCTGGAGCGCATCCTGCGCGAGGTGCCGTTCGAGGTGCCGCCGGGCACCGCCGCCGTCACCGTCCGGCTGTCGTACGACCGTTCCCAGGGCGTGCTCGACCTGGGCTGCGCCGGGCCGGGCGGCTTCCGCGGCTGGTCTGGCGGGGCCCGCGACGAGTACACGATCACGCCAGGCTGGGCCACGCCCGGCTACCTGCCCGGCGAGCCCGAGACCGGCGAATGGCAGGTGTGGCTGCGCCTGCACCGGATCCCGCCGCAGGGTCTCGACTACACGCTGGAGATCCGTACCGAGACCACGCCGCCGCCGCCGGAGGAGGAGGCCGAGCCGGCGCACGGCGAGCGGCCGCCGCGGCGCGACGTCCCCGACCTCGACGGCCTGCGCTGGTTCGCCGGCGACTTCCACGCCCACACCGTCCACAGCGACGGTCAGCTCACCATCGCCGAGCTGGCCGAGCTGGCCCACGGGCGCGGCCTGGACTTCCTGGCCGTCACCGACCACAACACGGTCAGCCACCACCCCGGGCTGGCCAAGACCGACCGGGGCATCGCGCTGCTGCCTGGCCAGGAGGTCACCACCGACCGCGGGCACGCCAACGTGTTCGGCGACGTCGGCTGGGTCGACTTCCGCGATCCGGCCGACTCCTGGGTGGCGCACGCCGAGCGCGCGGGCGGGCTCATCTCCATCAACCACCCGCTCGGCGGCGACTGCGCCTGGCTGCAGCCGCTCACCCGGCGGCCCAGGATCGCCGAGGTCTGGCACTCCGGCTGGTGGGACCGGCGCTGGGGCGCCCCCCTGGCCTGGGCCGACGCCTGGCATCCCGACCTGGTGGCGATCGGCGCCAGCGACTTCCACCGGCCCGGGGCAGACGGCCTGCCCGGCTCGCCCACCACCTGGGTGCTCGCCGAGGACACCGGCGCGGTGTTCGCCGCCGTCGCCGAGGGCCGCACCGCCATATCCGCCGGGCCCGACGCCCCCCTGCTGCTGCGCCTGGGCGACGAGCTGCTCGCCCTGGACGCCGACGGCCTCATCCTGGTACGCCCCGGCGGCGAGCGCCTGGTCATCCGCGGCGACAGGGTGCTGCTGCCTGCCGCGGAAGGACGGCACCGCCTGGAAACCTACGAGAACGAGGTGATGGCGCTATGCGCCTGATCAGTGTCGCCAACGCCCCCGTGAGCTTCGGCGTGTTCGAGCTGAGCGACGCGCCGCCGCCCCTGACCTCCGCCGAGATGGTCTCGGCCATCGCCGGCGCGGGCTACGAGGGCATCGACCTCGGCCCCATCGGCTATCTCGGCACCAAGGACGACCTGGCCGAGCGGCTGGGCGGGCTGCTGCTCGCCGGCGGCTGGGCCGACCTGCGCTACGGCGACGCCGGCGAGTTCGGCAAGGGGCTGGACGCCCTGGACGCCACCCTGGAGGTGTTCGCCGCCGCCCCGCCCGCCCCGGACCATCTCAGGCCCCGGCCGACGCTCGGCTGCTCCGGCTCACCCGCGCGCTTCGCCCGCCCCGGCGGGAACGCTCCAGGGCTGGAGCCGGGGGAGTGGGCCGGATACGCCTCGCGCGTCCAGGAGGCGGTCCGGCGCTGCCGCGACGCCGGCTTCGAGCCCGCCTTCCACCACCACCTCGGCACCTACGTCGAGACCCCCGAGGACGTGGAGCGGCTGCTGGAGCTGACCGACGTGCAGCTCTGCCTCGACACCGGCCACCTGCTGCTGGCCGGGGGAGACCCGGTGACCGCGCTGCGCGACTGGTCGGGCCGGATCGGCCACGTGCACGTCAAGGACGGTGACCGGGCGATCCTGGCCCGCGCCCTGGCCGACGGCGTGGACCTGCGCGAGCTGATGGGCCGGGGCGGCTTCGCCCCGCTCGGTGAGGGCGAGCTGGACCTGCCCGGCGTGGTGCGGGCGCTGGAGGAGACCGGTTACACCGGCTGGGTGATCATCGAGCAGGACACCCTGCCCGGCAGGCGGTCAGTTGCCCAGAACATCACCGATCAAGCCGCCAACCGCGAGAAGCTACGGGAACTCGGACTTTGACGTCACGCTGGAGGATCCAGTCTTGAAGATCGCCCTTGTCGGGTGCGGCGCCGTAACGCAGGCGGTGTACGCGCCGCTGCTGTCGCGCCGTCGCGACCTGTTCGAGGTGACGGCCGTCTGCGACCTGTCGCGGACGCTCGCCGACGCCGCCGGTGACCGGCTGGGCGCGCCCGGCCGGTACACCTCTCTGGACGCGATGCTGGAGGCGGGCGGCTTCGAGGCCGTGCTCGTGCTCGCCTCCGGCTCCCACGGCGACACCGTGCGGCGGGCGCTCGCGGCGGGTCACGCGGTGCTCTGCGAGAAGCCGCTGGCGCTGACCCGCGCCGAGGTGGCCGAGCTGCCGGAGGGCCGGCTCATGGTCGGCTACATGAAGCAGTACGACCCCGCCGTGCGCCGGGCCGGGAAGCTGCTGGCCGAGCTGGGCGGGCCGGACGCCATCAGGTCCGTCGAGGTGACCGTGCTGCACCCCAGCGGGGAGTCGCAGCTCGCCTTCGCCAACCTCACCCAGGCCCGCGACGTGCCCGCCGACCTGCTCGCCACGCTGCGCGCCCGCGAGGAGGCGCTCGTGTCGCGGGCGCTCGGCGAGGAGGCGCCCGCGCCGGTCCGCGACCTGTACGCGATCGCGCTCGGGTCCGTCTGCCACGACCTGTCGCTGCTGCGCGGCTTCACCGGCTCGCCCGCGGAGATCGGGCACGTCGAGACGTGGGGGGACGCGCCGGGGTCCGTGGAGATCTCCGGGCGGCTCCCGGCCGCCGGGCGGTTCTCCATCCGGTGGCACTACCTGGAGGACTATCCCGCGTACCGGGAGACCGTGGTCATCCACCACGACGCCGGCTCGCTGGAGCTGGTCTTCCCGTCGCCCTACCTGATGAACGCGCCCACCGTTCTCACCGTGGTGTCCGGCGGCGAGAGCCGCGCCGAGTGGCGCGAGGTGACCGAGGCGTTCGAGGTCCAGCTGGCCGCCTTCCACGCCTTCGTCACCGACGGCACGCCGCCGCTCACCGACCGGGCCGGCGCGCTGGAGGACATCGTCACCGCCCAGCGCATCGCGGCCCGCTACGCCGTACAGCATGACCTGCCGATCGGAGGGGAAGCAGCGTGACCGCAGAGTTCGCCGGGGAGATCGTCGTCGTCCCGCACACCCACTGGGACCGGGAGTGGTACGAGCCGTTCCAGCGTTTCCGGCTGCGGCTGGTCGCGCTGATGGACGAGGTGCTCGACACCATGGAGCGCGAGCCTGGCTACCACTTCACCCTCGACGGGCAGCTCGCCTGCGTGGACGACTACCTGGAGGTGCGGCCGGAGAACCGCGACCGGGTGGCCGCCCTGGTCGAGTCCGGCCGGCTCGCGGTCGGGCCGTGGCAGATCCTGCTCGACGAGTTCCTCTGCTCGGGCGAGAACATCGTGCGCAACCTGGAGCTGGGCATGGCCAGGGCCGACAAGCTCGGCGGCGCCATGCCGGTCGGCTACCTGCCCGACATGTTCGGCCACACCGCGCAGATGCCGCAGATCCTGAGGCGGGCCGGGCTTCCCTACGCCTGCGTGTACCGGGGCGTGCCGTCGTCGGTGACCACCGACGCGTTCGCCTGGGTCGCCCCCGACGGCACCGCGATCCGCACCCAGTACCTGCCCGCGGGCGGCTACGGCAACGGCGCCCACCTGTTCGAGGACCCCGATCGGCTCGTCGAGCGCGGCGCCGCCTTCGTCGGGACCATGCGCCGCTGGCACGGGCCCGACGGGCCGCTGCTGGCCATGTACGGCACCGACCATTCGGCCCCGGTGCGCGGCCTGCCCCAGATGGTGGCCGGGCTCGGCGCCCGCATGGACACCCTGTCCGGCTACGTCACCGCGCACCCGGCCGACGTGGAAGGGCTGCCCCGGGTGGTGGGTGAGCTGCGCTCGCACGCGCGGGCCAACATCCTGCCCGGCGTCATCTCCGTACGCGCGCACGTGAAGCAGGCCATGGGCCGCGCCGAGCGGATGGTCGAACGGTACGCCGAGCCGCTGGCCGCGCTCTGGGGCGCGGAGTGGCCCGGCCGGTTCCTCGACATGGCCTGGTGGCGGCTGGTCGACGCCAGCGGCCACGACTCGGTGACCGGCTGCGGCGTCGACGAGACCGCCCAGCAGGTGGCCGCCCGCATCGCCGAGGCCGAGCACCTCGGCCAGGCCGTGCGCGACATGGTCACCGCCCGGCTGTCCGCGTCCGTGCCGTCCGGCGGCATGCTCGTCGTCAACCCCACGCCCGCCGCCCGGCGCGGCGTGGTGCTGCTCGACCTGGCGGGCGAGGACCCGGTCGTCGACCCGGCCGGCGCCAGGGTGCCGATCCAGCCGCTGGAGTACGCGCCGACGCTGCTGCTCGACGAGGAGATGGACCCCGTCACGGCGCTCACCTTCGTCCACGGCACCGAGCTGTACGGGCAGCAGATCACCGGCTGGTCCGCCGAGGACGGCGTGCTGACGTTCACCGTCGCCCGCGAGTCGCGGCTGCCGTTCGACGTCGGCCAGGTGCGCGGCGCGCTCGCCGGGATCACCCGGGTACGCATCCTCGCCGAGCCGCGCCGCACCGTGGCCGCGCTCGTCGAGGCGCCGCCCCTGGGCCACACGAGCGTGCGGCCGCAGCGCGGCGGCGGCCACGCCAGCGACCTGCCCGCGTCGACCCTGCCGGTCGGGGCCGACGAGCGGGTGCTCGACAACGGGCTGCTCCGCGTCGAGGTGGACCGCGACGGCACCCTGACCCTGACCGGCGCCGGCGGCGTCACGCTCAGCGGCGCCGGGCGCATCGTCGACGGCGGCGACGTGGGCGACAGCTACAACTACGCGCCGCCGGCCGAGGACCGGTTCGTCTTCGAGCCGGAGTCGGTGCACGTGGAGATGGTGTGCGCCGGTCCGCTGGTGGCCGCGTACGACGTGTGGCGCACCTACCGGTGGCCCGCCGCCGGCGACGGGATCGAGGGCACGCCGGAGATCCCCGCGCGGTCCCGCACCGATGCGACCGAGGAGATCGCCGTCCGCACCCGCGTCGAGCTGCGCGCGGGCGAGCCGTTCGTCCGGCTCAGCGTCGACTTCGACAACCGGTGCGCCGACCACCGGGTGCGGCTGCACGTGCCGCTGCCCGAGCGGGCCGCCGAGTCGCACGCGGAAGGCCAGTTCGCGGTCGTCACCCGCGGCCTCAGAGCCGAGGCCGGCTGCGGCGAGGAGCCGCTGCCCACCTACCCGGCCTCCTCGTGGGTGGCCGCCGGGGGAGTGGCGGCGCTGCTGGAGCACGTCACCGAGTACGAACTGGTGGAGGACGGCGGGGAGCTGGCGCTCACGCTGCTGCGCTCCGTCGGCTACCTGTCACGCAACCGGCACGCGCTCCGGCCCGAGCCCGCGGGCCCCCAGCTGCCGACCCCGGCGGCGCAGTCGCGGGGGCTGCGGTCGGTGAGCCTCGCGCTCATGCCCTACAGCGGGACGTGGTCGGCGGTGCCCGGCGCGGCCGAGGTGTTCAGGCACGACCTGCTGACCGTGGCCGGATCGGGCGACCCGTCCCTGTCGCTGCCCGCCCCCGCCGCGGGGCTGTCGGTCACGGGCGACGGCGTGGTCATGACCTCGCTGCGGGCCCGTGAGGAGTGGAAGGAGCTCCGCATGGTGGCCCTGTCGGACGACCCCGCGGAGGCTCTGGTCACGGGTGACTTCACCCGCGCCCGCCGTGCCGACCTGCGCGGCCGTCCGGGTGACGAGCTGGAGGTCACGGACGGCACGCTCCGCCTTCCGCTGGGCGCCTGGGAGATCGCCACCGTGCAACTGTCCTAGGACCGGTCGTCCCGGTCGGTCAGGCCGAGCTGGCCGGCGGCCTGGAGGGCCAGCCAGACCTCGGTGAAGGCGGTCGTCGAGGTGAGGTCGCGCCCCGTCAGCGACGCGAAGCGGCGCAGCCGGTACGCCAGCGTGTTGGGGTGGATGTGCAGGAGCGCCGCCGTGTCCTCGGCCCGGCGGTCGTGCTCCATCCAGGTGCGGACCGTGGCCAGGAGCTGTGAGCCGTGCGCGGCGTCGTACGCGATCACCTCGCCCAGGACGTGGTCCACCAGGGCGGCCAGGGTGTCGGCGTCGTCCGGCAGCCAGCGCCCGGTCGGGTCCCTGCCGTAGACGACCAGCGGCTGCCCGGACTCGGCCGCCCGGGTGGCCGCCCACTCGGCCTCGCGCCGAGCCACCCTGGTGGAGGCGCCGGGCGGGAACGGCCGGCTCATGCCCGCCCTGACGGCCGGCAGGCCGGTGACCGGCCCGGCCAGTGAGGGCGGGCCGAGCACGTACAGGTCGTCGCCCCGCCGCAGCATGAGGTGCGGGTGGTCGGCCAGCGCCCGCCGCAGGCCGACGTCATCGGCGCCGCGCACCACGACGAGCACCGCGTCGGTGTCGGTGGGCAGCCCCAGCCGGGCCAGGCGGCGGCGAGCGGTGGCCGGGTCGAGCAGGTCCTGCAGCAGCTCCGACAGCGTCTCGGCGCCCTCGCGGCGCAGCGTCTCCCGCTCGTGCCTGGCCATGGCCACCTGGAGCGCGGCCACGGTGGCGATGTGCTGGACCACGGCCAGCCCGGCCGGCCGGGCGCCCTCGCGCTCGAACGCCACCAGGAACCCCGCGGGCCCGCCGGGAGCCGGCACCGGCAGCACGAAACCGCCGGGGACGGTCGGCGGCGCCTCCGGCTCCGAAGGCAGCACGTCCAGCGACGGCGGCACCGGCACGCCGGGCAGCAGCGGACGCCCCTGCGGCGTGCACAGGAACACCTGGTAGCCGGAGAGCCGCTCCAGCCGCTTGAACAGCGTCGCCGTGTCGAGATCCTCGGACGCCAGCCAGCGCAGCGCCCCGAACACCTGGAGCTGCGCGCCCAGCCGGTGGCGGGCGTCCTCCTGCACCGCCGCGGCCACCTCCTGGGCGACGGCGATGAACGGCACCGCCAGCGGCACCTCCAGCACCGGCATGCCGCGCCGCTCCGCAGCCTCGAAGAACGCCCGGTGCAGCGGCGGCACGTGCAGCTGCGCCGACAGGGCCAGCGCCGACACGCCCGCGTCGTCCAGCCGCTCCAGGTATGCCCGCTGATCGGCGGCGGAACGGGGCACGCCGATGCCGGTCGTCATGATCACCTCGGCGCCGAGCAGCCACGGCGTCGGGTCGGCCAACTCGCTCACGTGCGCCCACGACACCGACCGGCCGAGCCCCGCCTCGCCCGCGAGCAGCCGCAGCTGCAGGGCGGGGGAGCGCAACAGGTCGAGCACCGTCACCTTGTGGTCCGCCACAACACCTACTGTAGGACTTCGTGACGCGGCCAATTGCCGCAGGTCAGAAGCGTGACATTGACTGTGCCCATGAATAAAGGCCCCGTCGACTCAGCCAGGGTCCCGCGTTTCGCCGGGCCCGCCACCTTCGCCCGGCTGCCTCGCCTCGACGAGGTCGGACGCGCGGACGTGGCGGTCGTGGGCGTGCCGTTCGACAGCGGCGTCTCGTACCGGCCTGGAGCGAGGTTCGGCCCCGCCGCGGTCCGCGAGGCGTCGCGGCTGCTGCGGCCCTACCACCCCGCGCTGGACGTCTCCCCGTTCGAACGCGTCCAGGTGGTGGACGCGGGAGACATCGTCGCCAACCCGTACCACATCGAGGAGGCGATCGAGAGCGTCGAGGCGGGGGCCGCCGCGCTGGACGCCCGGCTGGTGACGATCGGCGGCGACCACACGATCGCGCTGCCGCTGCTCCGCGACGCCGCCCGGCGCCACGGGCCGGTCGCTCTGCTGCACTTCGACGCCCACCTGGACACCTGGGACACCTACTTCGGCGCCGAGTACACGCACGGCACCCCGTTCCGGCGGGCCGTCGAGGAGGGGCTGCTCGACACCGAGGCGCTCAGCCACGTCGGCATCCGCGGCCCCCTGTACGGCAAGAAGGACCTCGACGAGGACCGGCGCCTCGGCTTCGGCATCGTCACCGCGGCCGACGTGCTGCGGCGCGGCGTCGACGAGGTGGTCGACGCGCTGCGCCAGCGCATCGGCGACCGCCCCCTGTACGTGTCGGTCGACATCGACGTGCTCGACCCGGCACACGCCCCCGGCACCGGCACCCCGGAGGCGGGCGGGCTCACCAGCCGCGAACTGCTGGAGATCCTGCGCGGCCTGGCCGGAGGGAACCTCATCGGCGCCGACGTCGTCGAGGTGGCGCCGGCCTACGACCACGCCGAGATCACCTCGGTGGCCGCCTCCCACGTCGCCTACGACCTCGTCAGCCTGCTGGCCCTCCAGGAGTACAAGTGAGCACCCCCATCACCGAGATCGAGACCCGCGGTGTCGACCGCATCCCCGACGCCGAACGCACCGCCCGCCCGCTGGACCTGTTCAGGGTCTCCTTCGGCGGCGCGAACACGTTCGCCACCTGCGTGCTCGGCGCCTTCCCCATCCTGTTCGGCCTGTCGTTCTGGCAGGGGTTCGCCGCGACCGTGCTCGGCCTGCTCGTCGGCGCGCTCATCCTGGCGCCGCTGTCGCTGTTCGGGCCGCTCAACGGCACCAACAACGCCGTCTCCTCCTCCGCCCATCTGGGCGTGCACGGCCGGATCGTCGGCTCGTTCCTGTCACTGCTGACGGCGATCGCGTTCTTCTCGATCTCCGTGTGGTCCTCGGGCGACGCGCTCGTGGGCGGCGCGCACCGGCTCGTCGGCCTGCCGCAGAACGACTTCATGTACGGGATCGCGTACGCGATCTTCGCGGGCCTGGTGCTCGTGGTGTGCGTGTACGGGTTCCGGTTCATGCTGTTCGTCAACAAGATCGCGGTCGTGGCGGCGTCGGCGCTGTTCGTGCTCGGCGTGTTCGCGTTCGCCGGCGACTTCGACCCGTCGTACGCGGGCATGCTGGCCCCCGGGGACCCGCTGTTCTGGCCGTCGTTCATCGGCGCGGCGCTGATCGTGCTGTCGAACCCGGTCTCGTTCGGCGCCTTCCTCGGCGACTGGTCGCGCTACATCCCGGCGGACACGCCGCGGCGGCGGGTGATGGCGGCCGCCTTCCTGGCGCAGGCGTCCACCATCCTGCCGTTCTTCTTCGGCCTGGCCACCGCGTCGATCATCGCCGCCAAGGCCGCCGAGTACATGGACCCGGCCGCGCCCAACTACGTCGGCGGCCTGCTGGCCATCGCGCCGACGTGGTACTTCGTGCCCGTCTGCCTGATCGCGCTGATCGGCGGCATGTCCACCGGCACCACCTCGATGTACGGCACGGGGCTGGACTTCGCCAGCGTGTTCGCCCGCTTCTCCCGGGTGCGGGCGACGCTGTTCATCGGCTCGCTGTCGATCGTGTTCGTCTTCGTCGGCCGCTTCGCGGCCAACCTCACGCAGAGCATCTCCACGTTCGCCACGCTGATCATCACGTGCACGGCGCCGTGGATGGTGATCATGATGCTCGGGTACGTGACGCGCCGCGGCTGGTACGACCCCGAGGCGCTGCAGGTGTTCACCCGGCGGCAGCGGGGCGGGCGCTACTGGTTCAACCACGGCTGGAACTGGCGCGGCATCACCGCCTGGCTCGCCTCGGCGCTGCTGGCGCTGGCCTTCGTCAACCTGCCCGGCCAGTTCGTCGGGCCGCTCGGCGACCTGGCCGGCGGGGTGGACGTGTCGCTGCCGCTGGGCCTGGGCACGGCCGCGGTGCTCTACCTGGCGCTGCTGTGGGCCTTCCCCGAGCCGCGCGAGGTGTACGGCCCGCTCGGCCCGCGCTGGGTGCGGGCGGCCGACACGCCCGTGCCGCCGATCGTGCCCATCGCCGCCCCGGCGCCCGAGCCCCAGAGGCTCACCGGCGTGTGAGGATGGCCGTCATGGAGCTGGTCGACCTGTCGGTGCCGATCGTCACCGGGATGCCCGTCTACCCGGGCGACCCCGAGGTGACGATCGAGCCGGCGCTCATCGCCGGCCGCGACGGGGTCAACGTCCTGGCCGTGCACCTGGGCTCGCAGTCCGGTACCCACGTGGACGCGCCGTTCCACCTGGACGACACCCTGCCGGACCTGGACGAGCTTCCTCTGGAGCGGTTCGTGGGGCCCGCCGTGACGGTCGACGCCCGGGGGCTCGCCCCGGGCGCGGCGATCGGGCCCGGCCTCTTCAGGGGCGAGCTGGGCCGGATCGTGCTCGTCGCCACCGGGTGGTCGGCCCACTGGGGGACTCCCGCGTACCTCGACCATCCGCACCTGACCGAGGAGGCGGCGCGGCTGCTCGTGGAGCGGGGCGTGCGGACCGTGGGGATCGACGCGCTGAGCGTCGATCCCACCCCGGCGGAGGACTTTCCCGCGCACCGGGTGCTGTGCGGGGCGCACGCGGTGATCGCCGAGAACCTCACCGGGCTCGGCCGGCTGCTGGACGCGCAGGCGGCCGGACGGGCCGTCGAGGTGTCGATGCTGCCGATCCGGCTCGCGGGCGCCGACGGGGCGCCGGTCAGGGCCGTGGCCCGGCTATCGGGTGCCCCATGAGTAGGTCTGCTTGCGCAGCTTCAGATAGACGAACGACTCCGTGGCCCGCACCGCCGGTATGGCACGGATCTTGCTGAGGATCTCCAGCAGGTGACGGTCGCCCTCGCACACCACCTCGACGATGACGTCGAAGGAGCCGGCGGTGAGCACCACGTAGTCGATCTCCTCTATCGCCGCCAGCTCGTCTGCCACGGACTCCAGGTCGCCCTCGCACGTGACGCCGATCATGGCCTGGCGGGGGAAGCCGAGCGTGAGCGGGTCGGTCACCGCGACGATCTGCATGACGCCGGCGTCCTGCAGGCGCTGGACGCGCTGGCGGACCGCCGCCTCCGACAGGCCGACGGCCTTGCCGATCGCGGCGTACGGTTTGCGCCCGTCGGACTGGAGCTGCTCGATGATCTGTTTGGACAGCTCGTCCAGCACGACCGGTCCGGATGCCGCGTCCTTGCTGCGGCGTACGCGCGGCGGCGTCGTCATGTCGAGGGATCCTCCAAGCGGTCCGGCATGTTACGGGGGCGTTCCCGCCGGGTTGCCGTCCTGGTGCGACATGCTTTCAGTTCTCGGCGGTCTGTCAAGCGAATTCGTAGCAATTTGATATCTTCACCACGAAATCCCTTGTTCAGATGCGGTTACTCTGTAAGAGTCGCGGCATCTCGCCCACCTGCGACATCAGTAAGCCATCTCACCAGGAGGTCATCCCTTGACCGTCCGTCTCCAGAACTTCGTCAACGGTGAGTTCGTGGACGCCAAGAGCGGCCGATTCTCCGACGTCATCGATCCTTGCACCGGCGAGGCCTACCTCCAGGCCCCGATCTCCGGCCCCGAGGACGTGGACGCCGCCTACGCGGCGGCCGCCGCCGCGTTCGAGTCGTGGGGCGCCACCACGCCGGGAGAGCGGTCGAACCTGCTGCTCAAGGTCGCCGACGCCATCGAGGCGCGGGCCGACGAGATCAACGAGGCGGAGTGCCGCAACACCGGCAAGCCGCGCGCCCGCATGGCCGAGGACGAGACGCCGGTGGCGGCCGACCACTTCCGCTTCTTCGCCGGCGCCGCCCGCACGCTTGAGGGCCCGACGGCCGGGGAGTTCCTCGCCGACCACACCAGCGTCATCAGGCACGAGCCGATCGGCGTGATCGGCCAGGTCACGCCGTGGAACTACCCGGTGATGATGGCGGTGTGGAAGATCGCCCCCGCGCTCGCGGCCGGCAACACCGTGGTGCTCAAGCCGTCCGACACCACCCCGGTCGCCACGCTCAAGCTCGCCGAGATCGTCGGCAGCGTGCTCCCGCCCGGCGTCTTCAACGTCATCACCGGCGACCGCGAGACCGGCGCCACCGTGGTGAGCCACCCGACCGCCGCGATGGTGGCGATCACCGGGTCGGTCGGCGCGGGCATGTCGGTGGCCAGGAGCGCCGCCGACGACCTGAAGCGGGTCCACCTGGAGCTCGGCGGCAAGGCCCCTGTCGTGATCTTCGAGGACGTGAAGGACCTGCGCAAGGCGGCCGAGGACATCGCCGTGGCCGGCTTCTACAACGCGGGCCAGGACTGCACCGCCGCCTGCCGGGTGCTCGTCCACGAGAGCGTGCACGACGAGTTCGTGGCCGCGCTGGCCGAGGCCGCCGCCGCCACGGTGACCGGCGACCTGTCCAACGAGGACGCGCTGTACGGCCCGCTCAACAACGAGACCCAGCTCGCGCGGGTGCAGGGCTTCATCGACCGCGTCCCCGCGCACGCCAAGGTGCTCACCGGCGGGCAGCGGGTCGGCGACCGGGGCTACTTCTTCGCCCCCACCGTCGTCGACGGCCTCAAGCAGGACGACGAGATGGTGCAGAACGAGGTGTTCGGCCCGGTCATCACCGTCCAGACGTTCACCGACGAGGCCGACGCGCTGGCCAAGGCCAACGACGTCAGGTACGGGCTCAGCAGCTCCGTGTGGACCTCCGACCACGGCCGCGCGATGCGGATGTCGAACAAGCTCGACTTCGGCGTGGTCTGGGTCAACACCCACATCCCGTTCGTCTCGGAGATGCCGCACGGCGGCTTCAAGCACTCCGGGTACGGCAAGGACCTGTCGGTGTTCGGCCTGCATGACTACACCAGGGTCAAGCACGTCATGCACTTCATCGGCGAATAGCCCGAAAAATCACGGTAAAGCACGCACAAAGGGAATCCCCCCGACATGGCCGATCAGAGTCCGATCGACACTCCAACTGACCGTGCGATCGAGCTGGAGGACGTCCTCAAGGAGTACGTCTCGCATGGCGAGGTCGTCCAGGCGGTCAAAGGCGTGACGCTGGACATCGCCGAGGGGGAGTTCTTCTCCCTCCTCGGCCCGTCCGGTTGCGGCAAGACCACCACCATGCGCATGATCGCCGGGTTCGAGGAGCCGTCGAAGGGCGTGATCCGGCTGCACGGCCGGGACGTCACCGACGTCCCGCCGAACAAGCGCGACGTGAACATGGTCTTCCAGTCCTACGCCCTGTTCCCGCACATGAGCGTGTGGGACAACGTGGCCTTCGGGCTGAAGCAGAAGAAGACGTCGCGCGAGGAGATCAAGCGGCGGGTCGGCGAGATGCTGGAGATCGTCGACCTGACCGGCCGGGAGAAGCGCCGCCCGCGCGAGATGTCCGGCGGCCAGCAGCAGCGCGTCGCGCTGGCCCGTGCGCTGGTCAACCGGCCGCGCGCGCTCCTGCTCGACGAGCCGCTCGGCGCGCTCGACCTCAAGCTCAGGCAGGCCATGCAGCTGGAGCTCAAGCGCATCCAGCGCGAGGTCGGCATCACGTTCGTGTACGTGACGCACGACCAGAACGAGGCGCTGACCATGAGCGACAGGATCGCCGTCATGAAGGACGGGCTCATCGAGCAGCTCGCCGGGCCGCGCGAGATCTACGAGCGGCCGGCGACCACCTTCGTGGCCGGCTTCATCGGCACCTCCAACCTGCTGACGGGCACCGCCACCGGCGGCGTGCTGAAGGTCGGCGAGGGCCGGGTGCTGGTGCCCGGCAAGGAGGGCGAGGTGTCGGTGACCGTACGGCCCGAGAAGATCACCCTCGCCAAGCAGGAGCCCTCGGGTGACGTGAGCGCCCTGCCCGGAACCGTCTCCGAGGTCGTCTACCTCGGGACCTACAACAGCTACGCCGTGCGGATCGCCGACGGGGACGAGATCACGGTGTTCGAGCAGAACGCGCACGACGCGACGGTCACGGCGGAGCGGGGCGACTCCGTCTGGCTGTCGTGGCAGGCGCAGCACTCATATGTGATGGGAAGTTGATAGCACGTCATGAACCGCCTGCATTCCCCCGCCCTGTACCGGGGCATGACCCAGCCCCGCACCCGCCGTGACGTCTTCCGGCTGGCCGGCCTGTCCGCCGCCGGGCTGGCCCTGGCCGCCTGTGGCGTCCAGGGGCAGAAGGCCGCTCCGCCGAAGGCCGACGCCGTCGCCGACTACTGGGCGAGCCAGAAGAAGAACGGCAAGGTCGTCTTCGCCAACTGGCCCGAGTACATGCCCGAGGACCACGGCCCGCTGAAGAAGTTCCAGCAGGAAACCGGGATCTCCTACGAGTACAAGGAGGTCATCAACGAGAACACGGAGTTCTTCGGCAAGGCCGACCCCGTGCTCCGCGCCGGCCAGCCGCTCGGCTACGACATCGTCGTCATGACCAACGGCATCCAGCTCCAGCACATGTTCGAGCTGGGCTACGCGGTCACGCTGGACCAGTCGAAGATGACGAACTTCCAGGCCAACGCCGCCGAGGCGTACAAGAACCGCGCCTACGACCCGGGCAACAAGTACACGATGCCGTTCGCCTCCGGGTTCACCGGGATCGCGTACAACACCAAGTACGTCAAGGACGACATCACGAGCATCCAGGCGATGTTCGACGCCAAGTACGAGGGCCGGGTCGGCATGATGGCCGACGCCCAGGAGATCGCCAACTTCGGCATGATCGCCCTCGGCGTCGACCCGGAGAAGTCGACCGAGGACGACTGGAAGAAGGCCGGGGAGAAGCTCCAGGCGCAGCGTGACGCCGGGATCGTGCGCAAGTACTACAACCAGGACTACATCGACGCCCTGTCCCGTGGTGACATCTGGGTGTCGATGGCCTGGTCCGGCGACGTCTTCCAGCGGCAGCTCGCGGGCGAGCCGGTCAAGTTCGTGATCCCCGAAGAGGGCGGCACGATCTGGACCGACAACATGCTCATCCCGAAGGGCGCGGCCAACCCGGTCGACGCCATGATGCTGATGGACTTCCTCTACAAGCCGGAGATCGCCGCCGAGCTTGACGAGTTCATCCAGTTCGTCACCCCGGTGCCGGCCGTCCAGGAGCTGCTGCGCGAGAAGGCCGCGAGCGCGTCGGGCGACGACAAGAAGGCCCTGCTCGACATGGCCGAGAGCCCGCTGATGTTCCCGACCGAGGCCGACTACGCCAAGCTCCACAGCTACACGCCGCTCACCACGGCCCAGGAGCAGGTGTTCAACCCGATCTTCCAGTCCGTCACCCAGGCGTAGGCCATGAGGCGTCTCACCCCCTACCTGCTCGCGCTGCCGAGCTGGATGTGGCTGGCGATCTTCCTGGTGGTGCCGCTGGCGGCGATGGCGTCGGTGTCGCTGCAGACCGGGAACGTGATCGACGGCTTCGTCATGACGTTCAGCTTCGGCAACTACGGCGACGCCCTCGGCACCTACAGCACCCAGCTGGTCCGCTCGCTGGGCTACGGCGCGACGGCGACGGCGGCCATGCTGGTGATCGGCTACCCGGTCGCCTACTGGATCGCCTTCAAGGGCGGCAGCCGCAAGTCGGTCTACCTGTTCCTGCTGCTGCTGCCGTTCTTCGTGTCGTTCGTGCTGCGGACGATCTCGTGGGGCTTCCTGCTGGCCGACGACGGCATCGTGCTCGGCACGCTGAAGAGCTGGGGGGTGCTGTCCGCCGACTTCCACGTGCTGGCCACCTCGTTCGCGGTGATCGCGGGCCTGACGTACAACTGGCTGCCGTTCATGATCCTGCCGATCTACGTGTCGCTGGAGCGGGTGGACCCGCGCCTGGTGGAGGCCGCGCAGGACCTGTACGCGACGCGCGGCACCGCCTTCCGCAAGGTGGTGCTGCCGCTGTCGCTGCCGGGCGTGTTCGCCGGGGTGCTGATGACGTTCGTGCCGGCCACGGCCGACCCGGTCAACGCCCAGGTGCTCGGCGGCACGGGCAACACCATGATCGGCAACATCATCCAGACCGAGTACCTGGTCAACAACGACTACCCGACGGCCTCGGCGCTGTCGTTCACGCTGATGGCGGTGCTGCTCGTGGGCATCTTCGTGTACGCCAGGGTGCTCGGCACCGAGAACGTCCTAGAGGCGGCGGCCCGATGAGGGGGGTCCGCGGGAGGTTCGGCGACCGGCTGCTGCACGCCTACACCTGGCTGATCATCCTGTGGCTGGTCGCGCCGATCGCCGTCATGATCGCGTTCGGCTTCAACGACAAGCAGAGCAAGTCGAACGCGACCTGGCAGGGCTTCACGCTCAAGTGGTACGGGGAGCTCTTCGCGATCCCCGACCTGAGCGACGCGCTGGTCAACTCGCTGCTCATCGCGGTGGCCAGCACGATCGTCACCGTGGTCATCGGCACCATGCTCGGGCTGGCCCTGGGCCGCCACCGGTTCCGCGGCCAGGGCGCGACGAACTTCCTGGTGTTCGCCGCGATCTCCACGCCCGAGCTGGTCATGGGCGCCTCGCTGCTGTCGCTGTTCGTCTCGGCGAACGTGCCGAGGAACCAGATCACGATCACGATCGCGCACGTGCTGTTCTCGCTGGCGTTCGTGACCGTGACCGTGCGGGCCCGGGTGGTGAGCCTCGACCCGTCGCTCGAAGAGGCGGCCAAGGACCTCGGGGCGGGGCCGTGGGCCACGTTCCGGCAGGTCACGCTGCCGTCCATCATGCCCGGCGTGCTGGCCGGGGCGATGCTGGCCTTCGCGCTGTCCATCGACGACTATGTGGTGACGAGCTTCGTCAACGGCTCCGAGCTCACCTTCCCGCTGTGGATCATCGCCTCGGTGAAGACGGGCATCCCGCCGCAGGTGAACGTCATGGGTACGCTGATCTTCGGCGTGGGCGTACTGATCGCGGTCGTCAACGCGGTCGCGGCCCGGCGCCGTACCTGAAAGACCTCAGCCCCCCGCGGACCGCGCGGGGGGTTTCGACGCTGCCGGCAAAGAACAGGGAGGCGAGATCGGATTCCGGCGGGGGGAACCCGCGCGTGATCACCGTTTTGGTCCCGCAATTTTCGACTTTTGACATACACCGTAGGGAAGTGGGATTTGTGGATCCGCTGAAGGCGCTGGCTGACGCGGAGCGCAAGCCGTACTGGCTGGACAGCCCGGCCAGACCCGAGCCGCGACCGCGGCTCTCCGGACACACCACCGCCGACCTGGTCGTCGTCGGCGGCGGTTTCTCGGGCCTGTGGACGGCCCTGATGGCCAAGGAACGCGACCCCTCGCTGGACGTGGTGCTGCTGGAGGGGCGCAGGATCGGCTGGGCGGCCTCCGGCCGCAACGGCGGGTTCTGCCTGGCGACCCTCACGCACGGACTGCCCAACGGGCTGGAGCGCTGGCCGGACGAGATCGAGCGGCTGGAACGCATGGGCGTGGAGAACCTCGACGAGATCGAGGCGACGCTGCGGCGCCACGACATCGACTGCTCCTTCGAGCGCACCGGCGAGCTGAACGTCGCCACCGAGCAGTGGCAGCTCGACGCCCTGTACGAGCACCTCGACCTGATCGAGGAGCTCCGGCTGGACTACGTGCCGCTCGACCGGGAGCAGATCCGCGCCGAGATCGACTCGCCCACCTACCTGGGCGGGCTCTGGGACCGCAGCGGCTGCGCCATGCTCGACCCCGCCCGGCTGGCGTGGGGGCTGCGCGAGGCGTGCGTGCGGCTCGGGGTGCGGGTGCACGAACGCAGCCCGGTGCGCTCACTGGACGACGACGGCGCCTCGATCACCCTGCGCACCCCGCACGGCTCGGTCACCGCCGGCAGGGTCGCGCTCGGCACCGGGGTGTTCTCGCCGCTGCTGCGCCGGCTCAAGCACTTCGTGGTTCCGGTGTACGACTACGCGCTGATGACCGAGCCGCTCAGCGACGCCCAGCTCGGCGAGATCGGGTGGCGCAACCGGCAGGGCGTGGGCGACGGCGCCAACCAGTTCCACTACTACCGGCTCACCGACGACAACCGCATCCTGTGGGGCGGCTACGACGCCGTCTACTACAACGGCGGCCTGGTCAAGCCGGAGTACGAGCAGCGCGACGAGACCTTCGTCAAGCTGGCAGGCCACTTCTACGACACCTTCCCGCAGCTGTCCGACGTGCGCTTCACCCACCGGTGGGGCGGCGTGATCGACACCTGCAGCAGGTTCAGCGCGTTCTACGGGCAGGCGCACGGCGGGCGCCTGGCCTACGCGGTCGGCTACACCGGCATGGGCGTCGGCGCCACCCGGTTCGGCGCGAACGTCATGCTGGACCTGCTGTCGGGGCAGCGCACCGAGCGCACCGAGCTGCGCATGGTGCGGGAGAAGCCGATGCCGTTCCCGCCCGAGCCGGTCCGCTCGGGCGTCATCCAGTTCACCCGCTGGTCGATCGCCAAGGCCGACGAGCACCAGGGCAAGCGCAACCTGTGGCTGCGCACGCTGGACCGGATGGGGCTGGGCTTCGACTCCTAGCGGCACGGGCCCGCGGCCGGCCCGGCCGCGGGCCCCTTCCCGCCACACTGGAGAGATGAGAATCGAATTCGCCGCCGACGGCGTGCCGCTGGTGGGAGAGCTGCGGGTGCCCGACAGTACGGAGCCGTGCCCGGCCCTGGTCCTGACCGGCCCGTTCACCGGCGTGCGCGACCAGGTGACCGGGCTGTACGCGGAGCGGCTGGCCGCCCGAGGATTCGTCACCCTGGCCTTCGACCACCGCAACTGGGGCGAGTCGGGCGGCGAGCCGCGCTGCCACGAGGACCCGCAGGGCAAGCTGCACGACCTGCGCGCGGCGGTGTCGTTCCTGCGCTCGCGGCCGGAGGCCGACGGGGAGCGGATCGGCGCCGTCGGCATCTGCCTGGGCGGCGGCTACGCGCTCAAGTTCGCCGCGTTCGACCCCCGGGTGAAGGCGTTCGCCGGGATCGCGGGCGCGTACAACAACCCGTACACGATGCGCGCCGGCATGGACTACCAGGCGGCCCTGGCCTCCTACACCGCCGTGCTGGAGCGGCAGGACCAGGGCGGGCCGGTGGCGTACATCCCGGCGGTGGCCGAGGAGGGGGAGGCCGCCATGCCCGGCGCGGAGCCGTACGCCTACTACGGCACCGCCCGCTCGGCCTCCGCCCACTGGGCCAACCAGGTGACCAGCGCGAGCGTGCGCGAACTGATCACGATGGACAACATGATGGGCGCCGACTTCCTGTCGCCCAAACCGGCGCTCCTCGTGCACGGCGTGGCCGACCGGTTCTGCTCGCCCGAAGGCGCCGAGGAGGCGTTCAAGCGGCTGGACGAGCCGAAGAAGCTGGTCTGGCTGGACGCCAGGGAGCACATCGACCTGTACGACCGCGAGCCGTACGTGACGCAGGCCGTCGAGGCGACGGCGGAGTTCCTGCACGCGCATCTGTAGTCGAGCCCGGCGTCCGGGGGCTCAGTGCGCGCGTACGAGATCCTCCTCCGGGATGACCTTGGGCACGCCGCGGAGCCCCACCAGCGCGAGCGCCGCCACGACCACCAGCATCGCCGACGTGGCGAGCGCGGTGACGTTCACCGCCTGCACGAACGCCTCCCGCGCCGCCAGCACGAGCTGACCCGCCTGCGCGGCGGGCAGCGACTCGGCCGTGGCCAGCGCCCCGGCGATCGACTCGCGCGCCGCCTCGCCCGGCACCCCGGCGGGCACCTCCAGGCGGCCGGCATAGGTGCTGTTCAGCACCGTGCCCAGGATCGCGATGCCGAGCGCGCCGCCCAGCTCGAACGAGGTCTCCGAGACCGCCGCCGCGGCGCCCGCCCGCTCCCTCGGCGCGGTGGCCAGCACGTTGTCGTTGTTGACGGTGAACGCCAGCCCGATGCCCATGCCGCCCACCACCATGGCGCACGCCATGACCGGGTAGCTGACCTCCAGGCCGATCGTGGAGTAGTAGAAGAACGCCACCGCGTTCAACAGCAGGCCGAGCGCCACCACCCCGTTCCTGCCGATGCGGTTCACCAGCGGGGCGGCCACCACGCCGCCGATCGCGCCGCTCAGCCCGCCGGGCAGGCCCGCGAGCCCCGCCTGCAGCGGCGACCAGCCCAGCACGAGCTGGAAGTACCAGGCGAAGAACAGCGACATGGCCATCATCGTGAAGATCGCCAGCAGGTTGGTGCCGATCGACGCGGAGAACGCGCGCCGCCTGAACAGCCGCACGTCGATCAGCGGCTCGGCCAGCTTCGTCTGCCGCCAGACGAACACCAGCAGCCCGGCCACCCCGAGCACCCCGGTGACCTGCACGTCCACGTGCGCCAGGCCCTTGTCGGCCGCTTCCTTGACCGCGTAGACGACGGCCACGATGCCGGCGAACGACAGCGCCACGCTGATCAGGTCGATGCGCCCCGGCTCCGGGTTGCGCGACTCGGGCAGCACCCGTACGCCGACGACGACGATCAACGCCATGATCGGCAGGTTGATCAGGAACACCGAACCCCACCAGAAGTGGTCCAGCAGCAGCCCGCCGATCACCGGGCCGAGCGCGAACCCGGCCGCGCTCATCCCGCTCCAGACGCCGATGGCCGTGGTGCGCTCGGCCGGGTCGGTGAACACGTTCCTGATGATCGAGAGCGTGGACGGCATGATCGTCGCGCCCGCCACGCCCAGCAGCGCCCGCGCCACGATGAGCAGCTCGGGGTTCGGCGCGTACGCGGTCACGGCGGAGGCCGCGGCGAACGCGACCGCGCCGATCAGCAGCAGGCGCTTGCGGCCGATCCGGTCGCCCACGTTGCCCATCGTGATGAGCAGGCCCGCCAGCGCGAACCCGTAGATGTCGCCGATCCACAGCAGCTGCGTGGAGGAGGCGCCGAGGTCGGCGACCAGCCGTGGCAGGGCGAGGTGCAGGACCGTGAGGTCCACGGACAGGAGGAGGGTGGCCAGGCAGCAGATCGCGAGTCCGGCCCATTTCTTCGTCATGCGGACCACGGTCGCGCCCGGCGCTGACCGCGTGCCTACCGTCCGCTGACCGCCGCCAGCGCGGCGGCGATCCGCTCCCTCAGGTCGTTCACGCTGTACCAGCCCGCCGGGCACTCCTCGCGGGCCCGCTCCAGCCACGTGCGAGCGGCGGCCAGGTCGCCCACCGCCAGCGCCACCTCGCCCAGCCCGCAGTGCGCCCTGGCCAGGATGTCGGTCGAGCCGACGCGGCGGGACAGCTCCGCCGCCCTCTCGTAGTCGGTACGCGCCCGCTCCGGATCGCCGGTACGGGCCAGCGCGTCGGCGCACCGGCACAGGCTCTCCGCGACGTCGGCCAGCGCGCCCAGTTGCCGCGCGACCTCCATCGCCTCCTTCGCCCTGGCCAGCGTGGTCACGTGGTCCTCCTGCTCGGCGGCCAGGTCGGCGAGGCCGGACAGCGCCAGCATGGTGCCCCAGCGCTCACCCATGGCGCGGAAGGCGGCCAGCGACCGCTCGAACTCCGCTCCGGCCCTTTCCGGCTCGCCCGACTCCTGCAGCATGAACCCGTACCCGCACCCGGTGAGCGCGGTCGACCACGGCGACATCGGCACCGCCGCGGTCAGCGCGCGCAGTTGCGAAGGCGTGGCCACCCCTTCCGGCGGGCCGGTGAACATGGCCAGCAGCAAGGTCAGGAACTCCAGCTTCGCCGGCATGTAGTCCGTCGGCAGGGAAGGACGCAGCCCTTCGAGCCGTTCGGCCAGCCAGTCATCGCCCACGCCGGTCCAGGCCGCGACGAGCACGCACATGGCGTACTCCTCCTTCAGGCCATCCGGCGCGGCGTCGCCGACGCGTTCCAGCAGCTCCGCGGCGAGGGTCGTGCTGACCGTCCGGTGGCCGCGCATCCACCAGTAGCAGGCGCAGTAGGCCAGCAGCCGCAGCGCCGTCTCCAGCCGGCCCGACTCGGTCGCCCAGCGCACGGCGGCGTTGAGGTCGTCGCTCTCCGCATCCAGGCGGGCGAGCCACTCCAACTGCTCGGCGCGGCGCAGGTGGTCGTCGGCGGCGATCGCGAGATCCAGGTAGTAGGCGGCGTGCGCCTCCCGCATCGTCTCGGCCTCGCCCGCCTCCGCCAGCCGCTCGGCGCAGAACGCGCGGATGGTCTCCAGCATCCGGTAGCGGCCGTCGACGGCCTCCACCAGCGACTTCTCCGCCAGCGAGAACAGCACCTCCTCGGGCAGCCCGCACACCCGCTCGGCCGCCTCCGCCGTCGCGCCGCCCGCGAACACCGTCAGCCGTCCGGCCATCCGCTGCTCGTCCTCGTCCAGCAGGTCCCAGCTCCACGCCACCACCGCGCGCAGCGTCTGGTGGCGCGGCAGCGCCGTCCTGCTGCCGCGCGCCAGCAGCCGGAACCGGTCGTCCAGCCGCGCCGCCACCTCCGCCACCGACAGCGTGCGCAGCCGGGCCGCCGCCAGCTCGATCGCCAGCGGCAGGCCGTCCAGGGCGTGGCAGATGCGGACCACCTGCTCGACGTTCTCGGGGGTGACCGCGAACGCGGGCCGCACGGCCGCCGCCCGGTCGGCGAACAGCCGCACCGCCGGGTAGCCGAGCGGGTCCCGCGCGTCGGGCGGCGGCAGCCGCAGCGGCGACACCGGCACCAGCGACTCGCCGGTGATGCCCAGCGCCTCCCTGCTCGTGGCCAGCACCCGCAGCCCCGGGCAGGACCCGAGCAGCGTGTCGGCCAGCCTCGCGGCCGCCTCCACCACGTGCTCGCTGTTGTCCAGGATGAGCAGCAGCTCCCGGCCGGCGAGCGCCGTCACCAGCCGCTCCACCGGGTCCGGCAGCTCCGGCCCGTGCCGGTCCCGGATCCCCAGCGCGGCCAGCACCGCCGGGGCCACCTCGGCATCCGCGGTCACCGGGGCGAGCTGCACCAGGCACACGTCCCCGTCGGCCCGCTCCGCCACCTCCAGCGCCAGCCTCGTCTTCCCCGCCCCTCCGGCCCCCACCAACGTCACCAACCTGGACGCCGCCAGCTCCCTGCTGACCTGCCGCAGCTCCTCCCCCCTCCCCACAAAACTGCTCAGCTGCGCCCGCACCCCCACCTTGACCCCAGCCCCACCCGACCAGACCCCCCGCGAGGCGCCCCCACCCACGTCAGCGGCCCTACCACCCGGACCGCCCCAGCCGCTGTCACCATCGGAGCCCTCCAGGCTCTCCCACGGGCCGCCCCCACCGCGCCCGGCTCCGCCCCCACCGCGCCCGGCTCCGCCCGCACCACGCTCGGCTCCGCGCCCGTCCAGCTGGGTGAAGCGGACGTCGTCTCCCCGGTCGGCTGCGGGACGCGCCGTATCGGGCCGGTGCTCGCGGTGAGTGCCACCGCTTCGGTCGTGCTGGACGCTGGCGTAAGGGGTTTCCCATAGGCCGCTTCCGGCGCTTTCGGCTTCGCGCGCGTCCGGCTGAGTGGAGCGGCCGTCGTCTCGCTGGTGGGCGGGGGGATATGCCGTGCCGGGCCGGCGCTCGCGGCGGTCGCCGCTCGTGTCGTGATGGGTGCTGGCATGGGAGGTCTCCCAAGGGTCGCTTCCAGCGTGCTGGGCTCCCTGCGTGTCCGCCGTATTGTGCTCGCGGTGCCCGCCGCCGCTCGGAGCGTGATGGGTGCTGGTGTGGGGGGTTTCCCATGGGCCGCTCGCGGTGTGCTGGGGTTCCCGCGCGTCCGCCGTATCGTGATCGCCGCCGGTCTGGGGTTCGCGTGTGTCCGGTTGGGTGTCGTGTGAACGGGGGGTGATGGTCTGCGGACTTGTGGGGGTGAGGGACGGTAGGGGGAGGGTGGCGAGGCCGAGGGCGGGGTCGGCGCGGAGGACCGCCAGGTGGGCCGCCGCGAGCTCGGGCCCCGGCTGGATGCCCAGCTGGTCGTCCAGGATGCGCCGGCCCTCGGCGTACGCGGTCAGGGCCTCCGCCTGGCGGCCGCTCCCGTACAGGGCACGCATGAGCTGGGCGCGCAGCCGCTCGCGGAGTGGATGGTCGGCGACGAGCCGGCGCAGCTCGGCGGCCAGCTCGCGATGCCGGCCCAGCTCCAGATCCGCCTGCGCCCGATCCTCGATCGCCGTGAGGCGCAGCTCGGACAGCCGGGCCGCCGACGCGCCGGCGTGCGGCGCGTCGGCCAGGGGCGCGCCCCGCCACAGCTCCAGCCCTTCGCGCAGCAGCGCCGACGCCCGCCCCGCGTCGCCGGACCCCAGCGCCCGCCGCCCTTCGGCGGCCAGCCACTCGAACCGGCTCGCGTCCACGTCCATCGGATCGGCCACCAGCCGGTAGCCCGCCGGATGGAACTCGACCCGGTCCCGCCCCAGTGCCCTGCGCAGCCGTGACACCTGCGACTGCAGCGCGTTCGCCACCCCCTCGGGCGGCTCCTCCCCGTACAGCCCGTCGACGAGCTGGTCGGCCCCGACCACCCGCCCGGGCTCCAGCGCGAGCAGTGCGAGCAGCGCACGCACCCGGGGACCGCCGACCGGGATCCCGGTCCCGTCGTCACCCAGCACCTCGGTGGGGCCGAGGATCTCGAAGCGCATGCCTCTGATTATCGCGGTCCCGGCAGCATGGCGGTGATGTCCCCATAGCTGGGCATAACGGTCTCCTCCCGCGAACCTGACGGACGCACGGCGGCGAGCGCGGACAGGGCGCCCCACAGGCTCGCCCGGTACAGCAGAGACCCCGTGCTGACCCGCGCCACCCCGGCCCGCGCCAGCTCGTCCAGGCCCGGCCCGCCCGGCTGGTACAGGATGTTGACCGGCAGAGGAGTCAGCTCCACCAGCTCGGCGACGGCGCCCAGGTCGCTCAGCCCCGGCACGAAGATCCCGTCAGCGTGTCCGTACGCCCGAACCCGCTCCGACGGGTCGCCCGTCTTGAGCCAGCACGTGTCGGTACGGGCGTTCACGAACACCCCGTGGCCCTTCGCCGCCTCGATGATCTCCTGGTGCAGGCGGACCGGCCGCAGCGTGCCGTCGGCCCGGCCGTCCTCCAGGTTGACCCCCACGACCCCGGCCGCGGCGAGTCCGGCGACCAGTTCCGCCACCTCGGCGGGGTCGTCGCTGAACCCGCCTTCCACGTCCACGCTGACCATCACCCCGAGGCCGGTGATCGCCCCGGCCAGCGCCACGGTCTCCGCCTTAGTTGCCCCGGCGGCGTCGGGCCTGCCGTGCACGGCGGACACGCCGAGGCTCGTGGTGCCGATCGCGGCGAACCCCTCCCGGGCCAGCATCGCCGCGGACCCGTAGTCCCACGCGTTGGGCAGGAGCAGCGGCTCGCCGCGCCGGTGCAGCGCCCGGAACTCCTCGCTCATCGTCCCAGCACCCCCGCCACGACTCCTTCGGCCAGCGCCATCGCGTGCCGCCGGGCGGGACACGGGCGCACCCCCGCGCCGAACGTGAGGTGGGCTCCGGCGTCCCGGTTGACCTGGACCAGATCGATCCGCACCTCTGCCCCGGTCTCCCGGTCCATCCGCCGCGTCACCTTGAGCGGCGGGTCGAGCCTGAGCGTACGATCCAGCAGCCGCGCCACGGCATCGCCGGGTCCGGCCTGACGCAACGCGTTCCGTACCAGCCCTTCGGTCGCGTCGTGCGCCTGCAGCAGCAACGTGATCAGTGCCACCGACGATCGGACGAGGCCGGCGTCGGCGGCGAGGGTGAGCAGGTCGCGGACGGCCGCGTCGGCCTCCGGGGTCTCCTCGCCGGACAGATAGCCGGGGGCGGCGGCGCGCACGGCTTCCACCAGCCGGCCGGTGTCCAGGACGCCGAGGGCGTGGCCGAGCACTGTCACAGGGACGCCCTCCCAGCGGCCGTCCCGCTCCAGCGTCAGCTTCCTGGCGGCGTCCCGGAGCGCGTCCGGGTCGAGGGCGTCGAGCGACTCCTCCAGCAGCCGCCGGCGCCGCGCGTGCACCTCCCCGGTGCTGAACCGGGAGGCGTGGGAGCGCAGCCAGGCGAGCGTGCCCTCCGGCGCGTCCTGCCTGACGGGAGGCGGGATGTAGCGGGTGTCGGCGAGCACCGCGAGGGCCTCGGCACGGTGGGTGATGACCATGCGTCCACGCTAGATCGGGAACGTTTCGGCCCCGGTCGAAGTGTCGTCAGGCGGCCAGGCGCTCCTGGGGTTCCCCGACGGTCTCGCGGGCGGGGACGGCCACCGCCGCGGGGCGCGCGCCGGCGGCCGCCATGACCACCAGGAGCGCCATGTCCGCGACCACCAGGGCGCGCTCCAGCAGCCCGTAGTAGCCCTCACCGCCGATCCAGCCGGAGGTGAACGAGGCCGGATGCGCCGCCAGGTACACGGCCAGCACCAGCCCGGCGGTCACCGCCAGCGCCCGGACCGCGCTCCACCGGGCGGCCCGTGCCCGCCCGCGCGCGAGCGTCCAGCCCGCCACCGGCAGGGTGGTGAAGACCACGGCCGCCGCCCACCGGTGGATCTCCCCGGTCAGAGACTTGATCTCGCCCGGGTCGGTCGGGAAGACCGCGCTGAGCATCAGCCCGGCGGCCGCGGCCAGCAGCAGCACGCGGGTCGCCGCCGTACGGCGAGGGTCGGACGTGGCGAGCCCGTACGCCAGGCTCAGGCACGCCGCCGCCAGCGCGAGCATCCCCAGTAACGTCGGCGCCATCCCGCCAGGCACCAGGGCGTAGTCGCTGAGCAGCGGCTGGGCGGGCAGCGTCAGCTCGGCGTAGCCGAGGGCGCCGGCGGACGCCAGCGCCGCCGTGACGGTGGCGGCGGTCGCGGCACGTGAGGTCATCGCGTCACCTCGTCATAGATCTGCTCGAACCGGGCGAGAGAGGCCTGGTGGTCGTGGGTGAGCGCGAGCTCGCGGCTGGCCAGGCCGAGCCGGTCGCGCAGGTCGCCGTCGGTCAGGACGGAGGTCAGGTGGCGGGCCAGCGCCAGCACGTCCCCGGGCGGGAACAGGTAGCCGTTGTCGCCGTTCACCAGGTGCGGCAGCGCCATCGCGTCGGCGACCACCACGGGCAGGCCGGTCGCCATCGCCTCCAGGGTGGCGATGCTCTGCAGCTCGGCCACGCTCGGCATGGCGAACACGTCGGCGGCCGCGTACGCCTGCGGCATGTTCTCGTCGGCCACGAACCCGAGGAACGACACGCGCTCCGCCACCCCGATCCGGGCGGCGAGCGTCTCCAGCGTCTCGCGCTGGTTGCCGCTCCCGACGAGCGCGAGCTGGGCGTCGGTCTCGTTCAGCACGTACGGCATCGCCCGGATGAGGTCGGAGAGCCGCTTCTCCTCGTCCAGCCGGCCGACGAACAGCACGGTCGGCCGGTCCGGCAGGCCGAACAGCTTGCGCGCCCACTCCTTCGGCTCGGCGTGCGGGTGGAAGCGGGTCAGGTCGATGCCGCAGGAGACGGCCTCGACGTCGCGGTCGAAGCCCTGCTCGGCCAGGAGCGCGGCGGCCAGCGGGGTGGGCGTGGTGACGTGGTCGGCCTTGCCGAACACCCGGCCGAAGTCGCGCCAGGCCAGCCAGCTCGCGCCCGCCCGCAGCCGGGCGGGGACGTGGCCGAACTGGAAGAGGTTGTCGGGCATGAAGTGGTTGGTGGCCACGACGGGGACGCCGCGGCGGCGGGCGGCGGCCAGGGCGGCCCTGCCGACCACGAAGTGGCCCTGGGTGTGCAGCACGTCGGGGTCGACGGCGGCCATCAGCCGGTCCAGCCGCGCGGGGACCGCGACCCGCATCGTCGGGTGGACGAGCAGCGGCGCCGAGCGCTGCCGGTGCACGATCACGCCGTCGATCACGTCGGCGCCGGCCGGGCCGAGGTCCGACTGGCACACCACGTGCACCTCGTTGCCGCGCGCGGCCAGGCCGGTGGCCAGCCGGTGGGCGAAGTAGGCCGTGCCGTTCACGTCAGGCGGGTACGTGTCGGTCGAGATCATGATGCGCCGGGGGCGTTCGGGTGCGGGGGAGAGACCGGCGTCCCGGTGGGTCCGGTGCAGGGGCATCGCCATGGTGGGTGACTCCTCAGGGTTTCTTCTAGGTGGGGGTTCCGGCCCGGGGAGGCCGGCTTTCCAGCGGGGTCGTACGGGCGAGGGCGACGGTTCCGGCGGCGGCCAGCGCCGCGGCCGCCACGGGCGCGAGGCCGGTGGGGAGCGGCTCGCCGAGCAGCAGCGCGCCGAACGCCACCGCGGTGAGCGGGTCGGCGATCTGCAGGGCGGCGAAGGAGACGCCGAAGTGGCCGACGGAGTAGGCGCGCTGCAGCATCACCAGGGCCAGCAGCGCCGGGACCGGCAGGGCCAGCAGGTAGGCCCAGTTCCAGCCGCCGTCCACCAGCACCCGCACGAGCGTGGCCGTGGCGCCGTACAGCACCCCGGACGCGGTGGCCAGCAGCGCGGCCCGCCACGCGGGGGCGGCCGCCCGCGCGCCCGCCCACAGCAGCACCGCCGCCGCGCCGGAGACGCCGAGCAGGGTGAACAGCTCCCGCGGCTCCAACCGCACCGGCACGTCCGACTCGGGCACCAGCAGGACGAGGCCGACCAGCCCCGCCGCGACCACGGCCGCCGCGCCCAGCTCGGACGTGGACGGCCTGCGGCCGTGCAGGGTCGCCGCGATCGGCAGCGCGAACAACAGGCTGGCCACCCCCATCGGCTGGACCACGGTGAGGGGGCCGAGGCCGAGCGCCACGATGTGCAGCCCGCCGCCGGCCAGGATGGCGGCCCCGCCCAGCAGCCAGCGTGGCCGCCGCAGCAGGGTCAGCATCCCGGGCTTGTCGGTGCCCACCGCCTCGAACTGCTGCAAAGCCGCTCCGAGTGCGAAGAACAGTGAGCCGATCAGGGCGATCACCGCGGCCGGCACCGTCATGCCCCACTCCTTTCAGCTGGATGGTCACCCGGCAGGGTCAAACCGACGTGTCCGAGGGAAGTCGCACGGGGGAAGCGTTGGTGGCGCGCCGCTTCCGCAGCCAGCGGACGGTCTCCACCACGGCCGTGACGGACACGGCGATGCCCAGCCCGAGCAGCAGCCCCTTGATCGGGTCGCGCTCGAACGCCATCCCGCCGAAGAACCCGATCAGCCCCGAGTACAGGCCCCACGAGGCCGCCGCGATCGCGTCGAAGATCGTGAACAGGCGAAGCGGATAGCGGACGGCGCCCATGGTGAGCGTGGTCGCGGTCCGCCCGCCGGGGATGTAACGGGCCACGACCAGCACCAGGCCGCCGCGCTCGGCGAGGGCGTCGCGCGCCCACACCATCGCCTTGCGCTTGCGCAGCCGTCCCCCGCCCTTGAGACCGAGCAGGTAGGAGATGTGGTCGCCGGCGAACGCGCCGAGCGCCGCCACCAGGATCACCAGCGCGAGGTTCGGCTCGCCCGTGGCCGCGAACACCCCGGCGGTGATCACGGAGGTCTCCGCGGGCACGATCGGGAAGAACCCGTCGAGCAGGGAGAGTGTGAACAGCGCGAGGTAGAGCCAGGGCGAGGACATCACCTGCTGGAGGAACTCCAGGACGGCGTGCGACATCAGCGTGAACTCCGATCGATTGGCGCGCACTCTCACCCTGGCGGCGAGAGGTGCCGGCGGACATCGGGGATCTCCCGGGGACGAACGCGGGCTCTTCCCCTACCGGGGTCAGGGCCCGTACGCTCCGAACCTAGGAATCCCGCAGGCCACCGCGCATCGGACGATCGGTACGCGGTACCCCCGACTTTCGTCAGGGGCGGCGCTACGACCTCCGGTTGACACCCTTCGATCAAAGCGGCCGGACGGACCCGGCACATCAGTGCGGGCATCCGAGTTGATGGTGGTGCTAGCCCCACCGCCTGCGGGGGAGCGCGAGCCACCCGACTTTCGTCAGGGGCCGGCGCAGACCTTCGGGGGGAGCGGGTCCCGCCTGGTCGCGGATACCGTCGTGGGCGTGAACGGACTACGCCGCGACGACCGTCGCCAGGTGCTCAGAGACGTGGTCCTGTGGGTGCTGCTGGCGATCGTGATCAGCGCCATGGGGCCCGATCCGCTGAGAGACCTCGGCGCGTTCTGCGCGATCACGGTGCCGCGCCTGGCTCTTGGAGCGCTCGCCGTGCTGGTCGGCAGGCCGTGGCCGCTGGCGGCGGTGGTGCTGCTGCTGCCGCTCGGGCCGTGGGACTTCGCCGACAGCCTGGCCACCTCCGACATCACCTGGCTCATCCCCGGCGCCATCCAGGTCAAGATCTTCCCGTTCGCGCCGGTCTCGCCGTTCTCCATCTGGTACGCCTACCTCGCCGGACGCCGCCTGCCCCGGGCCCTGCCGTGGTCCATCCGGATACCGGGCGCCGGGCTGGTCGCCGTCCTGATCACCGCGATCGGCGTCGTCCTCGTCGTCGCCGGGGGCGGCGCGGCCGGTCTGTGGATCACCATGGTCAGCGGCCTGATCGGCACCTACCTGGTCCCGTACCTCCTGGGCCTGCTCCGCAGGCGGCTCCTGCAGCAGCGGGACCAGGCGCGGCAGGCGGCCGAGGCGCAGGCACGGCTGCGCGAGCGGGCGCGCATCGCCCGCGACATGCACGACTCGCTCGGCCACGACCTGGCGCTCATCGCCGTCCGCGCCGCCGGCCTCGAACTGTCCCCCACCCTCGAACCCGCCCACGCCAGAGCGGCGAGCGAACTGCGCGCGGCGGCGGCGGACGCCACCGAGCGGCTCCGCCAGATCATCGGCGTCCTCCGCGAAGACACCGACGCCGCCCCCCTCGCCCCCACCACCGAAGAGGCGCGAGTCGCCATCACACCGCACCCCCCGGCACGCGAAACCGGCCCCGTCACTCCGTCCGTTCCGGCAGGTGAGGAGGATGTTGTCGCGGGGGCCGCTCGCGCGGGCGACGATGTCGCGTCGCCTCCTACGGCGGGCGATGACGCCGAGGTGCGGGAGGACGTGGTGGCGCTGGTGGAACGGGCCCGTGATTCCGGGATGGCGATCACGCTGCGGCTGGAGAGACCGATTCCCGGCCTGGCGCACCGGGTGGTGCAGGAAGGGCTGACGAACGTCGCCAAGCACGCGCCGGGCGCCGTGATCGAGGTCGCGGTCACCCCGCACCTGGTCGCCGTCCGCAACGGCCCGCCCGCCCACGCCCCCCAGGTCACCGCGACCGGCGGCTTCGGCCTGCCGGGGCTGAGGGAGCGGGTGCGCCTGGCGGGCGGCACCCTCCGGGCCGGCCCAGCGGACGGCGGCTACGAACTGGCCGCGGAACTGCCGTGAGTCCCCCGTACGGAAGCTCAGACGTACGGAGCTGCTCTCCCCCGTACGGGGGAGCGGGATCCCCTGCCCGCGTGAGGCCCGCGAGCGGCCGGAAGAGCAGCCTGGGAGGTATGAACGAGACACCGAGAGCCGGCGTGGGCCGGGTCACCGCGGCGATCGTGGCCATGGCCGCCATGCTTCCCTACCTCACGCTCAAGGTCCTCTGGCTGACGGGCAGCCCGGTCGGCGTCACCGACCCGGCGCTCATGGACGACTCGACGATGTACGGCATGAACGTGCTGACGTTCGGCATGGACGCCGTCGCGCTGGTCCTGGCGCTCGGGTTCACCATGCGGTGGGGGATGCGGCTGCCCGCCTGGCTGGTGCTGCTGCCGCTGTGGGTCGGCACCGGCCTGCTCGGCGTGATCGTGGTCACGACGCCGCTGGGGCTGCTGCTCGAAGGGGCGGCTCTGTTCGACGTCGGCGGCCCGATCGAGCCCTGGGTCTACGTCATGGTCTACGGCGGGTTCATCGGGCAGGGCGTCGGACTCATGGCCGCTTTCGTGCTCTACGCCCGGGACCGCTGGCCCGCCGTCTTCACCACCACCGCCGAGGCCCCGTACCAGTCGCTGACGAGACCGTTCCAGCGGGTGGTGGCGTGGGGCTCGCTGCTGGTGGCGGCCGTCATCGGGGGTGTCCGCTTCTCGTGGGCGTTCGGCGGCGACGCGGGGCTGCCGCCGGAGGCCGCCGCGGCGATGACCTCGGCCGGCGCGCTCCAGCAGGGGATCAAGGGTTTGCTGGCCGTGGCGGCGGGCGTGGCGCTGGTGGCCCTGGTCAGGGCGAACGCCCGCCGGCCGTTCTGGCAGCCGCTGGTCGTGGCCTGGCTGGGGTCCGGGTCGCTGTTCGGCTGGGGCCTCTACGCGATGATCATCACGGCCACGGCCGCGCCGCTCAGCGGCGGAGCCACCGGGCTGACCGACCTGCTGGAGCTGTTCGGCATGCTGACCGGGATGGCCATGGGGATGTGTGGAGCGTTCCTGCTGGCCGAACGGTCAGCCGTGCGCCACGTGCAGCCGGCGCAGCAGCCGCTTGAAGCCGAAGACGGAGACGGCGATCGCCAGCCCGCTTATCACGGCCACCGCTGACGTGCGCAGCACGATGTACCCGCTGAGCGAGCCCGAGAGCGACTCGTATATCGCCAGCGCGATGCTCAGGCCCGAGTTCATCAGCAGGACGAACGCCCACAGCAGCGTGATCCTGGCGAAGAACCTGCGGACCCGCTCGTGCTTGAGCACCGCGTTCGGCAGGTGGATGTAGTCGAGGGTGAGCTTCTCCACGAGCGGCCTGTTCAGCCGCACGGACGCGAGGAAGGCGATGCCGATGCAGATGGTGCCGAGCTCGGGCTGGATGAAGTACCACATCCACGTGCCGGTCCACAGCCCGATCACCGTGCGCAGCGTGATCGCCGCGGCGGCCAGATACATCGTGGCCGGCACCCGGATCCTCCTGATCAGCCGCCATGCCACGCCCACGTAGACCCACGAGCAGGTCAGGATGAGCGCCCACTGGAGGCCGAGCAGCATCATCGCGGCATAGAACACCACCAGGGGAGCGACCACAGCTTCCAGCAACTGCGGGGCGGCCTGACGGGCCAGGGCGGTCAGACGAGGCAGGGTGACGGGAGGGTGGTTCAACGCTTGCTCCGCAGATTGGGCCGACGGGCTGGGACTACCCCGGCTTCGGGCCGGCAGGCTTGCCGGACGGACCGCTCGATGTCACCCAGCGGCCACCCTGGCATACTCCGACCTTCGCATCCGGGGGTTGCCGGGCGCTTTCCGGTGGCTTACCGTACCCGACCCCCTAAGGGGCGACTGCCTCTTTTGACACGTTGAGAATGGCGGCCCGGCGGCGATCAGCTCAGCGACGAGGCCGCGAGCGACGCACCGAAAGCGACGAACACCGCACCGACACCCGAGGTCAGGCCCGCACTGAGCCGCCGCCGGGACCGGAACTGAGCGGCCAGGAAAGAGCCGCAGAAAATCAGCGCTGTGAGATAGAGCGCGCTGAACACCTGGATGATCGAGCCCAGGATGAGGAACGAGAGCGCGGGCGTGGCGTAACCCGGGTCGACGAACTGGACGAAGAACGACACGAAGAACAGGATCGCCTTGGGGTTGAGCAGGCTGATCGCCAGCGCCTTGCCGAACGGGCGCGGGGGACGCGACACCCGCTCAGGGCCGCTCGTCACGGCCGCGGCGACGTCCTTGTTGCGCCACGCGCGCCAGGCTCCCCGGATCATCTGGAGCCCCAACCAGGCCAGATAGACCGCGCCCGCGTACTTCACGATGGTGAACACCAACGGCGTGGAGCGCAGCAGCGAGGCGGCGCCCGCGGCGGACAGCAGCATCAGCACGGTGTCGCCGACGAACACCCCGCCCGCCGCCCGGTATCCCTGCCGCACGCCGTGCTGCGCGGCCTGGGCGAGCACGAACAGCGAATTCGGTCCCGGCAACAGAATGATCAGAAAAGCGCCGATGACATATGTCCAGATATCCGTGATGCCGAAGAACATCCCGCCTCGCTCCAGGCCTGACATGGGGGTGACAATGCAGATTACCCCTACCGGGGAGGCGTAGATTGGGCCTTCCCCCGCACAGGGCGCCTCTTCACTCTCAGTTCAGGCGCGCGTCAACACCCGAGCCCGCGCGCCCTAGGAGGACGAGGTGCACCGCCGTTTGGTCATCCTGCTCGCCGCCCTGTCCCTGGTCTGCCTGACCGGCGCGACCGGGGCGGGGGCATCCGCCGAGCCACCCCCCAACAAGCAGTACCGCGTCCAGGGCCCGTCGAACGCGCAGGAACGCAGCGCGGTCGCGGCCACCGGCGCGGCCATCGACGAGGTGACGAAGGAGTCGGTCCTCATCACCGCCACGGAAGCCGAGGTCACCGCCATCAGGAACCTCGGTTACCGGGTCGCGGAGGTCCCGCGCCCGAGATCCACGTCCGATGCCGCGGCCGCTGACTTCCCGCCATCGGACTCCGCCTACCACAACTACGCCGAGATGATCGCGTACATCGACGACCTGGTCGCCGACCATCCGGGCATCGCGAGCAAGTTCTCGTACGGGACCTCGTACGAAGGCAGGCAGCTCGTCGGCGTCAAGATCAGCGACAACGTCGCGACGGACGAGGCGGAGACGGAGGTGCTGTTCACCGCCCACCAGCACGCCCGCGAGCACCTCACCGTCGAGATGGCGCTCTACATCATGGACCTGCTCACCGACGGGTACGGCAGCGACTCCAGGGTCACCTCCCTGGTGAACTCCCGCGAGATCTGGATCATGCCGGACCTCAACCCGGACGGCGGCGAGTACGACATCGCCACGGGCAGCTACCGGTCCTGGCGCAAGAACAGGCAGCCGAACAGCGGCACCTCCGCCGTCGGCACCGACCTCAACCGCAACTGGGGCTACCAGTGGGGCTGCTGCGGCGGCTCCTCCGGCTCGCCTTCCAGCGACACCTACCGGGGCCCGTCGGCCGAGTCGGCGCCCGAGGTCCGCGCCGTCGCGAACTGGGTACGCGGCCGCGTCGTCGGCGGTGTGCAGCAGATCAAGGCGCACATCGACTGGCACACCTACAGCGAGCTGATCCTGTGGCCCTACGGCTACACCTTCAACGACACCGCGCCAGGTCTGACGCTGGACGACAGGAACGCGCACGCCACCCTCGGCCAGAGCATGGCCTCGACGAACAGCTACACCCCCGAGCAGGCCAGCGACCTCTACATCACCGACGGCACCATCAACGACTGGCTGTGGGGCGTCTACAAGATCTTCAGCTACACGTTCGAGATGTACCCGACCGGCTCCAGCCCCGGCTTCTACCCTCCCGACGAGCAGATCGTGCCGCAGACCACCCGCAACAAGGAGGCCACGCTGCGGTTCCTGGAGTACTCCGACTGCGTCTACCGGATCATCGGCAAGGAGTCCCAGTACTGCGGCACCGGCACCCCGCCGACGACCGTCTACTCGGACACCTTCGAGACCGCTACCGGCTGGACGGTCAACCCGAACGGCACCGACACGGCCACCCTCGGCCAGTGGGAGCGCGGTGACCCCGCCGACACCTCCTCCTCGGGCCCCAAGCAGCTCGGCACCACGGTCAGCGGCAGCAACGACCTGGTGACCGGCCGCCTGGCCGGCAGCTCGGCGGGCGCGTACGACATCGACGGCGGCGTCACCTCGATCCAGTCGCCGCCGATCACGCTGCCCGCCGGCGGGACCACCAGCCTGTCGCTGTCCTGGTACCTGGCGCACGGGTCGAACGCGACCAGCGCCGACTACTTCCGGGTCAGGGTCGTGGGCAACACCACGGCGACCGTCTTCCAGCAGGCGGGCGCCGCGTCCGACCGGGACGCCGCGTGGAGCGTGGCCACCGCGGACATCAGCTCGTTCGCCGGGCAGACGGTGCGCATCCTCATCGAGGCCGCCGACCTGTCCACCGCCTCGCTCGTCGAGGCGGCGGTCGACGACGTCCGGATCACGCGGCAGAACTGAACCGTCCGTGCCCCGCCACCTCGCGTGGCGGGGTATCGGAGGCGGTGACGCATTGGGTCTTGTAAGCCCGGGGTGTCAAGGCTACGATCACGTCAACTCTTAGGAAACTTTCCTAACAGATCGGACCTCTTGACGGCTCGCGTCTGCCTCCGCGGGCCGTGCCGTGCGGCTTGCGCTCTCACCCCCCGGCGCAAGCCGCGCGGTACGCCACCGACAAGGACGACAATGTGAAAGCACGCGTGATCCTGGTCGTGCTCGCGACCCTCGCACTCGGACTCACCGCATCCCCCGCCCAAGCCGCCTCGGCGACCGCCGCCTTCACCAAGATGTCCGACTGGGGCACCGGTTTCGAAGGCAAAATCACCGTCACCAACGGCACCTCCAGCCCGATGAACGGCTGGAACGTCCAGTTCGACCTCCCGTCAGGCTTCTCGATCGCGTCCGCCTGGGACGCCACGCAGTCCAGGAACGGGCAGCACTACACCTTCACCAACCCCTCCTGGGCGCCCGCCCTCGCCCCCGGCGCGAGCGCGAGCTTCGGCTTCACCGGCAGCCCCGGCAACTTCCCCGGCATCACCGGCTGCACGCTCAACGGCGCGCCCTGCGACGGCGGCACCGTCCCGGGCGTCCCCGGCAAACCCGGCGGTCTCACCGCGACAGGCGGCGTCGGCGCCATCACCCTGACCTGGACCCCAGCGAGCGGCGCCGTCGACGGCTACCGCGTCTACGAAGGCTCCGCTGTCAAGGCCGCTGTCAGCTCGGCCACCGCGACCATCACCGGCCTCGGCGCCTGCGAGACCCGCACCTACACCGTCCGGGCGCACAACGGCGCGGGCGAGTCGGCGCCCAGCGACCCCGCCACCGCCACCACCGCCGGCTGCGACCCCGGCGAGCCGGGGGAGGGGCTGCCCAAGCACTTCCTCACCGGCTACTGGCACAACTTCGTCAACCCCGCCACCGAACTGCGCCTGTCGGCCGTGCCCGACGAGTACGACCTGATCGCCATCGCGTTCGGCGAGGCCACCGCCACCCCCGGCGAGGTCGTCTTCGGCGTCGACCCGGGCCTGGCGAGCGCGCTCGGCGGCTACACCGACGCCCAGTTCAGGGCCGACGTCCGTACGCTCAAGCAGCGCGGCAAGAAGGTCATCCTCTCCGTCGGCGGCGAGGCCGGGCGGGTGCAGGTCGCCAGTGCCGCCGCCGCGACCAGGTTCGCCGACTCCGTGTACGGGATCATGACGTCGTACGGGTTCGACGGCGTGGACATCGACCTGGAGAACGGGCTCAACGCCACCTACATGGCCCAGGCGCTCCGGGCACTGCACGCCAAGGCCGGCTCCGGCCTGATCATCACGATGGCGCCGCAGACCATCGACATGCAGTCGACCGGGATGGAGTACTTCAAGCTCGCCCTGTCGATCAAGGACATCCTCACGGTCGTCCACATGCAGTACTACAACTCGGGCTCCATGCTCGGCTGCGACCAGGCGTGGGCGTACTCCCAGGGCTCGGTCGACTTCCTGACCGCGCTCGCCTGCATCCAGCTGGAGAACGGGCTGCGCCCCGACCAGGTGGCGCTGGGCCTGCCCGCCGGGCCGGGCGCCGCGGGCGGCGGCGTGGTCGCGCCCGCCGTCGTCAACCAGGCGCTCGACTGCCTGGCCACCCGCACCCGCTGCGGATCGTTCGTACCCCCGCGCGCCTACCCCGGGATCAGGGGCGCGATGACCTGGTCCATCAACTGGGACGCCACCCACAACTGGAACTTCTCGAAGACCGTCAAGCCGCACCTCCGAGGAATGTCATGAAATTTCGACGTATGTTCCTTGCGTTACTCGCCTCCCTCGCCATGACCCTCTCCGGCCTCGCCACCGTCGCCGCCCCCGCCGCGTACGGCGCGACGGCCGCCGCCTACGCGGCCTGGACGGCCTGGACCCCCTACACCGCCGGCACCCGCGTCACCCACAACGGCGTCGACTACGAGTGCCTCCAGAGCCACACCTCCCAGCCGGGCTGGGAGCCCAACGTCGTGCCCGCCCTGTGGAAGCAGGTCGGCGGCGGCAGCGGCGGGGACACCCAGGCGCCGTCCGTGCCGGGCAACCTGCGCTCGACCGGCGTCACCTCCAGCAGCGTCTCGCTCGCCTGGAACGCCGCCACCGACAACGTCGGCGTCACCGGCTACGACGTCTACCGGGGCGGCAGCCTGGTGACGACCGTCGGCGGCACCTCGTACACCGACACCGGCCGCGCGGCGAACACCGGCTACACCTACACCGTCAGGGCCCGCGACGCCGCCGGCAACCAGTCCGGCCACAGCAACTCCGTCACCGCACGCACCTCCACCGGCGGCGACGACCCCGGCCCGAACCCGAGCCGGATGCCCGGCGCCCCCTACCTCTGGATGGGCTGGGGCAACCCGCCCAACCCGGGCGCCGTCATGGACGCGACCGGCGTCAAGTCGTTCACCATGGCGTTCATCCTGTCCAGCGGCGGCTGCAACCCGGCATGGGACGGCCAGCGCCCCCTCACCGGCGGCGCCGACCAGCAGGCGATCAACACGATCAAGTCCAAGGGCGGCAGCGTCCAGATCTCCTTCGGCGGCTGGCAGGGCAACAAGCTCGGCCCGAACTGCGCCACCCCGCAGGCCTTCGCCGGCGCCGTGCAGCAGGTCATCAACGCGGTCGGCCCGGCCGTGGTCGACTTCGACATCGAGAACTACGACGAGTTCGAGAACTACACCGTGCAGGACCGCATCCTGAACGGCCTCAAGATCGTCAAGCAGAACAACCCGAACGTCAAGGTCGTCGTCACCTTCGGCACCAGCAGAACCGGCCCGAACGCGCACGGCGTCCGCCTGATCAACCAGGCCAGAGCGCTGAACGTGCCGATCGACAACTTCACGATCATGCCGTTCGACTTCGGCAGCTCCAACATCTACCAGGACACCGTCAACGCCTCGGAGGGCCTGAAGAACGCGCTCAAGAACGCCTACGGCTACACCGACGCGCAGGCATACGCCCGCATGGGCATCTCCGGCATGAACGGCCTGTCCGACCAGCAGGAGCTGACCACCCCGCAGACGTGGACGCAGATCCGCGACTGGGCCAGGTCCAAGGGCCTGAACCGGCTCGCGTACTGGGGCGTCAACCGTGACCGCCCCTGCCCCGGCGGCGGCGTCGTCTCCAACTGCAGCGGCATCTCCCAGGCCGAGTGGGAGTTCACCCGCATCACGGCGGGCTTCTGACAAGACCCGAGCCCGGGGCGGCGCCCCCGCCCCGGCTCACGGCAACCGCACGAGCTGGGTGGGCTTGAGCGGCACCCCCACCCCCGGCGGACGGTAGACCGGCAGCGCCTCCCCGTACTCGTACATCCAGGCGTGGTCCACCACCGTCCGCATCCCGGGCTCACCCGGCTCCGGCTCCTCCCGGGCCGGCTCCACCTGCCCGTCCGACAGCTTCGCCACCATGTCGGCGACCAGTCTGGAGTCCGGAGTGGCCAGATCGCACCGTTCGTCCGGCCCGATCAGCAGGTCCACCTGCGGCGGCAGCGGGTAGATCCACCGCGGCAGCGCCAGCACCCGCGGCGGCGGCGCCATCGGCAGCCCGCCGCGCACCGCGTCCAGCAGCACCGTCCGCGACGTCCGCCGGTCGAACATCCCGTCGGCCAGCGCCCAGCTCAACGCCCCCAGGTCCGCCCGGTCCTCGCCGCACGCGTGCAGCACCAGGTACGGCACGAGCGGCACGCCCGCCCCGCCCGACGCCTGCGCCCACCCCCGGCGGCAGCCGGTGAGCACGAGCAGCGCCAGCATCGCCCGGTAGGCGGTGTCGGCGTGCGGCGTGTCGAGCCAGCCGGGCACCACGATGCACCGCCCGCCCGTCTTCTCGGCCGTGACGCCCAGCTCCCTGGCCAGCTTCAGCGCCCGCGAGGCCGCCACCCCGGTGTGCGCCTCCTGCCAGCCGGGCGTGTACGGGGAGGTCTTGTCGTCGTAGCCGTCCGGCCAGCTCCCCGGCAGACCCGGCCGGGCCAGCCCGTACACCGCCAGCAGCAGGTCGAACACGGTCGTCACCAGGCCCTCGCCGTCGCGCACCGCCGGCACCCCGCGGCGCAGCACGCCCGGCCCCACGTCGAAGCGCGGCAGCAGCACCTCCGTCGCCGCCGCCCCGTCGCCCCCGTACAGGCTGAGCCGCCCGGCGTCGCGGCCGAGCAGCCCGCCGGGCACCAGCCCGTCCTCCAGCTCGCGCAGCCGCACCAGGGCCGGCAGGTCGGTGCGCGCCATCGCGTGCGCGGCGAACGCCGGCCGGTCCAGGAAGAACTCCTTGAGCAGCACGTGCCCGACCGCCATGGCCAGCGCCCCGTCTGTGCCCGGCCGCACCACGAGCGTCTCGTCCGACAGCCGCGTCGGGTGCGGGCCGATGGCCACCACCTTCTGCCCCTTGTACCGACCGGCGATCACCCACGGTGATCCGGGCGCGCGCACGTTCCTGTTGTTCTCCCCCCAGAGCAGTACGTACGCGGCATTCGCCCAGTCCTCCGCCCGCGGCCCTTCGAAACGCGGGCCGAGCAGCTGCTCGGGCGCGCTCGACTGCTCGGTGAGCACCGCGCCGCCCATCCCGCGTACGAGCCCGGCCAGCGGCGAGGTCGCCAGCGCCGCCACCTGGTCGGCGCCGTGCTCGGACGCGGTGTGCACGATGGCCGCCGCGGCCAGCTCGGCGGCCGTCGCGTCGTCCAGGGGGACCCGGCGGCCACCCCGCGCCTGCCGGTAAACCTCAGAGTTCGCTGTGAGTTTCGCCCAGGCGGCGACCGGGTCATGCAGCCCTTCGCGCACCTCGAAATAGAGCCTGACCAGTGTCTGGTTGACTTCGGATCCCCCCATGCGAAAAGTTCAGCACAGACGGTCATGTTCTGACGCGTTACGACCCCGCATGTCGGAGATCCGGAAACAAAGCCGTGTGGCAGCGCGGAGGGGCGTAGGGCAGTCTAGGTCCCGCCATGGAAACTGCACTCCCTATCGCGATCATCCTCGTCACCGGCCTCGCGCTCGCCCTCGTCGCCCAGTGGCGCGACTGGCGACCGCCGCTCTGGGCCGCCTTGGCCGTCGGTGTGGTGGTCCGCGTCGTGCTGATGTTCTTCGCGGCGGGCGACGCCCACCAGCCGGTCGACTTCGTCAACAGCTTCAAACCGGCGGGCGAGGCCGTGCTCAACGGCCAGGACCCGGTCCTGGCCAGCAAGGGCGGCTGGCACTTCCTGCCGACGATCCCGTACGTGTACGGCATCCTGCTGTGGCTCGGCATCCCGTGGGAGTGGTCCGGCCGGATCGTCACCGTGGTGGCCGACATCGTGCTCATCCCGCTGGTGGCCAAGCTCGCCGGTGGGCCGAAGGCCTCGCTGCGCGCCTTCCAGTACGCGCTCAACCCGCTCGCGCTGATGGTCGCCTGCCTCCATGGCCAGGTCGAGCCGGTGGCGCTGGTGTTCGGGGTGGCCGCGTTCGTGGTCGCCCGCGGCCCCGGCGCCCCCACCCCCCGGATGGACGTCATCGCCGTGACCAGGCGGGCGCTGGCCGACCACGGCTGGTCCGGTCTCCCCGGATGGGCGCTGCGCACGCTCGGGCAGGCGCTGAGGCCGGGCCCCGGCGACCGGGCGGGCCTCAAACGGGGCGCCTACGCCGGTCTGCTCATGGGCCTGGCGCTGTGCGCCAAGAGCTGGCCGATCTGGCTGGTCCCCGGCATGGTGCTGTTGCTGCCGCAGCTCCGGTCCCGGATCGTGGCGCTGTTCTGCACGGGCGCGGTGCCGCTCTTCTTCCTGGTGACGCTGCCCGTCTTCGCCGGCACCTCGATCAGCCAGATCCCCCAGGTCATCGACACCATCCGGGCCATCCGCCCGATCGTCGGCGAGTGGGGCTGGACCCCCCACTTCACCGGCGGCGACTGGGCGCTGCGCGCGGACCTGGCGACCTTCGGCACCTACCTGATCTACGCGTGCGTCGTGGCCGCGATCATCATCTGGTGGCGGGCCGACCCGATCGACATGACGCTGGCCATCCTGCTGATCTTCATGGTGGTCACGCCCAGGCTGGGCGCGCAGTACCTGCTCTGGTTCATGCCGTTCCTGGTCGCCCGGCCCACCCGGTTCGCCTGGCCGGCGATCATCGGGGTGTCGCTCTGGGCGGGCTACGGCTACCTCTACATGACCCAGTACGAGGACACCGCCTGGTGGCTCCTGCACCAGGACTGGTCGCGGGCGTCGATCGTGCTGCTGCCGGTCCTGCTGGCCGCGATGCCGTGGGGCCGGCGCAACCCGCCCGAGCACGAGACGGCCGGGCCCGCCGCTCCGACGGGCCCGGCACGCCTCACCTCACAGGTCTAGCCGGTCGTACACCGTGAGCCACTGGTCCGGGTGCACGTGGCCGACGACGGCGTCGCGGGCCACCCCGGCGGCGGCGAGGGCGGCGTCCACCCCGTCGTAGCGGGTCCTGAGCGAGGCGCGCAGCGAACCGCCCACCCCGCTGAACCCCAGCTCCACCAGCCGCTGCCAGTCCCGCCCCGAGCCGACCAGCGGCGCCGGCCTGCGCTCGATCCGCAGGATCGCCGAGTCGACCGACGGGATCGGCCGGAAGCTCTCCCGGCCGATCCGGTCGCCCATCCGCCAGGAGAACCACGGCCACGACTCCACCGTGACCAGGCTCCACCGGCCGTAGCCGCCCGCCCGCTTGCGGGCGTACTCCAGCTGGGTGACCATCGTCGCCGAGGTCAGCGACCGGGCCCGCAGGCACCAGCCGACGATCCGCGACGTGGCCGAGTACGGGATGTTGCCCACCACCGCGAACGGCTCGCCCGGCGGGCGGGCCGCGGTGAAGTCGCCGCGCACCACCTCGACGCGCGGATCGTCGCGGGTGCGCGACCTGAGCCGGCCCGCCAGCCGCGGGTCGATCTCGTAGGCGACCACCCGCGCCCCCGCCGCGGCCAGCGCCAGGGTCAGCGCGCCTTCGCCCGCCCCCGGCTCCAGCACCAGGCCCTCGGGAGCGGCGGCCTTGACCACCAGCTCCAGGGCATGCCTGTCGGCCAGGAAGTTCTGGGAGAGCACGCGTCTCGCCCTGTCCCTGGGCGTGCGGCCGCCCGAGCTCCTGGCCTTCTTCTGCGTGTGTGAATGATTTCCGTGCGCGTAATCCTGCGCCACAGCTGCCCTTCCGGGTCCTCGAGTCGATGAATGGCTCGAAGGGCCCCGGGCGCGCCGCGGAACGCGCTCGACCGGTCGCGTCCGCTAGCGGGCCAGAGGCCGGCTGCGGCGAATGCGAACCGCGTAGAAGCAACCTGCGTAAAAGCAACACATGCGGCCGACCGTACGCAGGAGCGCTCACCGACGGCAACCGAATAAGCCCGCGCGCCGCGTCCGATTCGTACAAGCGTCAGGCGGAACGGGGCGACTAGCGTGAACCGCATGGACGTTCTCCACCGTGCACACGGCTACCTGCTGACCCATGCCAGGCTCCTGGACCGGCTCCGCTTCGAGGCCCTGTTCGCGGGCGGCCCAAGGGATCGCGTCCTCGACACCCTGCGCTGCTACCAGAACCCCGACGGCGGCTTCGGCCACGCGCTCGAACCCGACCTGCGCGGCGCCGCCAGCCAGCCGGAGCCGGTCGAGATCGCGTTCTGGATCCTCGACGAGCTCGACGCCTTCGCCGACCCGATGGTCCGCTCCGCCTGCGACTACCTGGTGTCCGTCACCACCCCCGACGGCGGCGTGCCCTTCTGCCTCCCGACCGTCCGCGAGGCGCCGCGCGCGCCCTGGTGGGAGACCCCGGACGACCCGCCCGGCAACCTCATCCCCACCGCCTCGATCGCCGGCCTCCTGCACAAGCACGGCATCGACCACCCGTGGCGCGGACCGGCCACCGACTTCTGCTGGAGGAGCATCTCCGCCGTCGACAAGACCACCCCGTACGAGGCCCGCGCCATCGTCACCTTCCTCGACCTGGTGGACGACGAGGAGCGGGCACGGTCGGAGTTCCAGCGGCTCAAGGACGCCATCCTGGCCACGGTCACCTTCGACCCCGAAGCTTCCGGCGACGCCCACTTCCCCCTGGACTTCGCCCCCGGCCCTCTGCGGTTCCCCCTGTTCACGGAGGACGTGCTGGCCCGCCACCTGGACGCCCTGCTGGCGGCCCAGTCGGAGGAAGGCGGCTGGAACGGTAACTGGCCCATGTGGACCCCCGTGGTGGAGCACGAGTGGGGCGGCTACCTCACCATGGGACGCCTCAGGACTCTCCAGGCCTACGGCCGCCTCCCCACGTAGGGACAACCCCGCCCACGCGGGAATGTCGGTGAGCGGGCGTAGCGTGGAGGCATGTACGCCGAGTGGCCGCCGGAGCCCGCGCTCGCCGGGCGGGTCGTCTGCCTGTGGCGGCAGGTGAGCGAGGACGACCGCACCCAGCTCGTCGTGCCCGACGCCTGCGTCGACCTCATCTGGGGCCCTTCCGGCCCGTTCGTGGCAGGCCCCGACACGGGCCCCGTGCCCACGTCGATGCGTGTGGGCGACATCTTCACCGGCATCCGCTTCAAGCCCGGCGCGACGGGAGAGGTGTTCGGCGTCCCGCTGTCCGAGCTGCGCGACCAGCGCGTGCCGCTCGACGCGCTCGGCGCCCTCCCGCCCCTGGACGACGCCCCCGACCCCATGCCCGTCCTGCGCGCCGCGATCGCCGACCGCCTGCGCCGCACCCCGCCCCCCGACCCGGCCGCCCCCGCCGCCGCGGCCGCCCTCCGCCGGGGCGGCAGCGTCCGCGAGGTCGCGTGGGAGCTGGGGCTGAGTGAGCGCCAGCTCCACCGCAGAAGCGTCGCCAGCTTCGGGTACGCGCCCAAGACCCTGCAGCGCATCGTCCGCTTCCAGCACGCCCTGCGTCTGGCCAGGTCCGGTGTCCCACTCGCCGAGGTGGCCGCGGTCGCCGGCTACGCCGACCAGGCCCACCTGTCCCGCGACGTCAGGCGCCTGAGCGGCGTGACTTTGAGCCGGTTGGCCGCGTGACCGCCGGCGGCCTGTTGGAGATGAGCGCCCCCGCCCACGCCGCGGCCGGATCGCTGTCGATGAGCAGCGCCTTGGCCAGCAGGCTCAGCGGGATGGCGAGGATCGCGCCCAGCGGCCCGAGCACGAACGCCCAGATGATGAGCGAGAGAAACGTCATCGTCGTCGACAGCCCCACCGCGTCGCCGAGAAACTTCGGCAGGAGGAGCGACTGCGTCACCACGTTGAAGACCACGTACGCCGCGACGACCAGCAACATCTCACGCACCCCGGCGTCGAGCAGGGCCAGCGTGGCTGGCGGGACCAGCGCGATGACGAAACCGATGTTGGGGATGTAGTTCGCGATCAGCGCGAGCACCCCCCACAGGAGCGGCAGCGGCACCCCGATGAGATAGAGCGCGATCACGTCCAGGATGGCGTTGATCAGCCCGAACACGGTCGAGACGATCAGGTAGCGCCTGGTCTTGCGGGCGAACCGGCCGAGCGCCTCCACCAGCGCGACCTTCCTGCCCTCCCCGGAGTCGAGCACCCTGGCCGTGATGGGCGCGTCCAGGCACATCGCCAGCATCAGGACGACGATGAGGAACAGGGCGGAGAAGACGCCGATCACCCCGCCGAGGAGACTCTGCGCGATGCCGATCACCCGCGCCGGGTCGAAGCTGTCGATCGCCCGGTCGAGCTGCTCGCCGCTGATGCCCCTGGCGATGGCGAAGGCCCGAGCGTCGGTGAGGAGCTCCTCGAACCGCCTGGTGTACGCGGGCGCCAGCTCGCCGAGCTGCACCGCAGCCATCGTCAGCACCCCGGCCATGCCCAGCAGGACGAGCAGCATGATCAGGAACGGCACCGCGACCTGCAGCCACACGGACGCGCCGCGCCGGGCCAGCCACGAGCGCACCGGCGCCACGGCGATCACCAGCACCAGCGCCAGCACGAGCGGCCCGACGACGGACGACACCTCCCGCAGGCCGAACAGCACGATCAGCGCCCCGGCGATCCCCACCAGGATGATGAGCGCCCTCGGCGCGGACTGCTGGTTCACGCACGGTACGTACCCGTGTCGTCACGGTGACACCGAGGTGAACGCCGATTTGACGCCCAGGGGAGGCGTCCATACAGTTCTCCGTGTTCTGAACGGGCGAACCGGTCTCGTGCCGGCTCCCCGCCTCTGCTCTCCATCCTTTGATCAAGTGTCCGGTTGGACAAGGGTCGAAGTTCGGAGTAAGGTAGAGGGGTTGCCTCGGAGACGGGGCGGTTGCTGATTTCTGCAGCTCGATGGGGTTCGCGTCAATTTGACACGAACTTGGGGGGCTGCGAAGATTGGTAACACAAAGACGAAATGAACGCCTCTTCGGCGGGGGCCGCTGGTCGGGTCTTGCCGGGGTGTACGCGTCCGTTTCTTGAGAACTCAACAGTGTGTTAAAAGCCAGTGCATGATGCACAACCCCGTCATGTTTTTCTGTGACGGATTCCTTTTTGGTTGGGATTCAAATTCATTTTATGGAGAGTTTGATCC